>JACCVV010000013.1 GCA_013697955.1 Tatlockia sp. | reverse complement strand
CCCGCCTAGAGGGACTGTTTTTTTGGAGACCCAGATAAATTACATAGTTACTACCCTTACAATTTGAGTATCACAAAACGAAGGATTTTGGTTCGGTTCCCTAGTGGTTATTATAAATACAAACTCGTTCCCTTAAATAATTAAAATAATTAGTGTATGAACTCAAATCAGAGTTTATTAATCAAGGAAATAGATACTTATGGGAGTCGTCAGATAAATTTAGCTCATCTTGAATTAATTTTTCACCCACGGTAACTAAATATTGTTTAATATCGTTATTTAAAATAGACGAAGATGCTTCTTTTTTAAAAAAAAGACAATAATTAGTGCTGTATTTTTCTAGAGCACTACAATAGTTCTTTATAGTTTCCGTTTTTAAATCTTCAACTTTTTGTGGGTAATTATCGTACATTGCTTGTTGAACTGCGGGGAAAGAATTAAGATAAAGTATAATATTTGTTTTCTTAGATTCAAAAGCGTGGAAAAGCATAGAATTCCAGTCCATTGATGGATCAAGTCCTGCTTCTTCAATTAAATATTTAAGAATATTGAGGTTACCGTTCTCAGATGCACTAATCCCCGCTTGAAGCAAAAGTTTAAACTTAGTTTCATCATTGAACTTGCAAAGTTTATCGACTAATACTATGACCACATCACGATTCCCACCCTTTGCGGCACTAGATAATATAAAGCCCATACTGTCATATGCTCTTTTGTCATCATTTGAGAAAAAATATTGAACAATATTCATATAACCAGATTCCGCTGCGGCACAAATTGCTGAGCTTGAGTAAACTATTGGGCAAGCGCAGTGCTTTTCTTTTAAAGCTTTAACCAATTTAAAATTTCCATTTCTTGCGGCTTCGATGAGTACTTGATTTGGCGTATTAGGAAAACTGGCAATTTCATGAAGCTGCAAGTATTCGTGACGATTCAGGAGAAATATGGGTTATTGATCCCGCTTTGAATCCCACAGGACCATTACTTTTAAATAGTTGGCTTAAGTTATTTAATTTCATTACATATGATGAATTAAAATTAAATTCTGATACTTTGGAATATAGTCTTGGGAATAAAAATTTTTTGTTTACAGCAGAGTTAGATCAAAACTTTTTACCAAATGGCAATAAAATCTATAAAGTCGAGCAATATTCTAATTTTTACTTTCATGAACTTGCTAATGATAAAATGCGCCAGACTGTAAATTTTTACCCTTATTTATACTTAATTTTTGGTAATCATCTACCCATTACTCCTTCAGGATATCCCTCTGAATATTTAACTGATGAGCAAAAAGATCACAGGCTTACTATTTCTAAATTAGAATTTTTAAAACACGATTCTAGTTTTAGTAGCCTTACAAACGATGATATTAATAATCTTCAATTGGAAGAATTAGACATAGGTGAGCGTGACAAGGTGAATGAGTTATTACAAATTTACTTAGATAAAATCGAAACACTTGTGCCTAATCAATTCGATCGCAATTTATTAATTGAATCTATAAATGCTAAAAAAGTAAATCTTATAAAGCATGATTCCCCTAAAAAATAGATTATCCTGTTGAACGAAAAGAATTGCCTCCAGTTATTAAAATCCAATTTTATTTTTCAGCCCTTTTTCATATTATGGACAGGTTGTCGATTGATACGGTTATTAAAGAATTAACCTTTGCTTTCGTTGCCTTATTAACCTATGTATTCATGCAACACAGCGGGCGAATCACTTCATTAAAAGGCTTTGGTTATCTAATTGGTTTTGTACTTATTTCTGCCGTAGTTTATAACCTTTACAAAGCGTCATTTAAATCATTAATGCCTGGCTTATTATGTTGGGGCTTGGGGAGCAATGGAACAGCCAACCCACTTAAGGGAATAAAAGACATAAAAACAAAGGGTTAATATTATTTAAATAATTAAGGCTCTTATAAAATCAGCCTCAACAAGTCATATTTTTAATTTAAATGGAGAAATTTACATCTAATTTTACGCTTAAGTGGATTGGCTGTTCCATTGCTCCCCAAGCCCCATATCCAACGCTGTCCAAGTGGGTTTTTTGGCTGGCACAAAAATAGAGGGAAGCTCAGAGTTTATATTCCACTGCCATGTCAATTAAAGAATAGCCCTTTCTAGGTAACCAAGCTGCTAGGTAATAAATATGGTCTATTTTTTTATTAAAGCGTTCCGCTAACTGAGAGATTAGCAAACCAGCAAAAGAATGGGCAACAACTGTGACTGAAGAATTGATTTCAGTTAAAAACTGGCGCAGTGTATCTGTAAGTAAAGGAAGGCTTACCTTATCAATTTCTGCAAAACGCTGACCACTGCCTGGAAGTTCAAGACAAGTCACTTGGTGGTTTTTTTGCAATAAAAAAAGGAGTAAGCTTTTCCCAACACCAGGCACCATGCCATGAGCCATGAATCAATAAAAAGTGCATCAATTACCTTAGTAACAATTTTAAAATTTTAAAGCATAGTAGAATGAAATTTTCTAGCAAGACACCCCTTCAAAAAGTAGACTAACTTCGCAATAATTGAACTGCTTCCAGATTAGGATTCTTTTAAAGGAGATTAAAGACAATTATAAAGCTTCGTCCAACATAGTCCCTGACCTCTCTAGTAGTTTATAGGAAAAAACTTAAATAAGAGATGAAGGGGTCAGATTGAGTGCTTCATAGATTGCATGCTAGTGCCAATGTGTAAGCATAAGTAATTAAATTGGGAGAATTCACCTCGCTAATTATATATAATCTTTATGAGAGATAATCCTCATATTTGCTGAAAAACTCGGAGTAAATTTTCATATAAATTAAGAATGTTTTATCATTTGCTTTTGATATCAGATATGATCAAATTTTTTTCAATAATATAGGTTTTTATATGAAGTTTAAGAATAAAAATATTGTTATAACAGGCGGTAGCAATGGTTTGGGTAAAGCCATAGTTCTTAATCTAGCAAAACAAGGTGCAAACATTATTATTACGTATAATTCGGATTTAATGGCTGCAAACAAGGTAATAGAGTAAATAGAATCGTTTGGAGTAAAAGCTCTAGCAATTAAAATCAATTTATTAAATGAATTCGACCGAGATCGCCTAGTGATAGAAAGCTATGCATTCTTTAGTGATATAGATATTTTAATCAATAACGCTGGTATTATAGATAGAAACTCTTTACTAAATCTTTCACAAGAAAACATTAAAAAAGTTTTTGAAGTAAACGCTATAGCCCCCTTTTATTTATTACAGCAGTTTGCTAAACGTATGATATTAAAACAAGGTGAAATTTCTAAAAAACAAGATGAGCTAAAAGACTATTGCATAATTAATATCACTTCAATAAGCAGGAAACTTCCCACCGGGCTATCTTCATATGAGGTTAGTAAGGCTGCTTTAAATCAATTAACAAAATCTGCTGCATTTGAATTAGCTCAATATAATATTAGGGTTAATGATATTGCTCCTGGTCTTGTATCTACCAATTTAAATAAATATATATGGGATAAAGCGCCAACATTATGGAACCAACGCATATCTGGAATACCATTAAATAGAGGAGGAACTTCTGAGGAAGTAGCCCAAGCTGTTGAATCAGTTATAGACAATAAATGGATGACTGGTACAACCATAACTATAGATGGCGGTCGCTCAGTAAATTGGTTAGGTCAAGATATTCCGAAAGCCGAGGATAATTATGGGACCAAAGCAAAATTATAGTAATTTGAACTAGCTTACTATATGAATGTGAGTAAATTTTCTACAATTTTCGCTGCGGGGGTTTGCAAACAGATTTGACCCTGCTCATATCGTCTGCAACGGAGCCCTATTTTTATCGAATTCAATAGAGCCGTCATCACTCAAAAGATGAAGCGAGGGTTTCAGGAAGCATGTGCTCTTTTCCTTTATCAATTCTGCTAAATAAGCGTGGTGAAAATCTGTTTTCAGAAACAGTCTCGTAAGAACGTTTAACAGCTGCATAGTTGTCCCCAAAAAAACCTTTTGTATTTCCTTTCTTCTTTTCTTTAGTTATTGCGTATTGTATTAGTGCCTTTGGCGTGGGGAAATAGACGGATAATAAATCATCCATTTTCTGGGCAAA
>JACCVV010000083.1 GCA_013697955.1 Tatlockia sp. | reverse complement strand
AGTAATTCATAGAAAGTGCAATTTCCGCTTCACCCTTCAGATTTGTAAGTGGAATTCGTAATTCATGAGCCAAATCATTAGAAAGTTGGTTCAGTCGATGAAATGAATCTTCAATACGTTCTAACATATTATTGAAAGCATCCCCTAACTCCTGCAATTCTTGAGGCCATAATTTAGAATCAATGCGCTGCTGTATATCATGTGCTGTGATTTTTTTAGTTTTTTCAGTTAAATCTTTCAAACTTTTCATGCCATATCTCGAAATTACGTGGCCGATAAATATGCATAAAATAAGGCTTATGAAAATTACCAATAATACAATGTTACGATATTGAGCGATTATTAACTGTTGATGGCTAATATCGAGAGCAATCTGAATTTTCCATATATTATTGTTTACTGTAGTAACGGCCTGTCTTAATAGATATTGCTTTCCATTAGGTGCGTCCCACCAGACATTAAGATTGGAATTAGGAAAGTTGAAGTTTATGCTTTCTATGTTGGGTGTTATTGCTACAATATTTTGGTCTTTATCCAAAATTCGAATGTAATAATGGTAAAAGGAATTTTCTAACGATTGAGGTATATCTTGCACCTCTTGTTTGATTGCTTTTAAATCAAAATTATCTTGTTTAAGAATGTTGGATAAAATAATGATTTCATCTGAAATAAATTGTTCATCTGCATTATGTAAAACGTTTAACATTGCCCAATAAAATAATGCAAACATTATCAACATCAACAGTCCTACCAGGCAACTATAAAAAAATGTTAATTGTAAGCAAATTGATTTTGAGAAAAAATTTCTAAAATTCATCGATGTAATAACCTCTACCGCGTAATGTATAGATGAGTTTTTTTTCAAAATCAGCATCTATTTTATGCCTTAATCTTTTTACGGCAACGTCTACAACGTTTGTTTCGGTATAAAAATTAATCCCCCATACTGATTCGGCTAATAAAGTACGTGAAAGAACCTTGCCTTTGTTTTCAACTAAAAAAACTAATAACTTAAATTCTTGTGATGTTAAATCAATCCGCTGATTATTGCGTAAAACTTTATGTTTAAGCTGGTCAATTTCAAGATCTGCAATGGTTAATTTATCAGTTCTTTGAATAGCATGGCGCCTTAAAAGTGCGTTGATACGGGCAAGTAATTCAGAAAAAGCAAAAGGTTTAATTAGGTAGTCATCTGCGCCCAATTCAAATCCTTTGATTTTATCACTCAGACCATCTTTTGCTGTTAAAAATAAAATACGGATATCCGATTGAAGTTTTTTTAATTCTTTAATAACGGTCCAACCATCTACGACTGGGAGCATCACGTCTAAAATTACTAAATCATAGGTATATTCATTTGCTAAAAATAGCCCCTCTCTTCCATCATGGGCTACGTTAACAATAAATCCATTTTCTTTTAATCCTTTCTCTAGATAAGCGGCAGTTTTAATTTCATCTTCAATTATAAGTAGTCTCATTATCAATATATACTTTGTGGACAAATTTTTAGCATTGTAGCATATGATAACTTTACATTGATTCAAAGGAGTGGGTAAAAATAGTCTACCCAACTTGGCAAAAGGGATTTGCAACTAAACCTGTTGCGAAGCAATGAATGAGTGTGCATTTAGAGTATACCCTAACTTGTCATTCTATTATTTATAAAAAAGTGTCTAATTAGGGTGTAATTTTTAATTAATTTACACAATCCATTTAACCTATAAACTCTAACTTGACAAATTAACTAACAATAACCCTCATGACTACAAAAGGCAAAACCATCGGCTATATCCGAGTCAGTTCAGTGGATCAAAATCCAGAACGCCAACTCGAAGGGATGGTCCTCGATAAAAAATTTATTGATTTAATTTCCGGTAAAAGTCTTCAAAGACCTCAACTAACCAAACTTCTAGATTATGTTCGGGATGGTGATGAGGTGGTTGTCCATAGCATGGATAGATTAGCCAGAAACTTAGATGATTTAAGGCAGCTTGTTAAAACCCTGAATCAACGTGATGTTACTCTGCGATTTATTAAAGAAAATTTAGTTTTTAAGGGTGATGATTCACCCATGTCTAATTTACTTCTCTCGATTATGGGCGCATTTGCTGAATTTGAAAGGGCATTAATTAAGGAAAGACAACTTGAAGGCGTTGCCCTGGCCAAACAAAAAGGAAAATACAAAGGTAGAAAGCCTTCTTTAAATCAGGAACAAATTAACTTACTTAAACAAAAAGCGCTTGCTGGGGAGCAAAACTAAACTTGCTATCACTTTTGGAATCAGTAGAGAAACGCTTTATAAATATTTAAGGCCCGAAATTCTAAAGTAACACTGAGGTTTCGCTTAGAACTACTACTATAAAAAATCAACTAAAACATCTCTTATTGTAGTGTACAAGAATAAATCATTATAGTAGCATAAACGGCCATTCTATTTATGCTAAATAGAGGTTTGAAGAGTATATCTATGAAATATATATTATCATTTATTTTTGCCACTTCTTTTATAAACCCTGTACTTGCCAAGACACCAGAAGTTTCTAATACAATTCAAGAGAATCTTGGGAAGCTAGAAAAGCAATTCACCGGAAAAATTGGGGTATATGGGATAAATACAAATAATAATCAAGTCATACAATATCGATCCAGCGAACGATTTCCTGTCCAAAGCACATTTAAGTTAATAGGAGTCGCTGCTTTATTGAAACAAAGTGAAAAAAATAAAAGTTTATTGCAGGAGAAAATATACTACACAGAAAATGATTTAGTTTTCTGGCATCCCATTACTGGAAAATATATGGCTAATGGAATGACCCTTGAAGCATTATCAGAGGCAAGTATAAGTTATAGTGATAATTCTGCTATTAATCTTATTATGAAAAAATTAGGTGGGCCAAAATTTATAACTGAATTTGCACAATCAATCGGAAATACAACATTTAATATAAAACACTATGAAAGCAATTTAAATTCTGATCCCAAAAAAGATGATGATACGTCTACACCTAAAGATATGGCCATAAGTTTACAGAAATTAACGCTTGGAAATAGTTTAGCAAAGCTACAGCAAACTAAGCTCATCACTTGGATGAAAAACAATACGACAAGTTATAAAAGAATACGTGCAGGTGTTCCAATTGGGTGGACTGTTGCTGATAAAACAGGGTCTGGAGATTATGGTATTGCTAATGATATTGGCATTATGTGGTCACCCATGTGTAAACCAATTGTATTAGCTATTTATAGCGTACAAAATAAACCTAATGCTAAGGGGAAGGATGATATTGTGGCGTCAGTAACAAAAATCATATTCGATGAGTTTGCAAAAAATGATCCTTGTTTTAAGTCGCTATCTAGCTAATGACAGTATAAATAAATTGGAAAATAGTTGGTTTTCGCTTGGTTGTGCCGTGAGACCGATTAAATTAAATCTGATTATCATAGTAACCAGACCTATTGAAAATTTAAATGGGTGAATATTACTCCAGCAACTCCTAACCTTCCGCCAATATCTACAAATGGTAATAATGAGGTTATATATAACATTGCACCTAATGATCAAAATGAAATCATCTATTTGGCTATACTATTTAGCCAAATTATGGAGAAAAAATATGCTTAAAAAAAAGACTATTCTAAATTGCAGAAGCAGGAAAGGGAAGAAAATCACTGTCCTAATGACCTTTTCCTTCATATTTTGCATCATAGATGCTATAAAATGAACAACTTATTGAGAACAACAACAATAATCTTTGGGGCGGCCTTTTTTCCCATTGTAATAGCCTCGAGTTCAACCTCAACTGCAAAAAGTACAAACACACAACCACAGTCAATGCTATTCCAAGTGATCCAAAGTCAGATGAGGTTTGATAGTTCAACAGTTGACTCTGCAACATTAGATGAAAATGCTTCAAATGAGCACGTATTGCATTTAAAATTAAAAACCTTGCTGCCAGTAAATTAGAAGAACTTACCGATAGAAACATTGGGAAACAAGTTAATATAATTCTAAATGGTAGGGTTATATCATCTCCCGTAATTCAAGGCAGTCTAGGTGGTGAGTTTCTGCTCACTGGATTAATTAAGGAAGAAGCAGAGGTATTTATTAAAAGTTTAACTTTGAAACGATAAAAATTGCTCCGTTTGCTCGAAATTTAATTATCATTATAAATGAGGATGAAATCAAAGGTGTCTACTAAAGTCCATGGATTGGTGGAGTACGCGAATAACTGCAATACCGTAATGGGTCATTTTGAAAAAAATAACATGAGAACCAATATTAAATGCTCTTAAACTCTCTTGAACATCATCACATGTTCGAGAAATCAGCGGATCTTCAGCGAGGTGTTGGAAATTTGTATCAATTGCCAAAATATAGTCTTCTGTTCTTTTAATACCAAATTCCTGCACACTATATAGGGGTTCTTCCGTTCGACCCCATTAAGGTTATAAAAGGATAAAATTAACGTTTAGGAGACCATTGATGTATATAAAACAAGACCAAAGTATTGACTCGCTAAGTGATGATGAAAATATTTCTTACAATGAGGAACCCATAAATTCGAAAGGTAAGCTTGTTCTTTTTTCTCCTGCTATAAATAAATTAACAGGTCCAACGTTTTTTAGTCATAGAAAGGAAGTTGATAATACTCTGCTCATTTTACCTCAACTGATTGATTGCGTGAGAATGCTTGAAAAATTTTCTTCAGCAAGATCTATGGCTAATCGTGAATTAAAATTAGGAATAACTAGTTTATTGGCGTTTATAGCCACACCTATAGCATTCTACGTGGCCTTTCTAAATTATTTAAATTATTCCTCTAAATCCAACAGATTGAGTTATGTTGCTTATTCACTATTACTAATGATTTTTCTGGTCATCCCACTTACCTTTGTATGTTCAGCATTTTATACTCTTGTATTGATACAAGGGTATGAGGGAGCATTGAAACAATATGATTCTCTTTCCTACCGCTTTGCTGATCAAAGTGATGCTGATAGGGCATTACTTTATAATTTATTAAAAGTATTAAATGTAAACAACATTGATCCTAAGCTGAAAAAAACTTTAAAACTATTCAAAGAATTTAAAACGGAATATGACGGTGTTATCACTTTTTGGAAATCGCCCGAAACTACTATTTTACCCGCTGATATTTTTAGAAAAATACTGTCTTCGATGGATAATTTATTAAAAGCTGAGAAGAATATAGATGCTGAATCGTCTTCCATTAATAAACCTCTTTTAAAACTAGCAATTTAGTCTTTTTTGACAAAAAGGCTTATTCATTTAATAGTCTCAAAAATCCGACCACAAATTGCACCAGGATCGCAACTACTTTTTTCAAACTTACTATTGATCATTCACTAATAGGCTTAATGCGCATGATGATAGATAACATTTACTCGATCTAGGTTTACACGTTTTCTCGCATTCCATAGTTCATAATCAGCTTGCATTTGCATCCAGCTTTCTGGACTTCGCCCAAAAGCCTTACTTAATTTTAGTGCCATCTCAGGCGAAATATCTGAATCACCTTTTATCAGTCTTGAAAACGTTGAAGGCGAAACATCAAGATCATGTGCAGCTTTTCTCAAGCTGATATTTAACGGCTCGATGTAAGTACCCCATATAAATTCTCCGGGATGCGGTGGATTGTGCATAGTCATTAGTGATAATCCTCATAGTTAATTATGTAAACATTGCTTTCTTTAAATTCAAAAGTTACACGCCAGTTTCCATTCACAATTATTGACCAGCAATTCTTTCGATTACCCTTCAGTGGATGGAGTCCATAACCTGGCAAATCCAAATCATCAATAATAGTTGCGGTATTAAGCGCTGATAACTGTAGCCTTAATTTATTCCGGTGTTTAGCTTGAATACCAGAATGATCACCTTTCTCAAAGAAAAGTTTAAGACCCTTATGTTTAAATGTTTTAATCATAGGTTAACTATAGCATGTTGCGCATCGCGAATCAAAATATACAAAGACATCATTGAGGAGGTTTGGAACTTTAGACCAGAAGCAACAATAAAAAATTTATGCAGTTTGCGCGTTGACCCTTTCTGTAATTTAACCCATTCTTATAACTATTGACAATTTTGTCTACGTAGTGAGATAGTATAGTCACCTAATTAAAGACAAATGTTGACTCATTAGGTGTTAATACAAACAATTTAAGGATGAAGTTATGAAAAAATTCAAATTAGCCTGTATTTCAACTTTGTTACTTGTTGGTGTAGCCCATGCCAACACCCCTTGTAATGATTTTGAAGTTAAAGTAAACAACGAATTGGCTGAGGATTTGAATTTATCAGGAGCCACTATCACTGGTGCCCAAATAAACCCCAATTCCTCGCAAATTTTAACTTCGAAACAAGTACAGGTTTTTAGAATAAATGGTTCTTCTGCTGATGTTCCAATGAGTGGTGAATTGATTTACAACACTTTAACCATCCCTAACAAAACAATTATTATCCGTTTCAGCCTAAACAACGAGAACTTGCATTGCCATCACCGCGATACCTCGCCAGTTAATGAGTACACTGTGAGTCATCATCGCTTCCCAGGAAGTATAGATTACAGCATCGTCAACAAATAATTGGATCTAGCACTCGATAGATAGGTCGAGTGCTGCTTTGAGTCCGGTTTATTGAGAATTCAAAAGGAGTTTGAGGATTTTCGCTCATCATAAATAATGTGATGGCAAAATGATCAACTGTGTGGATCTTCAATCTTTTAGAGGTTCGGTCTGGAAAAAGGTCCGTTTCAATTGTCCATATTGATGAGTTCGACTTTCTTGAAAATGTTGAATTGATATTTAAAGCATCAAAAAACCTTCAAAGATTAATTTTCCTCAATTAAATCAGGTGGTTAAAATCTGATTATTACATTTATCAAACTGTGAAAAGTACGCTCTTAAACTAATCTGGATTTCAAGCATAAAAGGCACGTCAAATTCCGAATTTACCTTCACAATTAATTTTACAATCGTTTACGCTTGAGGCAAAATCATTATCTCCTACGGGACACATTCCAAATGAAGTCCAATTAGGCTGTACTATTTTGCAATTACCAAAAAAACTAAAAGTTTGCTTTAGTTGAGCGTTGTTATATATACAAAGTAATGGTCCGTCGTCGCCAAGAACTGCGCCTCTAAACTCTCTGACAGGGTCCCTGTTAGGCTTCTCAAGCATCATTGGGCCAATAAATGGCACTTGTTGGGTTGAACTCGATCCTTCTGGAAACAATTGATTAACTTGGTTTGGAGTTGGACACGTCGTAACCATGGAAAAAATCGGAAAAGATATAGGTAATAAAGTTATAACAAATAAAGTTTTAATTATATTAAAGCTTGGCATATTAACCCCTTGAAATTTATTAAATCTCTCACAGGGCTAAATAATTTTCAAGAGTAAAAATTGAAAAAAATCAACATATCCTATGAATTAAAAAATTAAATTAAACCATCATTAAATAATAACATTATCTAATACTGAACTAAAAAATAAAAAATTTTAATATCTTCCTTAAGAGTATGCAAACATTTATTTCCCACAATGTTTATCTTTGAAGCTTAGAAATCGAGTGATAGATCACAAAATTTTCTTTAGGTAATTCTCATACATTTTATATTAAGGGGCATAGGGAGCAATGGAACAGCCAACCCACTTAAGCGTTAAATTAGATGTAAATTTCCCCATTTAAGTTAAAAATCTGACTTATGGAGGCTGACTTTATAAAAGTCTTAATTATTTACATAAAATTAACTCTTTGTTTTTAATGT
>JACCVV010000050.1 GCA_013697955.1 Tatlockia sp. | reverse complement strand
TCTATACCTATAGTGGCATTAACCGAAATCACGCAAATAAAGCATTTGGATAGTTGTATTGATGCTGGCATGACCACAATCCTTTTAAAGCCGGTACAATCTCGTGCGCTCCAACGCTTAATCAGTTCAATAGATTTAGGTGAGTTAGATGGAAGTATCGATATGCATACTCCTTTAAATTGCAAGAGGGAATCAACTATCTCATATAATTGAATCTCTGACGTAAACTTTAATTAGTATTTCCTCTACCACCACCTCTAAGCTTCTAATTAAATTATATAGAACTGTTTAATTCGGATAGTATTAATCAACTATTTAAAAGCTAGACTTTCTTTATCTAATTGATCCAGATAGGCCACTTTCACATTATCATAGGCTTGTTTGTTAACTTGGGCAATTTTTCCACTAGTAGATCTATTCAAGTAAATCGCTAGATGTGAAGTACATTCTTTGTTTAGATTTTGAGAACAAACAATTGCTGCTCCTCTTGTATATTCAATATTTATTTTTGCAAAGCTTTAAAGTTTTTTTTAGCGGCAATATCTAAATCAGTACAAGAAAATACATCGGTGTACTCAGGAAATTCTTTAGCCATGCGATTTAGCAAATCAACACTCAAGAATAAATTCCTTAAAAATGCGGGAGCTCTAAAGATTACCTTAAATATTTTTTCTTTATATCCTGATAATTTTTTTTATTAATTCAATGAACTCTTTGGCATTCTTGTCACCTTGTACTTCTCATTTAATAACTTGTAAATAGATATTAGGGATTGGAAAACGGTGGGAATATTCAAGCATTTGAATAGTTATATTTATTCTCGTGAAAAATAGTAAACAGAAGCTGGAATCGATAAAGGTTACATATTTGGATAACCCCACTTTTATAAATTCTTTTAATTATGGATTTTTTTTGTTTCTAATATCTTGTCTAAACTTAGGGCTGGAAAAATCTCAATAATTTCAGTTTTATGATGAGGGAAAATCTTTAAAGATCAAATTTACATTGTCTAGAGCTGAACCTTCTAGTAATAAATTTTTAAGTTTTATTATATCTTTAAAAAAAGAATAGATTTTTTCTTTTTTATTCGGGGAGGCCTTTATAAAAGACCTATTTATTACGGATTAATTAAGAAAGGTTTGGTTAAACTAAGATCATTTTTTTTCCACGAGATGCTCAAATAATTCATCTTCGCGATGAGGAAACTGATTAATATTATTGAGTATTAAAGAAGATTTCCATTGAATATTAGATAAAAGATTATCGTAAGTCTCGTATCACTCTTTGTTTTTAATATCTAATTAGTGATCATTTAGCCAATAGATGATACATTTGTTGTCACAAAGATTATAAATTAGCAAGATGGTAGGAATTACATGTCAAGTAACATAGAGCAATTTAAAAAAAATTATGCAGATTTTATAAACTACAATTTAAAATTAACAGTAAATTTAACAAAATCTCGCCTTGATTTAGTTCTCAAAGTCACCACTGGAAACTCCAACTTTTCAGAATCGCCTTGGACTACTTTAGATACTAAAACTCTGGCCGAATTTAAAGCGCTAGCGATATGTGACAAAATTAATAAAAAATTATTACCTATAGTGTATCCAAACCTGAATTTTGAAAGAGCTGCAATCATTCCTATTGATGAATTATTTTCTCCTCAAAAAATAACTCCGACGCAACTCACTAATGCATTTGTCTCTATCAAGGAAATTGCCGAAGAAGCTCTTCAGGAATCAATTAGCAAAACAACAACTTTAGAAGCTATATTAAATTTCTTAGAATCATGTGTAAATTTTTTAATTTTCTGTGTAACTTTCGGACAGGAACCTAACTTTTTTAAATCAAATACTTTTCAGTTAGAACAAATTAAAAATATGCAGCAAGATATGCATACTATCTTCGAGAAATTAAGTGATGAGGAAAAAACAATTCAGCTTGACCGACCTGAAGTTAATCTTGGGAATGGTTTTGTAATGATTTAATTAGGCAAATCTCTTTGTATTAAAGTCTGAAATTCCCTCCCACGGGCATTTCATCGGCTTTTTTAACTTCATGACTAATAAATTATAACCTTCTACCAAAATGCGATCTACTTTGAGTGAGCGCTTGAACCTTTTACAAAATAAGCACCCTAAAACAATCTTCGCAGAGCCAGGTGAGTAAAGACCTTCATGTAGTAAGGTTGGAAGATAACGTGCTTTATTATCACAAAAAGTGCAAAATTAGTCATAAGTGATTTTCTCAAAAATTCCTTATTAATATACTATTTAGTTTCTGTAAGGGTTTTAGTGGGTCCAACGAAGAGGATGAATGGAGGAAAAATCAACGCATATTATAAGGAATTATTTGCATTTCCTGTTCATTCTTTCTATTGATTTCAGGTTGAAAAAATAAATTATTGGTGCCAAAAACAAGATTGCGTATTATGACTTTTTTACTAGTGGGAGCTGATTTAAATAAAGGTGTAAGTTTATACCCCTCATAAGCTAGAAGATTTGGCAGGCCATAGTGGCCAGAATTATGAGCTCCACCAGCGACGACAAGAGAAGTTTTTCTATGATACGATTGTGATAAAATATCTTCCATCCAGAAAAAATTTCTTTTGATTGCAGATTTGATAAGTTCAGAAGTAACGGTTTCATTCATAGAGATAAAATTACTGCCCGTCAAATAGGACCGTGTTAATTCCTTAATTTTCGACTCAGAAAATGAAAATGAGTTTGAATTAATGCTATTTAAAAGTTTTTCAGACATAGTAGTCATTCTAATAAGCCTATTTTCTAATGGCCTTAGCTCTTTTTCTCTATGATGTGCTTTTAAGACGATGAATTCATCAATATTTTCACCAAAGCCAAAGATACAACAACTTTCTATTTCTGGTAATACAACATCAACTTGTTCAATAAGATAATCAAACAGGTCATCAAACCTGTCTTTAATGTTGAAGTTATCGATACTGAGATGGGCTGTTCCAAATAAATATATGGGTGCACATCCTTTTCTTTCAGCCTTCCACAATAATGCTTTTTCATTTATAGAATCCGTCGAAATATAACGATAATTATTTTCTCCTCTTTCAATCCTTTTCATTATAGTTTCTTTATCGAGATTGCAAATCCCTTTCAAATTGTAAGTGAGCAAATGATAAGTACTGAATTTTTCTTTTAGCTTATCTTGCTTTTTTAATTTCCTATACCTTTCATTAAAATCGTCTAAACCAATATTTGGCGCAAAAATTTGCTTTTTAAATTCATAATTATCATTTTTAAGATCTGGCAAAATATCGCAATTCAGTACATCTTTTTGATCTATATAATTTAATTGTTTTAGATTTTTATTAGCATTATTTTTAGAAAAATTTTCTGTTTTCGTTAGCATTTCGTAAGCTTTAACGAGTTTTTTAAACTTTTTTTCACTATCTTCCTTTTCCTCTTTAGGCTTTCTATCAGGATGAGCCTTCAACGAAAGTTTATAATAAGCTCTTCTTATATCTGTAGCATTTGATGTTGGAGAAACTCCTAAAACTTCATAGGGATTGAACTTACTACGCATAGTTTTTCCATTTATATTTATGCGAAAGAATAATACAGATTAATCCTTAACGATTTATTAAGGCTTAATCTTGAAATTGGCTACCATTTCCTCAGGTTCCTGTTACCTAAAAGGCAGGATTCGATTTTCAAATAGATGATTGGGTCGTTAGGCTAATTAGATTTAAAGTTAAAAATTTCAATCCCCTAATTTGTTTGTGATAGATAAGATTTTACCCCTTAGCTATTCATTTTGACACCAATGCACTTTCAGCTTGGCTTTTTTATAATTATCCAGTGCATGTCAGTTTGGTTCGCGTAAAAAAACTGAAAAGGCAAAAAGAGCGACTTATGAAAATTCATTATTTTCAAAATGACGTCGCAAGTGATTTGTCGATAGTTGGACACCAGCGGTGACTAAGCATTTTCAGAAGCACTTATGCAACATCATTTCAGAAAAAAAGGAAAGACTTATAAAAGCGCTTCTATCAGATAAACCTTTATTTGTTACTCGCTATATAACACGCTTACAGACCTAAGACGTTTACCGAATTTGCCAGCGGGTATTGAATAGTGCTTTATCAATTAAAAGAACATGAGAAATTTGAATTTACGCCTAATAATTAAGACATTCTTTTTTGAAGAAAGAATGGTTCATTAAAGAAATATTTGGCTAACTTAAGGCTCAGTCAGAAGAAATGCAGGAACTATTGAAGACTTATTTAAAGGTATAACTCAATATTATTGAGTTTAAAATCTCCGAGAGTTTATCATGGCAAAAAGTAAAGATGAATTATTTTGTTTCTTTTCTGGTTACGCTCATAATAATGTTGAGGTTATTGAAAGTGATGAAAATACTGAATTAAAAATAATGATATTAATATGTAAATATCACGGCAAACATAAATTATCTAAGGGTAATTATATTCAACTTGATGGTGTTCTCTTTGAGCTTATTGAAAGCAATGATTCTAATTTTAAAGCCTGTAGTACCGTTGAAATGATAAAAGACACCTCGATTAAAAGAGTTAAATCAGGGAGTAAATTAGCATTAGGGATTTTAGCTGAAAATGATTTATCACAGGAATGCATCTGGATGTTACAACCATCGGCTTTGGGACAAGTAACTTATAAAAATCATTCCTTGTTGGAAGGGCATGAACATACTTTGAAATTAGATTTTGAAGCACCTGCTGAATTTTCTTCTGTAATTCAAACGAATTATCATTTGGGATTAGCAGGATCTAGTCTAACCGCAAAACAAATATCGCAAGAGAGCAACTCAATTAAATTTTCAATCTATTGTGGAAAAGAAAAAAGAGATAACTCACTATATAATCAAAATCTTATGCCGGGTTCCAAAGTTTACCTTTCTGAGCCTGTGTCGATAGAAGATAGAACACACAAAATATAACTTTACTAACAACGGAGCAAGTTAAAATACCAAACATAGATTCTCAATAACCTTATCTTTAATATAAGAGTTTGATCCAAGAGTAGTTACATTGCACTTATTCAACAGAAAATGGCTGTTTAACAAGCATGACATGTTCACAAGGTATTGGAATGAACCTAGCACATCCGTTAATAACTAAATGAGAGTAATAATTATATTTGATCAGGTTTTAACCGATACAAAGCAATAATTTAAATTCCATAGTAACAAACAGTATTCGCTAGGATTAAAAACTTATGAATTTAAAGGGACATCCAATTGGATTTCCTCCCTCATTACATCTAGCATGGCCAAACGTTCCAGATCTAACATACCAATTAGAACCTGCAATAGTATACGAAAAGTTTGGTCTAAAACTGCATTCATTCCCACCAGGAATACCAGTACCATAATTACACTTTACTTTCGGGACTGGATGGAACTCAATCACTACGGAATTTAATTTAGTTAGGGGTTCTACTTCTGGTGAACACTAGCACGCCTTTTGGTTCAAGATTATTTATTCCGGTACTACGTGTTAGTTGGATCTCTTTAACAAATGGGCAATGCTCAATTTGACCTGGAATATCAGCAAAGCTCGAAATAGGTAATGCTAATAAAAAAAAGGAAGACAAATTTTAAATTCTAATTTCATATAATGTCCTTATAAAAATAATTATTTTTGGATTAGTGTATTTCCAAAAATAAAAAATACAATCTTACAAATTACCACTAAAATACAAAAACGATATCTCATTAATTATTATTTATAAAGTGAATTGTAGTATTTAAATAAAATTAAAAAGGCATTGCCAGTTTGGGCTGGATATGCGGGAAAACCCGTACGTCAGGATACCGTGGGTCACTTCACTTTAAAATAGGTTTGAAGCCCTTGGAGTAAGGACTTCACCCTTTTTACATAGAAATAATTTAGTGATTTAAATATAGACAACCATGTCAAGGAAACCCTTTCTAGATATGGCCTGTAGTTTTTTTATTTTTTATAAAATTAAGATTATTAT
This sequence comes from Tatlockia sp., assembly GCA_013697955.1. Classification (GTDB taxonomy): domain Bacteria; phylum Pseudomonadota; class Gammaproteobacteria; order Legionellales; family Legionellaceae; genus Tatlockia. The sequence continues at coordinate 1,830 of JACCVV010000050.1, read as the reverse complement.
TCATGCCAAAGGGGTATTCATCTCTACTCTAAATTGAAACTAAATTCTTGGCTATTGCCAGGTAGTTATCTTGACATCTAAATAGACGCCCCTCAAATGTTCATGTAGCCCAATAATCAGACTAAAAAAATTATTATCAGTATTATTTTGCAACTGTTCATATTTCTCAATAGGTTACAAAATAAAGGAGCTTGTTTTGGGTTGAGCGAAGTCAGACTTGAAGATATTTTTAGACAAAGAACGGATTACATCCATAAGCCAATCGTTTGCACTGGGATTATTTTGCTAGCTATGACTGGTATCAGGATTTCTGATCTACCTGTTCTTTGCATAATAAGGACCTATCTCCCTCTCATATTTGGAGAATTAAGTGATGAAAGAGTTATTCAAAAATATTGCGAACATCCGTATAGTCAGAAAAGAGCTTTTATAGGCAAACTCTTAATGGTTTGATACTGTATATACTAATTATGGGTCAGCAGGGCTGCATTTCAAAGAGGGTGAAGCACAGGTTGCGGCCTTAGCTTTTGCAAAAAAGCATGATGCTGCCTATATTCATCCCTTTGATCATCCAGCAATTATGGAGCGGTAATTCAACTTTTATCGATGAAGTAGTGGCACAAAATCCACCCGAAGCTTGTGATTGTATCTGTTGGTGGTGGGGGATTAGCTTGGGGTGTACTCGATGGAATGCATCATAGTGACTTACGAGCATCTTCGAAAATTCACGTAAGTCCTTAATTATATGGCGCGCCCGGAAGGATTCGAACCTCCGACCCCCTGGTTCGTAGCCAGATTCGGATAATATAAATTTGATATAAATCAGTGACTTGCGGTGTAACATTGATAGTAAAAACTGCCTCAAATTGCCTGAATTAGCCTTGAAGCAAACTGAGTTTGTTACAAATTTGCTACATGGTTTATTTTTAATAGTACTACGTTATCGGGAAGGTTAAATTGATTAAAAAATTAAGATTTAAAGTTAGGACCAACGGATTGTGAGTCATCCATATCATATTAACTTATTGATTTTATTATAAATTTTGCCTCTGGAAAACGCTACAAATGGCGTATGAAGTATAATAAAGTAGTACTCAAATACTCAAATGTCAGGAAGGGATTTTCGGTACTAATTTAGTATTGATGAAGATAAATTTTTAGTCATTCTTTAGTAGCTCTGATTCAGAAAAGTCATTATCATAATCTATGCTCGAAATTTTAGATAATTCAATTTTAGAAATCTCCTGCATCTACCTACTGATAAATATTTCGATGCTAAAGTACCTTCATGCGTTACGCGTGCAACACCTAAAATTACTAACGACCAGAAGATAATATTTAAGCATAAATCTTTTAAAAGAATTCTAGCAATGAATCGTCGAATTTTAAGATAGATTGACTCATTGCGGAGTGAGTGATGAAGCAAAAGAAGGTCTTCAAGCAAAGATGCAGCAATTGCAATATGTAATTCTTTTTTTGCCATTCTGTATAAATTTAAATTCCAATATCCTCCCCACTTATTAATAAAGTCACCATTTAAATCATCATAAAATGGATGATATGTTAAAGATTTAATATTTTTTTCTACTTCTTTTTCATTAAGGATAATTATATTAATTCTAAAAAAATATCCGTCGTATGATGTTCGTTGGTTTATTACATCAAATTTTTTTAATGGGATATTTATAAGCTTAAATACTGCGATATTGTCAACGGCAATTGAAAAGTGATCCACTTTTAGTATGAAACTGCAGTCTAAAACTGATCCACCCCTTGTTGTTTAGTTTTGATAATACCCGCTTTGGTTTTATCTTTTAATCGATAACTGTC
>JACCVV010000046.1 GCA_013697955.1 Tatlockia sp. | reverse complement strand
ACGATTTATTGGCATTCAATGACTCAACAACTACGCTGACTTTTCGTCCATCACTGGATGTATGTAATTCATCTGGATTTTTTTGATAAATTTTAGCTAATGACAGCTTGCCCAGCAGCTCAAGAATACATTGATTGGCTGCATTAATGTTATCCAGGCTTATGTGCCAGTTCACAAAATTTTCCAGGACATCTTCTGTGATCCCCTTGGAAACATTGGCCATCTTGCTGATACCAATATTGCATCCCATACCTAAAATTGCCGCATAATATATGGATGTTTTGGGCAATATCTTCTTGTCTTTAACGCTATGATGGCGAAAACAATCAAGATAGCCTGTTAACCGTTGGATATCACTCAATATTTTCAGTACCGATGTATATTTCTGATCAGCAAATAGAGAAGATACAGACTGCGTATTTATTTTTTCGACTTTAGGTGTTGCCAGAATCATGCGTCCCTTTAAATCAAATTTGATATGCGGATTCTTGTCAGCCTTTATTCTGCGATTGGTTTTATGATATGCCCCATGAAGCTTTTTTTGAAGGGTTGCAATTAACTTATCAATGTCTGCAAAATCGAGCAGTCCTGCTTCCTCCAATAATCGGTTCCTGTTAGCCTGCCAGTGTTCTTTGGGGTGTAAATAATTTTCAAGTGACAGATAACGATAGGCTGGCTTCAGACTGATAACACCCGATTTTAAAGCATCAGCTGTGTAAAAATACAGCATTACCTTGTAAAGAGATACCCTGAATTTACCTTCACTAGAATAAAGTGCAGTCTGCTCCTTTTCAGATAAAAAGCTGACTGGTGCTTCTTTTCCCACATTCCCTGTTTTGGCCTGATAGAGTTTAATGGCTACTAAAATGGAAGGAATATCCTGATTTTCCGGAATATCAAATGCAATATTGCGCAAAATATCAGCCACTCTATTCTGTAATTTAAGGGACAAATCCTCCAGGATCTGGTAATAGTTCTGTGCATTCATCTCATCTAGTGCCTGCCTTGCACATTCATCCAGTTTTGGTTCAGGTGGATAACTTTCCAGATGCTGGTGATAGTCCTCCAGAAGCTGCCTGATTTGCTGAACCTTCTCTGAGTCATTTAAAACAGGGGATGTTGCCAGCTTTTCAATTTTTTTCAGTTGAGCCTTATAGGATATTCTTGCATCTGATAATAATTGCAAGGTTTCCTTTTGATGGTCTTTCTGTTTAAAAACCTGGTCTTTTTCATTTTTTGTAGCGGCGTTTTGTGTTGCCTTCACACAGTTAAGCAAAATGTCAGAAAAAATATCCTGTCTTAAGTGATATTGATGAACCAGAAAACAGATTATGTGGAGATAACGTTTATCAAGCTGAAGCTGATTAATCTGAAACAGACTGGCCTTGCGAACCCAGGTTGCATAATGTTTTATTGTGTCATTATGAAGGTTCAGTCCGTCCAGCAAGGGACCAATACTATTATAAATACTTTGGATAAGTTGAAAATCCTCGATACTTATCCTAATCTCTTTTGGTTTTCTTGAGTGACTGATGGTTTTGAGCCTGGCAATTATTGAAGAATCGGCATCATCTATTTTTAGAAGGGCATCCATACTGATTTTCTGATCATCGGATAATTGACCTTCAATTAAATGAACCAGATGTTTATCATAATCACTGATTATCTCTGTAATGCTCAGGGCAAATCGATTATACCGAGGGATCTCAATGCGCCTGGCTTTCAGGAGATCAAATACATCCTGTAAAATCTGTTTTGGTGGGTAACGACGAGCAACACGATCGTGGATGCTCTCCTTGAATAAGGTTTTTGCCTCTTCATCAAAGGGTTTTATCGCCAGATGTTCCCGAATTATCTGCTTATGGTAATTAAACGTCCGCTGATTATATTTTGTTAGCTCCACTTGATTGTTGTCAAAGCCGTATTGATGGCATATGGCCTTGAGATCAAATTCATAAAACTGCCTTGGCTGATAGAATCGTGCTCCTGCCTGGCAATATCCAAACAATAAAATAAATCCAGCTTTATTGGAGATGCTCTCCACGCTTTTCAGCCAGACTGCTAGCTCTGATGGTAAACAAAAATATTTATTTTGTTCATCCTGAGAAAAATTTGGAGGACTATTAAAAATAATCTGTTCTGCAGGAGTCAGTATTTCAAGCTTTGCCATTATAAAATTTAATTCATTTAACGCTCGTTTTATTAAGTGAGAAATTATATCATTAAGGTGCGTTATAAAAGATAGTAATATGGTGGGTGTTATGTGTGGAAATTACCTTAATACCAAAAGCTATAAAAATTGGGTGAAAATAGCATGATTTATGGATATGTCAGGGTGAGTACTCAAGAGCAAAGTGTTGAGAGTCAGAAAAATGCTATTAGTCGTTATTGCATAGAGCAAAAGTTGATGGTTGAGGAATGGATTGAATTAGAGATGTCCTCGCGCAAATCGACTGTTTTACGTCGTATAGATGAACTGCTGAAAAAATTATCTCCTAATGATGTGGTTATTGCATCCGAATTATCAAGGCTTGGACGCTCTATCAAAGAAACGCTAAATACTATAGAAACGATTACTGAGGATAAACAATCCAGATTGATACTTATCAAACAAAATCTGGATTTAAATCCCACAGCTAAAAACAATATGGCGAATAAGGTGCTTATTACTATATTTTCAATGCTTGCTGAGCTAGAAAGAGATTTTATTTCTGAGCGTACTAAAGAAGGATTACGTGCAAGAGCCGCTAAAGGAATAATACTTGGAAAGCCTAAAGGAGTTATACAGGCTTCAATGTATGATAAAGACAAAGACAAAATTTTACACCTTTATCAATTGGGTGTTCCTATCAAAAAAATTATTTTAACCCACTTGGGCTATGGCAAGTATCTATCACTTAAAGCTTTTATTATTAAATTAAATAAAGTATCTAGTCATGGATAAGCTATTCTATTATAAACAAAAACTTAATCTTCATGAAGCTACCTTTTTCCCTATTCAACATGAAGAGGCAATGGTTGCAATTGTTTATAAAGTTATTTTTTCAAAAAGCACGCCTTATATTTTGAAAATATGTCCACGTGCCGAAGATTACTGGCGTGAAGTTTATTTTTTAAAATGTCTTTCAGAGTTATTGCCTGTACCAAAAATCATACAAGTAGAGCCACCATCCTCTTCAAATTATGGTGCTATATTAATGGAGTGTTTATCCGGTCATCTTCTTAATAAAAAAGAGATAACCGATAAACTTATCTATGAAAGTGGAACATTACTTGCTCATATTCATCTTAACCGAGTTAATCTATATGGTGATTTGACTCAAGAACTAAGTTTAAGTCCGGAGTCATGCCATCCCTTTACGCATAAATTTGAAGAAAGCTTTTTAGAATGCAGTCATCATTTACCCAAAAACATACTGGAAAAATCTTATCAGTATTTTAAGAACCATGTCGATGCTTTGAGTTTAGTAGATGGACCTTGCATCATTCACCGTGATTTTCGGCCAGGTAATATAATCTTTTTAGATAATAAAATAACAGGAATTATTGATTGGGCTTCCGCACGTGCAAGTTTTGCTGAAGATGATTTTAGTCCTTTGGAACTTAATGAATGGTCAAATGACACTAAACTAAAAAAATCTTTTTTAAATGGCTACGCTAGTGTTCGTCCAATTCCTGAATATAAGTTAATAATACCTCTTTTACTTATGAATCGTGCTTTTGCAACGATCGGATTTACCGTCAAAAAAGAAACTTGGAATAATATTCATGCTTCTATTTATCAAGCCAATCTAGATTATCTTGAAGACTTCGTTAAGAAACAATGAGGGAATAAAAATTGGTCATTGCCAGTTTGGGCTGGATATGCGGGAAAACCCTATATTGGGTATAGAAAACGCCTTTAGGGCAACTTTGTACAGTAAATCGACACTCAAATATCACATAAGTTGGAGAACAGGTATGTGTAGTGGCTCGCTTTTATAAACCAGTCGGCTCGCAATCATCACAATTATTTGACCCAGATTAATTGCGAATGAAACTAATTTTTGGCTCACTTTAATTGCGTCTATAAAAAACCTGACCCAGATTAACTGCGAATGAACCCAGATTATTTGCAACTGAAATTTTCCCCGCCACCAGAAATACCCTCGTTTTCTTGGTGGTCGCAATGCTTGCAAAAAAACCAATATTTTTAACCAATTAA
>JACCVV010000005.1 GCA_013697955.1 Tatlockia sp. | reverse complement strand
TTAGTTAAATCTTCGTCAAGAGCTTCTAGTCCTGTTTCTAACAAGCAGATTCGCGGTGTACTAATGGGACATCCTTATTATGAATCTCTGCGAGAATGGGATGATAATAATAAAAAAGCTAAAGAAGAAGCTAAAAAAAGAGAAAAGGATAATAATAAAATTGCTGAAGAAGCTGAAAAAAATGAAATAGCAACGACAAGTTGCGATGTGGTTAACATTTCTTCGTCTTTGGGGTTTTTTTCGTCTTCATCATCGCCCTTATCAAATCACCACGAGGATCATAAAAATAGCTCTATCGATTATTCACCTGGCTTCGGAACAAATGATGAGTAGTGGAGCATTAAGAACCCCTTACTAAAGCGAAGGGGTTTCTGTTCAATGCTGTGAAACAGAGCAAATTGAAAAAATAAAATGAAGTCGAGTAATTTGATTGAATTTGAGAGGGCATATTTAAGACGAATGCTTTCTTTTTCATTTCTATACTTCAAGTGAGAAGGGATTAAATTTAGTATTAAAATCATAATAATCCACATTATCTTTTTGTTTTAAATAGTTCGTTATTTTATAGGTGACAGGGAGAGCAAAACACTCAAAAATCACTTTAAGTGAATACATCATTCCAATGATTTGCCACAGTTTGGAATAGGGCATTGTGAATAAAAAAGCAATATGAATAAATAATACCGTATCAATACCTACCCCAGCGATTGTACTAGTTATTGCACGTAACCATAAATGTCTCCCAGATGTGAGTACTTTCAATTTTGCAAGAATGATTGAATTAGCAAATTCACCAAAAAAATAACTCACCATTGAAGCGATGAAAACCCGAAGTGTGGCATGATAAACCGTAGCATAAGCATCTTGATTAGGCCGATCTGGAGATGGATTTAAATAAATAGTGCCCCAGGTTCCGATACAAATAATGGTATTGGCTAATAGTGCCATCCATATAATGCGGCGACTCACTTTAAATCCGTAGACTTCTGTTAAAATATCATCGAAAACGTAGGTTAAGGGGAAAAAGATGAGCCCTGCGGGAACCACAAACGGGCCCAGCGTAGCTAATTTAAAAGCGGTCAAATTAGATAAAATTAAAAATGCTGTGAATAAAATTCCAATGATGATGACGCTGGATTTTACAGCTGGATTTCGTTTAGGAAACCGTTTTATTAAATCCAAATTCTTTGTGTGTTCTGCCGTGTACAATGCTGCTATGTGCGCAACATCTTCTCGCGAGAAGCTTTCAAGCCATTCTCGTTGGTAAAGCTCACTGACTGGACGATCAAAAGTTTTTGCTTTACCAGTGACTTGAATTTTTACAAATACTTTTCCCGTATCTTGATAGCTATCATCGACTGAAACGATACGATATGAGTGAGTCATGTGTAAGTATCCATGCGTGACTCAACAATGGTGCCATAAATGGTGTGCTTGTGAGTGAATTTGATGGAGGATTGCTGCTGATCAAATGATTGAAGTAGGGTATCCGAACCATCTTTTAATATTTTTCGGACAGTAGGATGAATGCCATCTAATGCAACTACTATGTAATGACCATCTTTGTAGTCAGCATCCGGATCCACAATTAAAATCGATGTTTTGCGGAATCGTGGCTCCATAAAGGATAAACTTTGAAGCCCAAATGAATGATTTGACACGGCTCGTTCTGTTCCTATCCAATGTTTATGATTAATCGGCGTTATATTTTTTTTTGTGAACATCCATGATGACACTTGGTCCCAGTCAATAATTGGGATAAAACGCCAGGCGTTTAGTTGTGTCGCACTAGTAGTGCCAGGGATGCGATCATCAGGGAGCGGTTCAAAACCACACAATTGTCCTATGGTGATAGCAAAAAAATCAGCAATTGGTTTTAAGGTATTTGCACGCGGGTCACTAGTTCCTCCCAACAATAAACGGTTAACTGTTGTTTGTGGCAAATTCACTTTTCTTGCTAGGTCTGCTTCTTTTATATTTGCTTCAACCATGAGCTTACGCAGAACTTGGCAAACCGCCTTATTTGGCCTCTCTAATTCAATTGATTCCATGTTGTTGCCGATAAAATGTGTAATAAACAAGCTGTCATTATACTGTCTTATAAATTAATTTTAAACATTAAACTGCTTTATATGTGGCAAAATGTAAAAAAATATCCATTGATTTAAACGTGAAACCGTTTAATATTAACCCGACTATTGGATTTTGGATAAGCTCATGATTAAAAAAATTGCAATTATTGGTGGAGGTATTGCAGGACTAGTCGCTGCAATCGGGTTAAAACGTTTGGGTTTTGAAGTAACTGTATTTGAAAAGGCGAAACAATTCTTGCCTTTAGGTAGTGATATTGGTCTATGGCCTAATGCCTTACGTATTCTGGATAAATATGGACTATATCAAAAAGTTCTTAGCCAAAGTGGATACTATTCAATGATTAGCTTGGGTACAGAAGAAGGTAAATTAATTTCAAAGACACCTACTAACGAATTCCATCAAATTGCACCATATAATCCTATCAACATTAGTCGTTATGAGTTGCAAGATATTTTAGTTGAAGCGCTGGGGAAAAATGAAATAATCTTTAATAAGACATGTATTAAAATTGAAGAAACGTCAAAGCAGGTCATTACACATTTTCAGGATGGGTCTACATTCTATGCAGATTTATTAGTGGGTGCAGATGGCGCTTTTTCATTTGTCAGAGATTATATTGAAACAGATAATAAATTAAACTATGCAGGATACCTCTCTCTAGGAGGGATTAGTCAAATCCCTTATCATATTAAATATAATTTGATCTTTGGAAAATACTTGAGTGGTTGTTTTCCCATTGGAAATGATAGGCATATTTTCTTTTTTGTTTGTAAACATAGCGACTTTGAAGTCAATAAAAAGTATCAGACTCTTTCAGATCAATTTAATTTATTTCGTAACCATACGCCATTACTAGATGAAATGCTTGATAACCTCGAACAATCTATTGAAAAAAATAGGGGGTTACAAAATTATTTTTTTGTTAAAAACTATAACTTACAACCCTTAAAAAAATGGATTAAAGGTCGAACTGTTTTAATTGGTGAGGCAGCACACCTTGTGGGCCCTATTTTAGGATGTTCTACCTCTATTACATTAGATGGTGTTGATGTACTTATCCAATATTTAAACCAACATCGAAATCAGTATAAATTTGCTTTAGAAGGTTATGAAAAAGTACATAAGCCTCGATCGAGAAAGCTATTAGCCCTAGAACGAAAATTTACGGATAAATTAAGAAATAATTTATTATTAAGCTATGCATCGTTTAATGAGGATCTAATTTCCTGTTTAAAAGGCTAAATGACGTCATGAACTTAATAACACCAATGCCTTTTTGAATCAGCTCATTAAATGTTGTAATCAAATGTTGCAATGATCGACCCATTCGATCAAGTTTCCATATTATTAACGTATCACCAGTCTTTAACAGTGATAAGAGTTCATTTAATTTTGGGAAGTCTTTGTTTAAAGTTACTAGTGAAAAAATCACATAGTTAATAATAACCAGAGTTTGGATGGACTGATTTTTCAGTAAACAAAAGCCGCATTGTAATCTGATATTTGGTAAGATAAACCGGTTCAGTAAATCTTGGTTCAAAATAATGTTTTTCGGTTAATAAAGTAAACTAAAATGTATGAAAGTAGGATATGCACGCATTTCAACCAAAGAGCAATCTTCGGCCTCTGAAGTCCAATGGTACGAAAACGTACGCTAAGGAATGTCAATATTTTCAGCCAGCTTATTGAATGGTCTGAGTTGCCCTTTCATTACAGCATCGTTCAGGGTAAATGAGTAATGTCCAAGGACATTAATATGCTCATGCTGTAAGGGTGAAAGCCTGGCCTCATCTTCTTCCTTTATCACAATCGATTGCTGTTCCAAATGATTTCTTGCAGCATCCATATAGATAGTATTCCAGAGCACAACAGCATTGGTTACCAATCCAGGAGCTCCCAGCTGATCTTCCTGTCCCTCACGGTATCGTTTACGGATTTCTCCACGTTGACCATGACAAATAATTCTGGCAACAGCATGTCTTCCTTCGCCCCGATTTAATTGAGTTAATATTCGGCGTCGATAATCTTCATCATCAATATAGTTCAGAAGATATAATGACTTGTTAATGCGACCAGCATCAATAATTGCCTTCGCCAGACTGGAAGGTTTATCACTTTTCAGTAATGATCGGATCAGCTCGGATGCATGTACAGTACCCAATTTTAATGATCCTGCAATTCTCATCATGTCATCCCAATGTTGCTCTATACGCTTTGGGTTCACACAATTACGGGAAATTTCATTTAATGCGGCGTAATCGGCGTCTTTATCAATACGCCAGAAAACAGACTCGCCTGCATCTGCCAGGCGGGGAGAAAATTGATATCCGAGCAACCAGAACAAACCGAATACCATATCACTGGCGCCCGCAGTATCCGTCATTATTTCAGTGGGATTTAATCCGGTTTGTTGTTCCAGCAATCCTTCTAAAATAAATATGGAATCTCTGAGTGTCCCTGGTATGACAATACCGTGAAATCCTGAAAATTGATCTGAAACAAAATTGTACCAAGTGATTCCCTTGCTGGAACCAAAGTATTTTTTATTTGGACCTGCATTAACAGTGCGGACTGGTGTAACAAAACGCATCCCATCTGCAGAAGCTACGTCGCCTCCACCCCATTTTTTTGCCAGTGGAATGGTGGTCTGATAATTCACCATTTTTGCATTGGCTTGAACAAGAGTTTCCCCACGGATATAATTTTGCCTGACCCACGTCAGGCGATGGCGAGTCAATGCTGGAATTTGGTGTTTTATCAAGGGTTCAAGCCCGATATTACAGGCTTCCGCCAGGAGAACTGCACAGATACTCACAGGAAGTTCGTCTGCACGTGCATTAGATTCACTAACGTGGGCAAATTCATCAAGAAATCCTGTATGGGCATGAATTTCAAGTATCAGTTCGGTAAGATCAACTTGTGGCAATAAACCTGAAATCTGCTCGTTTAACAGGGCAAGGCTTGGTGAAATCTCAAGTTTATCCAAATTAGTAATGGTCAGTGCAGGACGTTTGCCTGAATTATCTATTCTAACGGCATTATTTTCATTAAAATTGGCAGCAACTTTTTTATAGGCAGAATCCAGGCAGCCTGTCAGATTGGCTATGGATTCGTGGGGAGATATCAGATGTCCTAATGAACGACAGATCTGTATTTTATTATTTTGCCAATCTAGTCCATGAAGTAATTTTGCTCGCGTATCACTCCAGCGATCGCTATTTTCAACATATAAATTTCTTCTTCTCAGGCTGTCCTGTAATTTTTCCAGAAAACATAAAGTATAACCCTGCTTTGTGATACTTCCCTCTGAATCAAAAACCAGGCGTTTCCATGGTTGAGTAATAATTTCCAGAGGTGGATTTTTCAGGATTTTTTTTCGTGATGAAATATTCCCTGCAAGATATTCCAAAGCCTCAAGTGTATTTTTTCCTGCTGGTGCTGCACTGAAAATTATTCCATTAAATACCTGCGGTAAAAATTTTCGAACTTTCCCATATTGTTCAACCATCTCATCTTGAAAATGGCAATCCTCAGGTCTTGCCAGATGATTAACGATGGTAATGGATTCCATCAATTTTTCTCTGGAGATCAGGGTGTAAATCGCTTCACGCAACTGACCATCAGCAGTATTCTCATTTATAACCTGCTCGCAGGCTCTTGCCAGCGTAAGAGCTGATTTATCCAAATCTTTCAATGTTCGCAAACGTTTTTTCTGGCCAATCTTTTTGGCATCTCCTGCAATGCCAGTAATAAGCAGATCCAGTAAATCCATGGCATCATCAAGAGCAATGATTTCATAGGATCTGATAAAGGCTACCAGTATGGCTATCCGTTTTTCACCTGGCATCCGGGCGATTTTATTAGCGGAAATTATACCTGCATGTCGTGCCAAATTTTTCAGGCGCACGGGCGGAATATGAGAGCAATCAAAATTGCTGAATCCAAATGATTGTAATTCCAGATACCGCTTAATTGCTCCATTACACGAAGTGGAGCTAATTGTTACAGGCCCTTTCTTGTAATAATCAAAACGGGATGCTGACTCTCCTTTTGGCACATGAAGAATGCCTTCAAGTTGCTGTTTCTGCTCCTCTGAAGGCAGTGATGAAAGGCGCTTCCATAAACGTCTGGTGGCTCTTTCCCTAATCTCGGAAATAAGCCTGCACACAGTCGATTCCCCTGGTAAAATCATTTTATTCTGAATCAGCCATGCAGTAGAAAAATCAAACATCAGGATTGGTCTTTCATTGCTTATCCATGCTCTGGCATAAAGTAATCGGCTCAGTCTGAACGCCCAGGGTGGTTCATTAAAATCCCTGTATCCATAATATTCACGGATAAGTGCAGTATGTTCACGTTTGGTCGTATCACGTTTCGCATAATCATCAAGAATGGTGATATCAGGAATTGAAAGCTGTTCTGCAATGAATATCTGTATATTAATAGGAACCATTGATAAATCTGAAAGAAATGTCCCTAAAAATCGGGCAGATGTTATTTGCAGGGCAACACCAAACCTGTTTTGATCACCGCGTCGCTCATCGATGAAGGTTAGATCTGTTTTGTCCAAATGGAAATATCGGGCAAGCTGAGTGTCATTGGGTTCCTCAACATATTGACCATACCGTGCTTTTTGGTCTTCGGTTAAAAAATCTACAGCCATAAATATATCTCAAAGATACCATCCATGGAGTAAAACAAACGTCCGTTTTATTTACCAAAAAATTATAACCCTAGAACAAACCATTTTAATAGACTTATTAAGTAAAGAAACACTGGAAATTAATCAAGGTAAATAATATTATACCCTCAAAAGACTTTCCTAACGATTTTAAGCGAATAGTAACTGATTATGAAAATTGGCTATGCACGCGTTTCTACATTAGAACAAAATTTGGACTTGCAAATTGATGCACTTGAAAAAGCGGGCTGTAAAAAAATTATTACAGATGAAATCAGTGGCTCTGTCGCTGAGAGACCTGGTCTTACTCGTTTAAAAGAAGATATAAGGGAAGGTGATATTGTTGTTGTTTGGCGGCTAGATAGGTTAGGTCGTTCTTTAAAACATCTAATTACATTAGTTAATGAGTTTGAACTCTTAAAAGTTGGATTTGAAAGCCTACAAGAATCCATTAATACAACAACATCTTCTGGTCAGCTAATATTTCACATGTTTGGAGCTTTAGCTGAGTTTGAGAGAAATTTAATACGAGAAAGAACCAAAGCAGGATTAGCCTCTGCCAGATCTCGTGGTCGCTTAGGTGGTCGGCCCAAACAATTAGATGTCAATAAGCGCCAATTGGTTGTTAAATTATACAAAGATCGCGAGCATACAGTTCAAGAGATTTGCCAAATGATGAGGATTTCTAAACCAACGCTGTACCAATATTTGCGTGAATAGGATGGCCCATCCAGAAACAAAGGGTTATTAATAATATGCTAAATAAACCTACTGAATCAAAATATATTTTTGATAAAAAACACCAGATATTCCTGAATTTTATTGACCATACGAATCAAGCTAAAAATGCTGTCCAATATATGGAAAAAATTATTCCAGATTTAACTCTCAAAATTGCCAATCAATCTGCGTTTCGTTATTTAGACGTTGGTTGTGGATATGGATATAAAACACGATCAATTATCAATGCTATCAAGAGACATCATGCTGTTGATACAACTGCAATCGATCCATCTTCTGAATTACTAGGTATATTTAAAAACCAGGCAAAAGATGAGCCCATTAATTTTGTTTGCCAAAGCTGGGAAGAATATCAACCTATAGAAAATTTTCATTTAATATCGTCAATCCACACCTTTTATTATATTGATGATTGGGAATCGGCAATTAATAAAATGATGAAGCATCTAACCAATCAAGGCATTATTTGCATAGCAATTCGTACTAATGATGAAATATGCCACTTTAAGGATTATTTTTTTGAAAAAATACATGGCTCTTTTAAAAAAGAACCTACTTTTCATGAATTATGTGATCTCATTAAGCGTATGGATGTTAAATACAATGTCGATATTGTGGAGTCGAAATTAAATATTAAAGATTGTTTATTAGACAATACCGAGGGGAAGCAGTTAATTGAATTTCTGTTACGACAGCCCTACGACTCTCTATCTGATAGCACCAAAAAAGACATAATAAACTATCTAGAGGCGAACCACCATGGCGGCTACCTCACTCACGAGGATGGATTTGTCTGGATTTCAGCTATAAATTAGGAGAATCATCATGAACTTAGACCATTTAAAAGCACAATATTTTGACGGTATCTATCAAACCAAAGCATTCCTTATTAAGGAAGCGCCATTTACTTTACAGTCAGGTAAAAAAAGCCACCTTTATCTTAATCATCGAAACTTTTTATCTAAGAGCAATTATCTAACCCTTATTGCACACATCTACAATGAACTTGCCAAACAAATTGAACACGATTTTCAATTAGGAGCTGTGGATTCCGTAATGAGTCCGATCATTGTCGGTGCAATGAGTGCACTATTCAATAAAAATTATATTGTCGTTAAAAGCGAGCCTCTTAAACATGGAACTCAAGAATATATTTATGGTGATATACAAAAACTAATTGTACTTATCGACGATATGACTTCTACAGGTGGTACTTTGATTGATGCAGCTGAAAAAATTCGTTCAAAAGGTGGCGTTATCCAGTATGCAATTATAAGTGCTTATAGAGATAGTACCGCTATCAATAATCTAAAGGAAAATGGCATTACACCTTTTTGTATTGCAGGATTTGATGAAATTTTATCTCACTTAGAACCTGTATTAACTGAAAAAGAAAAACAAATTATTCAGAATGATATTACTTCAATAAATATTATTTAAAATTTCAATGAATAATAATATAGTACAAAAAAAAGAAATTAACGCCTACATTTTTCTAACGAGTTTAGTCATTTGTGGGCTTGCTGGTTCTTTGATTACTGCTCCTAAAATTGTGCATTTTGGAATTAACTTCCCATTCTCAAATATTGTATTTTCTATACTCACTTACCCAATCGTAGATTGTATTTGTGAACTTTGGGGTAAACAAATTGCCAGACAAACGATATGGGTTGGTTTAAGCTGTCAGGTACTCATTACATTGATCATTCAGGCTTCAATTATTGCACCCTATTCCTCATTTTGGCACCTGCAATCTGAATATCAGTTAATTTTATCAACCGGAATCAAGGTTGTAATTGCTAGCCTCATGGCTTTTGCACTATCACAAATTCTTGATATTATTGTTTACCAAAAATTAAAGGAAATATCTAAGGGAAAGAGACTTTGGTTAAGATCGAATCTTTCAACTTATGCCAAACTATCGATTCAATCCTATTTGTTAATATTGTTTTTTTTAATTCAAACCAAAAAATCAATTTATTATTTGGCTCAGTCTTAATCAAAATATTTTTATCTTTTTTAATGACTCCAATTGTTTACCTGATCATCTATGCTGTAAATAAATACCTTGACTCAAATACACTAGCTTTTAAAACTGAGAATTTTACTTTCTAGTGGGTTGACTGTTCTGCTGCTCCCAAGAGCTACCCCTACCTACTAGGAACATAAAATAAATTCCTTAAAACATGCAGACAAATCATGTTTTAATATTATCGCAAATTTATACGGATACTTTTTATGCACTACCTTCTTATTCATGGTTCCTGGCATGGTGCCTGGTGTTGGGAAAAATTAACCCCTTATTTACTAGCTAATAAAGATCAAGTCACTTGTTTTGATTTGCCAGGTAGTGGTGAAAAATTTGGAGAAATAAATGAGGTAACTTTTGATTTACTCCTCAATACGGTAAAAGATGAATTAATAAAACAAACCAAACCCGTAGTTCTAATTGCGCATTCCTTCGCAGGACTCCTCACAGCAAATCTAGCCGAAGAATTTCATCATAAAATTAATCATATCTTTTATTTAGCCGCTTGGTTACCTAGAAAAGACTATTCATTAGTAGACATGGCTGTCGAATATAATAATTCAGATTTACCTTCAATATTTAGTAACGCACCAAATCCGAATTGGACACAACTTGATACCGAAGGAGCCAGGAATTTTTTTTATCATGATTGTGGTTCAGAAATACAAAATTTTGCCTTAAGTCATATTAAACCCAAAAATGGATTACCTGATAGAACTAAGATGAAAAGGGTTTTTACTAAAAATTCAATTCACAAAAGTACTTATGTACTCTGTACAGAAGATAAAGTAATCAACCCTCTGTCCCAAAAAGACATGGCAATTAGATTTGGATTAAATTCGGAGCAAATCATACCCTTTAAATCTGGACACAGTCCCTTTCTCTCGCAGCCAGAGATGCTCGCTCAATTAATTATTGGAGTTGAAAGGGGATAAAGACAGGGATTTTATACAAGAATTAAAGAAACTTATAAAAATGCGCAAAAATTTATAAATATAAATCCAGGAGCATCGGTTGAAATATTATTAAATTGGAGTGGTATTTTTAGTACTGAAAATCTCATTCAAAAGTGTATAAACTTCTTGGGGTTAATCCTATATAGGGGTCGTTAGTAGAGGCTTTATAAGAGAGGAAGATGAAGCTAGGCTTCCTCCGCTACAATATGGAGTTCTTTGCAGGAAGGTACGAAATTTCCCAGAACATGTTCACATCCCTTTGCCAGACTGAGTTATAAGGAACAATCCATTTTTCTCAATACTATTACTTTAAATGATTAATTTTAAAAATCAAAGATTTTACATTAAAATAATGAGTGCTTTTAAGATATTATGATCAATAATTATCCGCTTATTTCGGTTTACTTGATAATCATTTTAGTTGTATTGAAATATATGAATT
>JACCVV010000004.1 GCA_013697955.1 Tatlockia sp. | reverse complement strand
AGCGCTAGTCCAATTAAAGCCAATGAAGACAATTGTTACCTGCGACAAATTTGTTATCAACATGATCATTTGAAATTAATTATGTACAATAAAGGGGGTTAGGGAGCAACGGAACAGCCAACCCATTTAAGAAATAAAAGCTATTAAACAGATATTTAATTCATTCAAATAATTAAAAATTTTATAAAAGTCTGCCTCAACAAGTCAGATTTTAACTCAAATGAGTAAATTTAAATCTAATACAACGCCGATTTGGTTATGAAGTGGTTGATCAATTCCTAGAGTCCCGGTCAAAAGAATATTTGTATGTTCCTCGTAATGAAAATTTCGGGATTATGAAGATAAAGGATAAAGTAAATGGGACTTTTACTTATAACGACGATTCCCTAATCAGTACGTCTCATAATTTTGCTTTAAAACTATTGACTACTGAAGAAAAGAAAAACTATATAGAAGACAAACGATTTTATAATTTAATGAAAGACCGAGAAGAGTTTTCAGGTACGGGCAATTTTTGCTTTAGAATGCCAGACGAGCAGGTACATCAACTATCTTGGTTTCATTCTCAGCATTGTCAAATACCAAAGCTACTGCAATTTGGATTTTTTTGCCAAAGTGCTGGAGACGGCATGCAAGACATTTATAAGTTAATAGCTAAAATGTTATTTGATGTAAGTAAACCTGAAGAAGCTGAGAATAAAAATTCATTAACACTTTAATTGGTAACTTTGTTTATGACCGATTGGCAATAATTGATTCTGAAATATTCGATTTCCTCAATGGTAGGAAAATTTAATTTTAAATTTTCAGGAATAACACGGCAGTTACAAGTCCTTTGAGCCCTAAGGAATGTAGCCTACTTGGCGTCCTGTGGAAGAACTGACAAAAAGTGGTATTTCGGTTTTTTCCGTATAATTTCTGATTTAATTTGATCTTTAAAATATACGATTGATTATATATAAACCGCTATTCACCTGCCGCATCTTGTGTTTTTGTATTTATAAAACAAAAAATTGCACATTTTTTTGGGTTTAATTTGAAATACCACTTTTTGTCAGTTCTTCCACAGGACGCCTATTACGGGAGATGTTAAGTTTCAAACTTCGGTAAATAGAGCATACTACATTAGCCTGATAATCCTTAAGTCGGTTGGCTGTTCCATTGCTCCCAAGCCCGCTTAATATAAAATAGGTATCCTTACTTTAGTTACTTTGATAGGAAAATCACTAGGAAATTTGAAAATGAATATCGATCAAGTTCTAGAATCCCTTATAAAACGTGAACCAATTTTTCATCGAGAAGAATTTGGGCGAAGCAGGGATGATTTTGAAAAAATGATGGAAGTAGATTTTTGGGAAGTAGGTGCTTCTGGAAATATCTATACAAAAGAATATGTTTTGGAGACTTTAGAAGAGAGATACAGTAAACCCTATAACGAAAATTGGCATACTAAAGATTTTAAGTGCAAAGCTCTAACTGAAAATATTTATCTCCTTACTTATACTTTGATTCAGGATAATACTCGGATTACAATAAGAAGCACTGTATGGAAGTATGAAAATGAATTATGGAAAATTGTTTATCATCAAGGCACCTTTGTTGAGAGTAGCCAAACCTAATATTTTTATATAGATCACATATTCCTTTATTATTTCAGAAATCAAATTTAAGCCCATTTTACAAAAATATAGGATATAGGATATAATATATCCATATAAGAATAGGAGTATATGATGGATAAATTACTAATTTCCATACCAGACAATATTGCTCATAGAATGAGGGCAGCAATTCCTCAAAGACAGCGCAGCAAGATAATCGTTAAACTAATCGAAAAGGAAGTAGAAAGACGCGAAAAAGCACTTTATGAGTGCGCGCTTGCAGTAGAGCAAGATGCTGGTCTAAATAATGAGATGAAAGAGTGGGATGTTACATTACAAAATGGGTTAAAAGATGAATCGTGGTGATATATATTGGGTTGATCTAAATCCTACGGTGGGTTCTGAAATAAATAAATTGCGACCTTGTATAATAGTAGGTGCTACACCAATAAATCAGGCTCGACATACGGTAGTAGTTATACCTTTATCAACCCAGGCGAAAGCTAGACCTCCTTTAACCATTGCAGTGTCATGCCTAAATAAAGAAGTTACAGCAGTTTGCGATCAAATTCGCACTGTAGATAAAAGCAGATTAAAAAATCAAGCTGGAACTCTTTCTGAAAAAGATATGAATTCAGTTGATGATGGACTACGGCAAGTCCTTTGCTTATAATTTTTACCCGGCACTCAAAAAGATGCTTATGCTACGGTTTAACATGCCACACTTCGTGTTTTCATCGCTTCAATGGTGAGTTATTTTTTTGGTGAATTTGCTAATTCAATCATTCTTGCAAAATTGAAAGTACTCACATCTGGGAGACATTTATGGTTACGTGCAATAACTAGCACAATCGCTGGGGTAGGTATTGATACGGTATTATTTATTCATATTGCTTTTTTATTCACAATGCCTTATTCCAAACTGTGGCAAATCATTGGAATGATGTATTTACTTAAAGTGATTTTTGAGTGTTTTGCTCTCCCTGTCACGTATAAAATAACGAACTATTTAAAACAAAAAGATAATGTGGATTATTATGATTTTAATACTAAATTTAATCCATTCTCACTTGAGGTATAGAAATGCAAAAGAAAGGAAAGAGATAACTAATTGTCCCTTTATTTTGGCCTTTGGAGTCCAGACGACCGGAAACGTATGCTAAGCTGGAAATCCATCTGATTTTTGATAAATATCTGACCATAAAGGTCTTTTTTATCCTTAATTTACTAATTGTTTGCGTTATTCTTGAAGTATGGAAAATTTATTCCCCCTTGATATTTAACAAATTTTTTTCTTAGCGTACGTTTCCGGTCGTCTGGAATCCAAAGGTCATCAAAGCGGGCAGGGCGAGTAGAAATCGAAGAATTATGTATTAGGCGTTGCAATAGATATTGCTAAATATGGGGTGTGACAATCAATGGAATGAAAAGATACTCTAACTTCGTATGCTATTGTAAAATAATAAGTTTTTAAATATACACTTAACTTAATTTCTTACTAATTAACGCCAAATTAAATTGCATTTTGCTTTATTTTAAGGCTGTTTCTCAATTATTTTGGGCTTAAAGTATTTTTTTATTCCATTGATTGTCGCACCCCAATTAACAAAAAGCCGGGGGTTCTGAGTTAAGTTGATGTTATGGGATTTGAAATTTTGGAAATTTCTTTTCTTAAATATAATTTCGCCATATAACCTTCGTTATGATAACCAATAGACTTGTAGAAATCATGAGACCCATCTTTTTCGCGTCTTAACCCCGAAGTAAGATCAATTATACAGGGACTTATGTGTTGCGCGAACTCCTCAACCTGTTTCATTAATTTTCTTCCAATACCATTTCCTCTAAATTCTTTGTCTACTACAAGCCCCTCAATGTGAAGCCGCGTGGTGGCAGAAACAAATAGATGACTTTTTGACCATGCAACACATCCGGCGATGGCACCTGCTTTTTCAGCGAGAAAAATCCCGTAATCTTCTTGTTTAGAATAAACTTCAAACCGAGCTCTTAATGTTTCAGATGTTTGTGGATAGCCTAATTGATTCATTAAAGGCAGAAGGTCTGGAATATCATTATCAAAAGCCTTGCGAATAACAATATCTGTTTTCATGAATTACTCCGCTAGTCAGTCA
Source organism: Tatlockia sp. (assembly GCA_013697955.1). Classification (GTDB taxonomy): domain Bacteria; phylum Pseudomonadota; class Gammaproteobacteria; order Legionellales; family Legionellaceae; genus Tatlockia. The sequence continues at coordinate 1,707 of JACCVV010000004.1, read as the reverse complement.
TCTAAGCCATAAGGTCTTTATTTAAGATAAAATTGATCATAAACCACTAATAAATTTTCAACAAACCAAGCTTATTTTTAATTAAATCTAAGTAAAATAAACCATAAATTACATTAATAAAAAATACAAACTTATTAAAAATCCATCGAAGAGATTTTAAGGAGAAGAAGTGCACTTTTTGTTAATTCATGGGTCATGGCACGGTGCGTGGTGTTGGAAAAAACTGACTCCTTTTTTGTCGAAAAATCATCACGTGACCTGTCTTGAACTGCCAGGCAGCGGTCAACGCTTTGGGGAAATAGATCAAGTGACGCTTCCTTTGCTCACTGATACTCTGAGACAGTTTTTGACTGAAGCCACCTCTCCAGTAACAGTCATTGCTCACTCTTTTGCCGGGTTGCTAATAGCTCAATTAGCAGAGTGCTTTGATGACATAATTCATCATAGTTTTTATTTGGCAGCTTGGTTACCAAGGGAGGGCTATTCTCTGGTGGATATGGCGATGGAATACAACAATTCAGAGCTTCCCACTATTTTTAAACCTGCCGAAAAAACAAATTGGCTTGCTTTAGATCCGATTGGAGCTAAGACTATTTTCTATCATGACTGTAATGAAGAAGATCAAAATTATGCAGCAGAGCGGTTAAAACCCAAAAATTCTCTTCCTGATCAAACAAAATTATCCGCGGTAAAAAATAATCAATCTTTAGCTAAAAGTACCTATATTATTTGTTCTGAAGATAAAGTCATTAAACCCAGTTCCCAACTTGATATGGCAATCCGTTTTGGCTTTACAAAGACACAGTGCATTGACTTTCCTTCAGGGCATTCCCCTTTTTTAGCCAAACCAGAATTGTTAAGTAAGATTCTCTTAGAAAGTGTGTAGACTGGGTAGCGCCCCTATTGCAGCTCTAGATTCCCCATATTTAAGCTTCGCAACATTGAAGGGACAACACCGTTAAAGCAGTTTAGCAATTTATTAACGCTCCAAATAGAAACAAAAAGACGGAGATTTATTAATGCCGTCAAAGGCTAATCAGAAATTTTGCCGGTTGCGAGCCATAACCCCTGATATTATGGTTTATATTCGTAGTATTAGATTTTCTTTGGAGTAATAATCAACCAAGAAAAAATTCATCCTATAAAATAACGAACTATTTAAAACAAAAAGATAACGTGGATTATTATGATTTTAATACTAAATTTAATCCCTTCTCACTTGAAGTATAGAAATGAAAAAGAAAGCATTCGTCTTAAATATGCCTTCTCAAAATTCAATCAAATTACTCGACTTCACTTTATTTTTTCAATTTGCTCTGTTTCACAGCATTGAACAGAAACCCCTTCGCTTTTTAGTAAGGGGTTCTTAATGCTACACTACTCATCACTTGTTCCGAAGCCAGGTGAATAATCGATAGAGCTATTTTTATGCTCATCGTGGTGATTTGATAAGGGCGATGATGAAGACGAAAAAAACCTCAAAGACGAAGAAATGTTAACCACATCGCAACTTGTTATTGCTATTTCATTTTTTTCAGCTTCTTCAGCAATTTTATTATTATCCTTTTCTCTTTTTTTAGCTTCTTTAGCTTTTTTATTATTATCATCCCATTCTCGCAGAGATTCATAATAAGGATGTCCCATTAGTACACCGCGAATCTGCTTGTTAGAAACAGGACTAGAAGCTCTTGACGAAGATTTAACTAA
>JACCVV010000090.1 GCA_013697955.1 Tatlockia sp. | reverse complement strand
TACCACCAAATTTCTTCGCCATTATTGTGGTAATCGCCGCTGTCAATGTCGTTTTACCATGATCAACGTGACCGATTGTGCCAACGTTAACGTGTGGCTTTTTACGCTCAAATTTTTCCTTCGCCATTTCTATAACCTCATTAACTTTTATTGTTTCTTGATAATTGCTTCAGCTATGTTTGTAGGTGCTTCTGAATATTTTGCAAACTCCATAGTGTAAGTTGCTCGACCCTGGGTTGCAGACCGAAGATCAGTTGCATAACCAAACATTTCTGCAAGAGGAACTTCAGCACGAACAATCTTACCTGCAGGAGAATCTTCCATACCCTGAACCATCCCTCTTCTGCGGTTAAGGTCCCCCATAACATCACCCATATAATCTTCAGGTGTTACAACTTCAACCGCCATTAATGGTTCAAGTAATACAGGTTTAGCTTTTAATGCCCCTTGCTTAAAGCACTGAGAACCAGCAATTTTAAATGCCATTTCGCTGGAATCGACTTCATGGAAAGATCCATCAAATAAGGTTACTTTCACGTCAACTACTGGATATCCGGCGATAACACCATTTTGCAATTGTTCTTGCACACCTTTATCAACCGCTGGAATATATTCTTTTGGAATAACTCCTCCAACAATTGCATTTACGAACTCATAACCAACACCTGGCTGCTGAGGTTCAATTTTCAACCAGACATGTCCATACTGCCCACGTCCACCTGATTGACGAACAAATTTACCTTCTTGTTCAACACTCTTTTTTAATGTTTCACGGTAGGCTACCTGAGGTTTACCTACATTTGCTTCAACACTAAATTCTCGTTTCATTCTATCAACAATTATTTCAAGGTGAAGCTCACCCATTCCTTCAATAATTGTTTGTCCTGATTCCTCGTCTGTGTGAACACGGAATGAAGGATCTTCTTGCGCTAATTTACCTAGAGCAATTGACATTTTTTCTTGATCAGCTTTTGTTCTAGGCTCAACAGCAACTGCAATAACAGGATCCGGAAAATCCATACGTTCCAATGTCACAATATGATTAAGATCACATAAAGTATCACCGGTAGTTACGGTTTTTAATCCTACAGCGGCTGCAATATCTCCCGCTCTAACTTCTTTAATTTCCTCACGGGAATTAGCATGCATTTGCAATAGACGACCTATACGTTCCTTCTTTCCTTTCACAGAGTTATAAATAGTATCTCCACTTTTTAAAACTCCGGAGTAAGCACGAAAGTAGGTTAAGGTTCCAACGAAGGGATCTGTTGCGATCTTAAATGCCAAGGCAGAAAAAGGCGCATCATAAGCTGTTTCACGGTGTACTTCCTCACCATCCTCATCAAGTCCGCGAATGGCTGGAATATCCAGTGGTGAAGGAAGGTACTCAACAACACCATCCAATACAGCTTGGACTCCTTTATTTTTGAAAGCAGAGCCACAAAAAACAGGTACAATTTCGTTGCCAATAGTTCGTATACGTATTGCTTTTTTAATTTCCTCTTCGGTGAACTCTGAACCATCGAGGTATTTTTCCATAAGCTCTTCAGAAACTTCAGCTGCTGCTTCTACAATTTTAGCTCGGTATTCTTCGCATTGATCTTTCATTTCGGCGGGAATATCGGAGTACGTAAATGACATACCTTTCGATTCCTCATCCCAGTATATGGCTTTCATTTTTATCAGATCAATTACACCCTTGAAGGTTTCTTCAGCACCAATAGGAAGCTGCAAAACAACTGGGTGAGAGCCTAAACGTTTTTCAATTTGTGTAACTACTCGTAGAAAATTTGCACCCATTCGATCCATTTTATTAACAAAGACGATACGTGGTACACCGTATTTTGTCGCTTGCCTCCAAACCGTTTCCGACTGCGGCTCCACACCAGAAACTGAATCAAATACAACTATAGCGCCATCAAGAACTCTTAAGGAACGCTCAACCTCAATCATGAAATCAACATGTCCGGGTGTATCGATAATATTTATTCGATGCAAGGAGAAATTTTTATCCATCCCCGGCCAAAAACAAGTGGTGGCAGCTGAGGTGATTGTTATACCACGCTCTTGCTCCTGAACCATCCAGTCCATAGTTGCAGCACCGTCATGTACTTCACCAATTTTGTGAGATACACCCGTATAAAACAACACCCGCTCTGTGGTTGTCGTTTTCCCGGCATCTACGTGTGCAGCAATTCCAATATTTCGGTATAGTTCTAGTGGAGTAGACACAACATCCCTCTCTTAATTCCACCTAAAATGTGCAAACGCTTGGTTAGCTTTTGCCATTTTATGGGTATCTTCACGTTTTTTTACTGCAGAGCCTTTGCTCTCAAACGCATCAGAAAGTTCGCCGGCCAAACGTAACATCATACCTTTCTCACCACGAGAACGAGCAGCCTGAACGATCCATCGCATCCCTAATGCAATTGATCGATCAGTTCGGACTTCTACTGGCACCTGGTAAGTAGCTCCACCTACTCTTCTTGAGCGTACTTCTACACTTGGGCGTACATTATCAAGCGCTTGCTCAAAATATCGCATAACAGTTGAAATACCAGAGCCACCCTGATCGCCTTCATCATCGGATTTTTTTGATTTTTTGACGCGTTCATTCATTACATCTAGGGCGCCATAGATAATTTTTTCAGCTGTGGATTTTTTACCACTTACCATTAGCACATTAATAAATTTTGCAAGTAATTCACTATGATGTTTTGGATCAGGTAAAATCTCGCGTTTGGGTACTTCTCTTCTTCTTGGCATGTCTATTTCCTACAATCAGATTATTTCTTGTCTTTTGGTTTTTTAGTACCGTACTTAGATCGACCTTGTTTACGATCACTAACACCTGAAGTATCTAAACTACCTCGCACAGTATGATATCGAACACCTGGTAAGTCTTTAACACGACCACCACGTATTAGTACTACGGAGTGTTCCTGTAAATTATGACCTTCACCGCCAATATACGACGAAACCTCAAAACCATTTGTTAATCGCACACGAGCAACCTTACGCATAGCTGAGTTAGGTTTTTTAGGTGTTGTAGTATAAACACGCGTACAAACACCACGTCTTTGTGGACATGATTCCAATGCTGGGACGTTTGATTTCTTCTTGGCGTCCGCGCGAGGCTTTCTTACTAACTGATTAATAGTAGCCATTTATTTTAACTCCGAACTTTCACTTGTATTTATTTTGAATGCATAAGGAGGCCGGATTCTATATAGGTCTGGCGAGTTTGTCAAGTTCAAACTCGCCTTCAATAGATCCAGTTTAATGATCATCGTTGTCGGCATTAAGTGCTTCACTTAATGCTTGTTCCACGTCACTAGCTGTAACCGTATGCGTTATGTGCTCAGTACCTGCAGCTTTTGCTCGTTTTGCCTTTCTAGTCTGGTGATAGGCATAGCCAGTTCCAGCGGGGATCAGGCGTCCCACCATGACATTTTCTTTAAGACCGCGTAAATCATCTACCTTGCCACTTACAGCAGCTTCAGTAAGGACGCGAGTAGTTTCCTGGAAGGATGCTGCAGAAATAAAGGACTCTGTAGCAAGTGATGCCTTGGTTATACCAAGAAGGATTGGCGTACCGTGCGCAACTTGCTTTCCTTCCGCTTTGAGTCTGTCATTTTCCTGTAGCATCATGCTCTCTTCAATCTGTTCGCCAACAAGGAATTTTGAATCACCAGTAAAGGTTATGATGCGCTTACGTAACATCTGACGGACTATTGTTTCAATATGCTTATCATTGATTTTTACACCTTGTAAGCGATAAACATCCTGTACTTCATTAACAATATAATTCGCTAATGCGCCAACACCAAGTAGACGAAGTATATCGTGTGGATTTAATGGACCATCTGCAATAGTCTCACCCCGCTCAACATGCTCACCTTCAAAGACAGATATATGACGCCATTTAGGTATGAGCTCTTCATGCACCTGGTTTTCAGTAGCAGAAATAATTAGCCGTCTTTTACCTTTAGTTTCTTTACCAAAGTTCACCAAACCTGAAATTTCTGCCATAACCGCTGCATCTTTTGGTTTCCTTGCCTCGAACAAATCCGCCACTCTTGGTAGACCACCTGTGATATCACGAGTCTTGGAACGTTCTTGAGGTATCCGAGCAATAACGTCACCAACTCCTACTAAATTGCCATCTTCAAAGTTGATAATGGCATCAACTGGCAAATAGTATTGCGCAGGAACGTTTGTTCCAGCGAGGAAAATCTCTTCATGATCGTCCGATACCAATTTAACCATTGGACGCATATCTTTACCCACAGAACTACGCTGTTTAGCATCTATTACTACGATGTTACTTAATCCAGTGATTTCATCAGTTTGACGGTTCATTGTTATACCTTCAACAAGGTCAACAAATTTAAGTTTACCGCTTACTTCTGATATAACAGGATGCGTATGGGGATCCCAAGTTGCAATTACCTGACCAGCGTCAACTGATTGATTATCGTGTACTGTCAAGACAGCACCATAGGGCAATTTATATCTCTCACGCTCACGTCCAAAATCATCAGCGATAGAGACTTCGCCTGAACGAGATATCGCAACCAGGTTATTATTTTCATGGGTTACCGTTTTAATATTATGTAAACGAATAACACCTTTGTTTTTGATTTGAATGTTATTAGCCGCTGTGGCTCTAGAAGCAGCTCCTCCAATATGGAAGGTACGCATTGTCAACTGAGTACCGGGTTCACCGATAGATTGCGCAGCAATAATTCCAACGGCCTCACCTGTATTGACCAAATGCCCGCGAGCTAAATCTCGACCATAACAAGCAGCGCATAAACCGAATCGTGTCTCACAGGCGATTGGCGATCGAACCAAGACTTGATCCACACCATATTTTTCGAGTTTTTCTACCCAAGCTTCATCTAACAAAGTACCTGCAGTAACAACTGGTTCGTCCTGATTTGGTATGTAAACATCTGTTGCTACAACACGTCCAAGTACTCGCTCATGTAAGGGCTCAACTATGTCACCGCCTTCAATTAACGGTTGCATCAGAATTCCATCTTCTGTTCCACAATCATCTTCTGTGATAACGACGTCTTGCGCAACATCTACTAGTCTTCTTGTTAAATAACCTGAGTTCGCAGTTTTTAGCGCAGTATCTGCAAGACCCTTACGTGCTCCGTGAGTAGAAATAAAGTATTGGAATACGTTCAAACCTTCTCGGAAATTCGCAGTAATTGGTGTTTCGATGATCGAACCGTCAGGTGCAGCCATCAACCCCCGCATACCAGCTAGCTGTCTAATCTGAGCAGCTGAACCTCTTGCACCAGAATCCGCCATCATGAAAATAGGGTTAAAGGATTCTTGACGAACCGTCTTGCCACTACTATCTATAACTTCTTCCGTAGCGATTTTACTCATCATTGATTTGGCAACCATTTCATTGGTTCGTGACCATATATCAATAACTTTATTGTAACGCTCACCATTTGTTACCAGACCAGAACGGAATTGAGACTCAATTTCACGAACTTCGTTATCAGCTTGTTCTATAATCGCTGGTTTATCATCAGGAATTTCCATATCTTCAATACCGATTGAAGCTCCTGCTCTCGTTGCATATTTAAAGCCGGTGTACATCAATTGGTCGGCAAAAATAACCGTTTCTTTTAAACCAAAGTTACGATAACAACCGTCAACTACTTTGGAAATAACTTTTTTAGTCATGGTTTTATTGATCTGTGAGAACGGCATACCCTTGGGTAAAATATCAGACAATATTCCACGTCCGACAGTCGTTTCTACAAGTTCATAACCTTTATCATTATCGGCTGGCATTCTAATTTTTACTTTTGCATGAATATCAATATATCCGGCTTCATAAAAATTTTGTGCTTCTTGGGGACTAACAAATATTTTACCTTCACCAAGAGCATTAACTCTTTCTCTAGTCAAATAATACAAACCTAAAACTACGTCCTGGCTTGGTACAATAATTGGTTCACCGCTCGCAGGTGATAATATATTATTAGTAGACATCATCAAAGAACGAGCTTCCAGCTGTGCTTCGATAGTTAAAGGTATATGGACTGCCATCTGGTCGCCGTCAAAGTCTGCGTTATAAGCGGTACAGACTAAAGGATGCAATTGGATTGCCTTCCCTTCGATTAAAACAGGTTCAAATGCTTGTATCCCTAATCTATGTAAAGTTGGCGCACGGTTAAGTAATATTGGATGTTCACGAATTACATCATCTAGGATGTCCCAGACAACTGGTTCCTCTCTCTCAACCATCTTCTTAGCGGCTTTAATAGTTGTTGCTAATCCCCTAAATTCCAGTTTGCTGAATATGAAAGGTTTAAACAATTCTAAGGCCATTTTTTTGGGTAGGCCACATTGATGTAAACGCAAAGTTGGACCCACAACAATTACAGAACGTCCTGAGTAATCAACACGTTTACCTAACAAATTTTGTCTAAAGCGGCCCTGTTTTCCTTTAATCATATCCGCGAGTGATTTAAGAGGACGTTTGTTAGTGCCTGTTATAGCCCGGCCTCGTCTTCCGTTATCCAAAAGTGCATCAACAGATTCCTGGAGCATACGTTTTTCGTTACGAACAATAATATCTGGAGCACTAAGATCGAGTAATCTTTTTAAGCGGTTATTACGATTGATGACACGACGATAAAGATCATTTAAGTCGGAGGTTGCAAAGCGTCCACCATCTAGAGGTACCAAAGGACGAAGATCAGGTGGAAGTACAGGCAACACATCCATGATCATCCATTCAGGCTTATTGCCTGATTCATAAAAGGCCTCAATAAGTTTCAAGCGTTTTGTAATTTTTTTAATCTTCGTTTCGGAATTGGTCGTTGGCAATTCCTCACGCAAAGATTTAATCTCTTCTTCAAGATCAATTTGTCTGAGTAAATCACGAATTGCTTCAGCACCCATACGAGCATCGAATTCATCGCCATACTGTTCCATCGCATCAAGGTAAGCTTCGTCATTGAGCAGCTGACCGCGCTCAAGTTCTGTCATACCAGGGTCTACTACTACAAAGGCCTCAAAATATAAAACTCGTTCTATATCACGCAGAGTCATATCAAGTAGTAAACCAATACGGGAAGGTAAAGATTTAAGAAACCATATATGAGCAACTGGGCTTGCCAGTTCAATATGTCCCATTCGCTCTCGACGCACTTTTGCTAGTGCTAACTCAACGCCACATTTCTCACAAATAACGCCGCGATGTTTAAGACGTTTATACTTTCCACATAAGCATTCATAATCCTTAACAGGACCAAATGTCTTAGCACAAAATAAACCATCACGCTCAGGTTTGAAGGTACGGTAGTTAATAGTTTCAGGTTTTTTAACCTCACCATAAGACCATGAACGAATTAGGTCAGGTGAAGCAAGTGCAATCTTAATTGCGTCAAATTCTTCACTTTGACCCTGCTGTTTAAGAATACCTAGTAAATCACTCATGATAGGTGTTTTTTTCATGTGCTCGCTGCCGGGTAGATTAGCCAAGTCTATGCCTCCAAAAATAATTTAGTCGAACTCATCGCCGAACTTTAGTCGTGGTCCAGTTCAATATCTATACCCAGGGCCCTTATTTCTTTCAACAGTACGTTAAACGATTCGGGCATGCCAGGATCCATTCGATGGTCACCATCAACTATATTTTTATATATCTTCGTGCGTCCTCCGACATCATCTGATTTAACAGTTAACATTTCTTGTAACGTATAAGCAGCACCATAAGCTTCCAACGCCCACACTTCCATTTCCCCAAACCGCTGACCACCAAACTGGGCTTTACCACCTAGTGGTTGTTGGGTAACTAAACTGTAGGAACCTGTTGAACGAGCATGCATCTTATCATCAACCAAGTGGTTCAATTTGAGCATGTACATATAACCAACTGTCACTGGATTATCAAATTGTCTACCGGTACGACCGTCATACAAAGTTGTTTTACCATCAGAAGGCATACCAGCTAATTCAAGCATCGCTTTGATTTCAGCTTCATTAGCACCATCAAAAACAGGGGTTGCCATGGGAACACCAGCTCGCAAATTGTCTGCAAGAAGCAAGAGTTCGTTATCATCTAAACTATCCAGACGAACGCGCTCTTGACCATCGTGGTTATAAATTTTTCCTAAATAATCACGTACCTGAGCAGTTGTGCTCTTAGAATCTAAAAGATCAGCTATTCGTTGACCTAACCCTTTTGCTGCTAACCCTAGATGAGTTTCAAGAACCTGACCAATATTCATACGCGAAGGTACGCCAAGTGGATTTAGTACGATATCAACAGCAGTACCATCTGCCATATGCGGCATGTCTTCTACTGGAACAACAATTGAAATAACCCCTTTATTTCCATGTCGTCCAGCCATTTTATCTCCCGGCTGAATGCGTCTTTTAACAGCGAGGTATACTTTAACAATTTTAAGAACACCGGGTGCAAGATCATCACCTTGAATAATCTTTTTTCGGCTATCATTAAAGCGTTTTTCCATTTCTTTGCCTAAAAGCTCAAGCTGTTTAGACAATTGTTCTAACTGTTGGCTGATAGCATCATCAGTCAGTCTTACGTCAAACCACTTTTCTCTATCAATTTTTTCTAGATAAGCAGAGGTGATTTGCGAATTAGGTTTAAGACTCCCTGGTCCACCTGTAGCGGTTTTATTCAATAACAAAGTATGCACACGATGATAGATATCTTCTTCGCGGATTCTACGCTCATCTATCAAATCTTTACGTACACGTGCTAAATGTTCTTCCTCAATACTTTTTGCGCGCTCATCCTTTTCTAAACCATCTCGAGTGAATACTTGTACATCGATAACAGTTCCGTTCATACCTGATGGCACACGTAAGGAAGTATCTTTTACATCAGATGCCTTTTCACCAAATATTGCACGAAGTAATTTTTCTTCCGGTGTTAATTGAGTCTCGCCCTTTGGCGTAACTTTTCCTACCAGGATATCACCGGCATTAACTTCAGCACCGATGTATACAACACCAGAGTTATCAAGATTTGCTAAGGCAGATTCCCCAACATTAGGTATATCTGAAGTTATTTCTTCTGTACCTAATTTGGTATCTCGAGCTATACAAGTAAGCTCTTCGATATGAATTGTGGTAAATCTATCTTCTTGAACTATACGTTCTGAAATTAAAATCGAGTCCTCGAAGTTGTAGCCATTCCACGGCATGAAGGCAACAAGTAAATTTTGACCTAATGCGAGCTCACCCATATCTGTACAAGGTCCATCAGCTAGGACATCGCCACGTTGTATACGATCGCCAGTTGAAACAATTGGTCGTTGATTAATACAGGTGTCCTGGTTTGAGCGGAAATATTTAGTTAAATTATAAATATCCACCCCTGTTTCACCAGCCGTGGTTTCATCATCATTGACTCTTACTACAATCCTTGATGCATCAACGAGATCAATTATACCACCTCTTTTTGCAACAACTGATACACCGGAATCAGAAGCTACAGTACGTTCCATCCCAGTACCGACTAAAGGCTTTTCAGATCTTAGGGTAGGGACAGCCTGACGTTGCATGTTAGAACCCATTAATGCCCGGTTCGCATCATCATGTTCCAGAAATGGAATCAAAGATGCTGCAACAGATACAATCTGCTTGGGTGAAACATCCATAAAATTGATTTTATCAGGAGTTGTCAGTGAAAATTCATTCTGGTGCCTGCAGGGAACCAGATCTGCAAGTATTTTGCCATTATCATCAACAGCAACACTTGATTGGGCAATGTATTGATCGACTTCTTCAATTGCAGAAAGATATTCAATATCGTCTGTTACCCGACCATCAATAACTTTTCGGCATGGAGTTTCAATAAATCCATAGTCATTAGTTCTAGCGTAAACAGATAGCGAGTTGATTAATCCAATATTTGGACCTTCAGGTGTTTCAATTGGGCAAACACGACCATAATGGGTGGTATGAACGTCACGAACTTCAAAACCAGCTCTTTCACGTGTTAAACCACCTGGGCCAAGCGCTGAGACACGGCGTTTATGAGTTACGCCAGAAAGAGGATTTACTTGATCCATAAACTGTGACAATTGACTTGAGCCGAAAAACTCTTTTACTGCTGCAGAAACTGGTTTAGCATTAATCAAATCTTGTGGCATCAGGTTTTCAGATTCCACCAAGCTCAAGCGTTCTTTGACTGCTCTCTCAACCCTGACCAATCCTACACGGAATTGATTTTCTGCCATCTCACCAACAGATCTTACACGTCGATTTCCTAGATGATCGATGTCATCGACCATCCCAATACCATTTCTAATATCAATAAGGGTCTTGATAACAGCCAGAATATCTTCTTTAGTTAATGTTCCGGGACCTGTATCTTCCTTTCTGCCGACACGACGGTTAAATTTCATTCGACCTACTGTTGATAAGTCATATCTTTCTTCAGCAAAAAAGAGATTTTTGAATAAAGCTTCAGCTGCCTCTTTTGTAGGTGGTTCACCTGGACGCATCATTCTATAAATTTCAACCAGTGCTTCAAGCTGGCTAGCAGTAGGATCAATTTTTAAAGTATCAGAAATATAGGAACCATGATCTAAATCGTTAGTAAAAATAGTTTCAAAACTAAGAATTCCATTTTGTGCAAGCTGATCTAGCAAGTCTGCTGTTACTTCTTCATTTGCATGAGCCAGTATTTCGCCTGTTTCAGTGTTTACAATATTTTTCGCTAAGGTTTTACCAATCAAGTAATCACGCGGAACTACAAGATCCTGCATATTACCTTTTTCCATTTGCTTAATATGTCGAGCAGTGATACGGCGTCCTTGTTCAACAATTAATTCACCTGTTTCAGGAACAGCAATATCAAAAGATGCCATTTCGCCACGTAATCTTGAAGGAATTAGATTAATATGAAATTCACCATTTCTGAGTTGGCAAACGGTAGATTCAAAAAACTCAGCTAGAATGCTTTCGGTTTCGTATCCTAAAGAACGTAGCAGAATACTTACGGGTAATTTTCTTCGGCGGTCAATTCTCACGAAGACACAATCTTTGGGATCAAACTCAAAGTCTAACCAAGAACCTCTATATGGGATAATCCGCGCTGAATAGAGCAATTTACCAGAGGAGTGTGTTTTCCCTCTATCGTGTTCGAATATGACACCAGGAGAGCGGTGTAATTGAGAAACAACAACACGTTCAGTACCATTGATTACAAAAGTACCAACGTCAGTCATTAAAGGAATTTCTCCCATGAATACGTCTTGCTCACGAATGTCCTTGATAGGTTTTGGTTCTCCAGGGGCATCTTTATCGAGGACAATTAGTCGAATTTTGACACGTAATGGGGCAGAGTATGTGAGCCCACGTAGTTTACATTCACGTACGTCAAAGGCAGATTCACCTAATCTATAACTAACATACTCAAGTCTTGCATTCCCTGAAAAGCTCTCTATGGGAAATACGGATGAAAATGCGGCGTGTAGGCCTGTATTCTGTTGTTCACTAATTTTAGAATCTGTTTGTAGAAAATCTCTGTATGATTTTAGCTGGATTTCAAGCAAATTGGGTATTTCCATTTTATCTGCTTGTCTACCAAAGCTTTTGCGAAATCGTTTTTTCTCAGCATGCGAGTATTGTTGAGGTTTAGCTTCTGCAATTGCCATGGTGGTTCCTCTGTAAATTATTGATGTCATCAAACACACAA
>JACCVV010000080.1 GCA_013697955.1 Tatlockia sp. | reverse complement strand
TGTTCTTCCGATAAAATGCAATAATAGTAACTATTTAGTCTTTTTATAGGTTGCAATAAACAATCCCAATCGGAAACAGGCATTCTATAATCAATTTCATCAATAAAAATAGGTGCGTGAGTTCTTTTTATCATTTTGTTGATTAACTCAGGATCAGCGCTCATATCTTTGGCAAGATCTATAAACTCTTCCAGATGACTCTCCAATAAAACTATAAAATAAAATTTTGAACCGTTTTGTTTAATCAGCAAATAAGATCCCAAGGGGTTTAACAGATAAAACTCTTTTGCATTTAATTCCTTAATTACTCTTTCAAAGTGGTCAGTAAATTCTATTGATCTCACAAGTGTTTCTTTTTTTGCCGAAAAACAGGTTAATAGCGGGTAAGAAAGCTTTTCAAAAAAAAGTCCTTGCATTGCATTAACTTCCCCAATGATCTCTTCCAGCATAAATTCAGTATCTTTAACAAGAAATCTGTCTATTATTCCCTGATTGAATGCATCGACTGCGATTCTGAAATCAGCATAGCCTGTTAGCATAATTTTAAGAACTGGAAGGTGTGCTATTTTTTGACAAAACTCTATCCCATTTATTAAGGGCATAGAATAATCCACTATAACAACACTGATAGTATCCTTTTTATTTCCATTTTCAGAGAGACGACTAATTTTAGGAAAATCGACAGAATAATAGACATCATCTTCGTTCTCTACTTCAACCAGGAAATTTTGTGTAATTGAAACAACATTAGACTCGTAATTGGAGATAAGAGCGTCTAGTGCTTTTTGAGGATCATTATAGGTATCAATTGCGTAATTATTTCCCAACTCAAAACTTAAATTATTTAAAAAAGATTCATTATCATCGACTAAAATTATTTTAGAATTGAACTGAAAGCCCTTAAAACCCTTTTCCATCCTTTTTCCTCTACAAGTTTTGGATCCTTTATTGCTGTGATCCCTGTTGAATTGCTACATTGTCCTCTATCTTCTTTGTATAGTCACTAATTCGGTGAGCCTCAATCAGGATGTTATTTATAATTGCAGATAATTTATCCATTTTTTCATCGCCAATCATCTTTTCGTTTGATCTTTGTTCTCCAGAGTTTTTATATGATTCCACCAGAATAGGGAAATATTCTTTTAGAATCTCAGATCCCATTTTTATTGCTGCAATCGGCGTCCTTATGAAATGAATTAATTCTGTTAACTCATTTCTCGAATCATCAATTTTGCCTCTGTCATTTATATCCATTCTTTATCCTTAAAGGAAGGAACCATGAAATGGTAATGATAGTAGAGCTTACCTTGTCTGTCGATAAAATAGTGACCTTAAAAATTCCGTATTTCTTGATTTTCTCATATTATCAATATGAAAAGTTTAATACCATATTGAATTTATTATAACCAATAAATTTACAATTAGATCACAAAACACAGAAATACATCAGCAACCTCTATTTTCTAGTATTTATTTGTCATGATAAAATTTGCAACTCAATAAAGGTGTAAAAATGAATTTGTTACAAGAACAATCAAATCTACATTATCTTGATGCCCTAAGTAAAAATTTTGGCCATGATTTAAAATCTTCTTTTGCAGCCATAAAATCTGGGATCGGCGGCGTCCAAAGTTATTTACCCTTATTGATGGATGCCTATCAAATAGCCTCTTTACATGGGTTGGAGGTTCCCGAAATATCAAAAAAACACTTTGAGCTTCTTACCAAATCCATAGCACTCATTGAAAAAGCTGCCATTAATGCTGATTGCCAATTAAACATATTCATAACCAATTTGTCAGAATTTAACGCAGATTCACTGATTTTAAATAAATGCTCGATTAAAGATTGTTTACACACAGCAATTGAGCAATTTCCTTATAAATATAATGAAGCTTATGCCCTTTTAAAAAATGCTGCCTTTAGCCTTAACGATTTCCCCTTTCAAGGGGTTAAACCACTTATGGTAAATCTCTTCTTGAACCTCTTACAGTTTATTCTTTATAAAGTTGAGTATGCACGGCAAGAAGATATAAGTATTTTCTCTGAAACAAGCATTGATAATCATTCTCTTCATATTGGAAATATTGTCTTAGGGATCCGCAACGATGAGATGCAGTATTTGTTTGATCCCCTCTATGGCATCCAACATTCATATATCAACATGGGATTATTTTTTTGTAAACGATTAATGCATGCGCTAAATGGCGATATTTTATGTCGTGAACAAGGATGTGACTTTACAGAATTTGTTCTTTCATTTCCTAATCATTAAGAGATATTTATGAGCCAACATTCAATAAAAGCATTATTGTATTTTCCTACAACCGTATTGTTCATTGATGATGATCCGGTTTTTTTATCGTTGACAAGTTTACAAATTCATAACCGCATTCCGGTTGTTCTTAGTGATAAACCAAAGCAAGCTTTAGAATTACTGCTAAATTGCACCCACATTAATGATCTCATTCAAAAAACTGTCCGCGATCTGCAGGATAATGAATGCTCACCTGAAGGTGATATTTATAATTTATACAAAATAATTTATAACGAGCTACGATTTTCTTTTATTTCGACAGTGATTGTTGATTATTCCATGCCTAATCTTAATGGTGCAGAATTATGTGAACAAATTGCGCATCTTCCAATTACTAAAATCATGTTAACTGCAGAAGCGGATCATCAAAAGGCAGTTCAGTTATTTAACAATAAGCATATAGATTATTTTATTATTAAAGATTCGCAGGATATGAACACCGATTTAAATAAGGTTATCCAGAAAGCTCAGCTAACTTATTTTGAACAAGCATCTTCCTTGTTATTTAATGAATTATGTAAAAGATCAGAATATTTTAAACAAAATCATGGAAATAAAATTGCTGACCTCATCAGTGATGGAGGATTTTCTGAGTATTATCTATTAGATAATTCTGGCAGCATGCTATTACTTGATTTCAATAGCAAACCATCATGGTTGGTGATTAAGTCAGATCAGGAAATAGAAAGTTACTTTGATATAGCAATTAATCAAGATACCCCTGAAACAGTATTAAGATTACTTAAAGATAAAGCACTCCCCTTTTTCTTTAATCCTGCGGATTACAAGATTCCTGCAGCGGGGTGGGAGCCTTATTTACATCAGGGAAATGAACTGCCAGGTTCTAAAGATTTTCGTTATGCTTTGATAAAAAATAGTTCTCTATATCAACTGGATAACTGCCGAATAGTTTCGCATAAAAATTACCTGCAAAAATAAAAGGTTAAACAGGCATTTTTCTTCGATGCCAAATAACAGGTGCAGCAAAAACAAGATTGACGTTTATCAAAATCACTGGGGACTGTTCTCTACTAAAATTAATAGGAAGCAAGGTATAATGACCAAGTACATTCCCTTTAATTAAGCGCCGTAATAAAATTTCACCTTCAGAAGGTCGAACGATGCAATCAAAGCCTATGATTGATTGGAATTTATCCTGATAACACTTAATCCCAGCTACATAATCATCTTTATTGTAAACTGGTGCCATGCAATTATCAGGTACATGCAGCTCAATAGAGTCCTGGTTATGCTTTTTAAACAACAATAGCTCTTCAATAATATATTTATCTTCATTTTTTGCTATTGTAGATTTTTTAGGTAAATTTTCTTCTGTAGAAACAAAGTTAGCGATTATTTTAGGACCTGTACCTAATTCATGCATAAGCCACTCAACGCTACAGCTCACCCC
The DNA here is from genome assembly GCA_013697955.1 of Tatlockia sp. Lineage (GTDB taxonomy): Bacteria > Pseudomonadota > Gammaproteobacteria > Legionellales > Legionellaceae > Tatlockia. Next base: position 18,957 of record JACCVV010000080.1, on the reverse strand, counting down.
TTCTCTAGCCAGACGATTAATCAGTTTTAAAGCGCCTTTTTCGGTCAATCCCCCATGCCTTGCGAGTTCCCAACCGATAAGAGTATCAAGCTTAAATTCCTCTCCTTGACACATTAGTTGTCGAGAAAGGTTAGCCATGTTTCGCAAACGCCGAACTCGTTTGCCCCGAGCCTCCGGCGATGATTTCTCATAAATAATTTCTTTGATCATTTGCTTTTCTTTTAACAAGATGATATTTGTTCCGTACTTCGGTATAAAAATAGACATCTTGTTATAAATTAAAAGAGCTTTATAATAACAAGAAACATGTTAAAAGGTAATATGTTTATTAGAAAAGAGCTAATTAAGAGAGGCAAGCATGAACACAAATACAGGTAATGAAATTGTCTGCATCGCTCATCTTGAAGCGAAAGAAGGCCAAAAAGATAAGTTACTTCAAGTACTGCAAAGTCTAATTAAACCGTCAAGAAGTGAGCCTGGCTGTATTAGTTATCAATTGCATTCAAGCCCGGAAAACCCCAATATGTTTACTTTTATTGATAAGTTTAAAGATCAGAAAGCCTTTGATTTTCACTGTGAAGCCCCCCATATTAAAGAAGCTTTTGATAATCTGATTCCCCCTCTTGTTGACTCGATGGTGATCACTTTACATCAAGAGATTTCTATCGCTGAATAGCCATGATTTCATTAACTGATAACAATGCAATTAATTTTATTTGGTGATGGTTTGTTAATTTAGGAGAAAAGTCCTAACTTACATACATTTTCCAACTATTCACCTCTTATAGATACCCGCCTCCTCAAATTAACAATAAAATTGTTAATTTATATTGAATTAAAAAATTAATACAAATATCATGTTAAAGAATTGCCTTTAGTGCCGTTCTTTTAGCTTAGTTGCCAAAAATAAAACAATAAGTATAAGTTAATAATTGGAGTCATGAATGAGTTGTATCGTAGAGTTTAGTGAACCAAAAATCAGATTTGATTTTACAAAAAACCAATACAAACAAAAAATCTGGATAGAAGCGCTATTAAAATTTACCCAAGTGGATATTAATAAAATAGCAACACTGCTTGAATTGCCTATCAACAGGTTAGTTGAAGTTCATCAAGGAAGAGCGTTTTTTACCTCTGACTCTGTAGATCGTCTGGCGAAGTTATTTTTAGTTGCATTTAGTGATTAATTTCTACTATGGCCAATTAGTTGGCCATAGCTTTTTAATTACTAATCACAGTTTTCTGCCATCCAAGACCTATCCCATATATTTTCTAATTTCGACAACAACCCCAATAATTTCGGCTTCATCTTGCTGTTTAACACTCACCGTGGCCCATAATTCACTATTAGCTAAAAGCTGAAAAAGACAGCCTTCCGCTTCCCCGTATTTACGAAAAACCGTCTGTTTTTTCTGACTTAAGTACGTGAGAACATAATTTCCCGGTTTGGGTGCCGACTCACCATCCACGACAACCACATCGCCAGGATTTAATTCAGACTGCATGCTGTTGTCTTCAACAATTACAGCAAATAAGAGAGGATTTTTACTGAATTTATTAAAGCAATCCACTACTACTGTTTTCTCAAACGCAAAGGAATTTTGGCCGAGTATTTCTTTTATATGCACTGAGTCTTTCATGCTCAATACCGGGATGTAGCGCATGCCGTTTTCGCTATTTAAAGCCAGCTCACCCTGGGGCTTGTCGGTAAGACACAACAGGTAGGAAGCGGACACATTTAAATGCTCTGCCAGCACCTTTGCCTCCATAGGACCAGGGCTTCGTGTGCCTTGTTCCCAATTACTGATTCTTGCAGGCGAAAGTGCTTTAGTTCTTGCGCTTAGTTCTTTGATAGTAATACCTAAACTCTTTCGTGACTTGGTAATACGATTTCCTATTTGTTCTCTAATATCCATGACGTTCCTTCTAAAAATATTTCAAAAAAACTATTGATCAAAAACGGATTGATTTATATAATTAATTTTTAAACACTGAATGTGTTTTATTGTTTTCAATCACAGCGACATTAAACCATAAAATTAATTATAAAGCACGAGCCGTTTCCAATAAGTGGCGTTAAAACAAAGAGGATGGGATTTATGGAATTTATGATTATTAATCAAAAAGAACTTTCCGTATTAAGGGGATTACCCTGGCTACAACAATTAACCTATCTACAAGGAATCAAACCCTTCGTTGATTATAAAACCGGAATAGTAGGCATTCGCCGGGGGATTAGTTATCAATCTTTAAGTGAAGCTTTGTATATCGAACCTCATTCGGGTATTCAAAGTGGCAGTCCCAGCAAAGATCAATTGCGCCGTGCCTTAAAGGGGCTTGAGAAAGCGGGAGTTATTGTCATTCAATCCTTGGAGAGAAAGCTTATTTTGCGGTGTTTATTTCTGGATCTGCACGATTTTGTCCGAAATAAACCCACCATAAAGCCACAGGATGATTCAGCCATAAACGCGAGCCAAATAAATATCGAAAAATCAATAAATTATGGCAATGAAGCCTTAAAACACAACACATCACAACCGCCTCAACTAGCCACCCCTCAAAATAATAATAATTATTTTTTTATTTTTTTATTAAAAAACTTTGATGCGTTTTGGGATCTTTACCCTCAGAAAAAAGAAAAAGAAAACGCCTTTGAGGTGTTTAAAAAACTAAACCCTTCTCAAACCTTAGTACACAGAATCATGGCTGGTTTAGCCGCGCAAATTAAATTTTACCACCAGCAACTCCAGGATGGTATTTGGGTTCCTGCCTGGAAATATCCAGCAAATTGGCTAACGCAAAGATGCTGGGAAACAACAATTGTTAGAGAAACGAAGGAGTATGAACATGCAATCGATGAAACAAATCCTGCAAAGCCCTGTGAAGCAAGAAACTTTAGCGACTCAGAATTCCAAAAACTCTGGAAACCGCATTGAGCAGGTCAACAAAATTTTTTTGAAGTTTTCGATTTTTTACGGACACATCTGGCGAAGCCAGTACAAAAATGAATTTTACTCAAACTTTGCACGCGATGAATGGTCACAAGCGCTGCATGAATTTGACGAAAAAATCATCGATGAGGCGATTAACAAATGCCTGGAAAATCGAGAAATGCCGCCTACTCTTTCGCAATTCATTGAACTCTGCAAGCAGTTAAAAAGAAATAATTATTTTTATAAGGAGGAGCCTTACCAAGGCTGTAATCCTGATATAGCAAAAGCCGAATTAAAAAAAATAAAAAACACTTTAAAGATGAAAAACTAACTAAGGGGAAAAAAATGACATTGATATTAACAAGGCGAACCGGTGAAGAAATCTTGATTGATAAAGGACAAATCCAGATCAAGGTGATTTATCAAGGCAAAGGCATCGTTGCCTTAGGTATTAAAGCACCAGCGCATATTGATGTGGATAGAAAAGAAATTTTTTTTAGAAAACAGGCAAACCCTCTACCTCAAACGGAGAAAGAAAAGCTATGAGTCGCTCCATAAATCTATCATTAACCTCTTTGTTAGTCTTTGTCGCCCTTTCAGCCCAAAGTGCAAATATGACTCAGATAAACCGCTATGCAACCGTAGCCAATCAACCCCAGCCAGCGCAGGTTAATCCCTTGCTGGCGGTCCAACAGATTCATTTTAGTCAAGAAATAAAAACAATTGGTGAGGCACTTACAAGCTGGCTGCGTTTTTCAGGGTTTCATTTGGCAGCCTCTGATAAACAACCTGAAAGTCTAACCATGTTGTTAGCGCAACCTTTGCCACAGATAGACCGCAATCTTGGCCCTTTAACTGTCCAGGATGGGTTGCGTGTACTGGTCGGCATGCATGAATTTGAAGTCATTCCAGATCCTCTCTTGCGTGAAATTAATTTTAAACGCATTAATCCGAGGAAAGTCGCATGAAACAACTCGATTATAAATTCTTAAGTCTGGCGCTCTTAAACAGCTTTATTTTGTTATTTTTGTTTTTTAAAACAAATCCCCCTCCCATTGAAATAAACAATCAGGAGCTTCTCCAGCAATTTTCGGCACTTAACACCAAATTAATCCAACCAGCAGCCATCATTGATCTTGACCCACTGAAGCATGAGGTCAATGCGCTTCGTGAGTTTCTTCATCAACTCCATAACAAATCGGATAAACAATTTGACGAGAGGCAATTCCAACTACAACAAAAGCTCAACACGATTGGGCAAGCTTTGCAGTTACTGGATGAGAAACAACATCCCATGAAATTTCTGCCTACTTCCGCTCTGCCCTTTAAGGTAATCGGCATCGATGTTGTACAACAAGTTCCGGTTGTAAGCGTGAGCTTTAACTTTAAAACAATTCTTTTAGAAAAAGACGATAGTTTAGCTGGGTGGACTGTAGTCGATTTGAGCTTTAGCAAACAGAAAGTGGTATTTAAAAATAAAAATGAAGAGCATGTGGCGATTACAGGAGATAAACATGCTTAAGCCCTTTCTCCCTGCGATTGTCTTAGTCCTTGTCCATTCAGCTCATGCTGGATGGAAAATCCCGGACATTCAAACACAAACGCTAAGTCCCTTGGCAAATCAGGATTCAACCTTGGCCAAAACAGGGATTTTAATCAATGAAGACGATATCACCAGCTCTCAAGATCCCAATAGGCTAATATTAACTGAGCAGCAGCTGCATGAGGCCAAAGTATGGGAGCTAACTAGCGAAGAAGAAAAACGCTATGTTTTTCTGATGCAAAACCGCAGCAAAATTTACTATGAGGGTTTAAAACAAACGCCTCTAGATATTCTCGGACTCAATGCTCGAAATGAAGCAGAACGCAATCATTTAGCTGAACTTGCGGCTAGGCAAGAAGCTCAGAAAGTATCAAAAAATATTGCCTGGAATAATGCCTTTTATAAAGCCTACAACAAACTGTTTAGCAATGTCTCTGTAGTCGGTAATTTTGATCCTGCGCCATTTTCGCCCTATGCCCATCAACCCGTTCAATTACAGCAAGGCGAAATTCTTTATTTTTTTATAAAGCAAGAGGATGCCGTTGAAACCATTCTCATGCTGTTGCAAGAGGCAATAGAAGCAACACCAAACACCACACTACACCTCATGTTGTTAGACAGTGATTTTGAAGCAATTCAACTATGGGCAAACAAAAACCAGATCTCTAAACAGTTAGTAAACAGTGGACGAATAACACTTCGAGCCGGTGATCTTAATTATCAGGCAATTACTATTCCCAAGAAAAAATCACCTTTGTTATTGCTCGTTAGAAAGGGTCAATCCGCTATCGTTGATCTAGGGAGATTTTAAGTATGAAAAGACTCTCTCTATTAGGCAGCTTGCTTCTGATTGGTTCTTGTTACGCTTACCAGTTCGCTGAATTTAAACCCGAGGCAATCACTACCGAATCACTAAAACTTGAAGAAAAACTGGATGCAAGATTACCCGCAATCAGCAGGGTAACTCAGGGAAGAGTAACTGCTCGTCAAATTGAATTTGCTGAGTTTTCCTATCCTCTTTTTATTGTCGGTGGTGATGATTTTTCCTACCGATGGCTAAAGGAGCATGCAGAGCAATTGGAAAAAATAAAGGCAATGGGTTTTGTTACTAATATCAAAGACGAAAACCGTCTACATGCCTTACAACAACTCACCAAAATGCCTTTGCTGCCCGCCAATGTCGATGACTTAATGACCTTGCTCAAAGAAAACCATTACCCGCTGATTTTTTATAAGGACAGGTTATGGCAATGACTAGACAATTCCCAAGACCAACAAAAAAACGAATCATGAGTTTAATCCTCATTGTTTTTTTAAGCTGGCTCCTTTTATTGATTTCAGTCCTAGGTCTTTGGGGATTATTAGGCTTTGATAAGGCATGGCATTTTCTTTATCACTTGGCAAAGCAACAAACAACCGTTGTCAATACCAATTCTCTTATAGAACGTTTCAAAGCCTGGGAATCTCAACTTCCTACTCAAACCCTGACAAGACAACTGAGTAAAACCAAGTCTTTTATCAAAGATAAATTAGCTCAAGTGAAATCAGATGACGATCTCACACTGAATACCATCAGTGAAGAATTAGGAACTCTGGCAAGGAGAGTCATAGCAATCACCAGGCTCACCACCTATGTAATCACTATCAAATTGCTAATCTTTCTAAGAAGCCTGCCTTTATTTGCTTTAGCCCTTGTCGCAGGTCTTGTCGATGGTTTAAGCCAACGCGCAATTCGCACCGCTTCCTTAGGACGCGAATCGACCTATGTTTTTCATCAGGTCAACCGTTATTTCAAACAGAGTCTGTTAGCCCTATTAACCTTTTGGTTAATTCTTCCCGTGACTTTACCCACTCTCATCTTTATCCCAGCCAGCATCTTACTTGGATTTGTCATATCCATTGCTGCTAGCCGTTTTAAAAAATATTGGTAAGGAGAATAAATGAAACGCTTAATTTTTGTGATCTCAATGGGTTTAACCAGTTTAACAGCACAAGCCTCAGAGGCTGCTTTAAATCAAACCATGGTACGAATTATTAACCAAGTCAATGCCATCATGCCATTGCTTGATGAAGCAAAAACCGAAATTGTGCCTAACTCTCGCATCCAGTTGCACATCGACTCCTTTGAAGGGGCTGATGGGAAAATGCACCCGGGCCTTCGTGGAGATTTATTAACTATTCGTAATGCCCTGATTAATTACATCAACAAACCAGCAATCGAACCTAAGACTATCAAGCCATTAGCACTTGATTTTGTAGGTAAATAACAATGAACAAACCTGAGATGGCCAAGAATTTTGCAATCTATTTTAAACAAGCAGCAGGCAATACTGCAGCGGTAACCTTTTCATCTTGCATCCGCTTTGTTGCCATCATGATGGTCATTATCGCAGTCATCTGGAGCATCAATCATTTCATGGGCAATGCGCAACGTGAACAAGACAGTTTTCTGCTTCTTCTTGGTTCTCGCCTGGTACGCCTCGTTATTGGCCTTTGTCTTTTTATTCTTATTTTAATCGTTAAAGGAAATTAGTTATGAACAATCTAGTACAAAAAATAAGCTTAGCTCTCATCTCGATGAACTATGCGCCCATCCTTTTTGCCGACAACTGGTTTCCAAGAATTGCAAATAGTGACGATATCAGCGATGGCTCTAAAAGCTTGATGAGTGTCACGGCTAATTATGTCAGGCAAGGCTTAAGTTTATTGCTTTTCATCGCAGCGGTTTTCAGCTTCATTAAATTTATTACTACTGTGCAGCATGGTATTGAGGAATCGAAGAAAAATGACGGTTCGATGGTGGCCTTCGGTACTTTTGCAGTGATGGGAATAACTTATCTTGCTATAAGCATCGTTGCGGGCTACGTCGGTTACACCATGATAACCAAGTTTAAAATATCATGAATCAACCATCCTCACGCCACCTATCCCATGATTACGAAGCTTATAAAGGATTGAGCCTTCGAGAACTATTTTGGATTGTGATTAGTACTACACCACTGATAAGCCTTTTATTCACTCTATTTGGTTGGAGTTTTGATTTCCCCCTTGCTTCAGGATGCATCGGTTTTTTGGTGGGTTTTGTCTTGTCTATCACTCTTTGCCCAAAACAAATTTCTCGAATTAAAGCAGGAAAACCACAAGGCTATCTCATGAAGAATACCTTATTGTACCTAGCTCGCTGGAGTCTTAGGCGTTCTCCTTATCTTTCTTATCAAGGCTTATGGCAAAAATCCAAACGAATAGGTAGCTCACATGTTTAGTTATTGGAAAAAAATCGACAGTTTAAATCATATCAATCGTTTGCTCTTAGCCTTTGTAGCAACACTCTTTCTAATTGTAGTGGGGCTTATTTTTACTCTCATTAAACTGCCTGGACGCTATGAATTTTGGCTAACACCGAGCATGGCTGCAAATGGCGGCCTTATCAAAGAAAACCAGATTTCAAAGGAGTACGTACAAGGCTTTGCAGCCACGCTAATGCCCACTTTGTACACTTGGTCAAAGGTGGGCAAAGCGGAGTTTGCTAGCAATCTGGCTGGCTTTCATTACTATTTCACCCCTCGCCATCAAGAATTGATGAACAATACACTCCATGCTTATAAAGACGCTCAACTCTTTAACCGAGTCCAGATAGCAAGCCTTTATCGTTTTATGGAAGACGCTGATGTAAAAATATTAGGCAACAATATCTGGGAGGTACGTCTGGTTTTGCGCATCACCCAACGATTGAAAGACGACAGTCCCATGGTCATTGCCGACAAGGTGGTGGAGTATCGCTTAAGAGTCGTCAAAGTGACCTTATCCCGTTTGCAAAATCCCTTTCAATTAGCCCTCGATGGTTATACCCAACCTGAAAAACTGGTTAACGATTTACTCGCTACGCCTTTGGAGAAGCAACATGAAAAAATTTAAATGGTTAGTCGCTCTGATGAGTCTGAGCATTCAAACCTTCGCCTTCAATGCTGAACACGTCTTATGGGATAAAACCCCTATCCCTATCGATTTATCGCTAAGCGAAGAACGACTCATTCATTTTCCACAAGCAATTTCAATTGTTGATAACGAATCGAACGGCAATATCGCCATTCTTAAAATTCAGGATACCTTATACCTCAAAGGAAAAAAGCCCTTCACGAACAAACGGCTTTTAGTTCAACTCATGCCGCAGGGTGAAGTCGTGATTTTGAATCTCTCTGCTAAAGAAAAAATCGCTGCGAATAAACCTATAGAAATCTTGCTTGAAAACAAGGAAGAAGAAAAAGCCAGTAACAAGACAAGTAGTTTTGACATCAATGTCATTACACTGACCCGTTTTGCCATTCAATCCCTCTATGCACCGCAACGCTTATTAGTAATTCCAGAAGGAGTGAGTCGTCAACCTATGCAAACCAGGCGGCAAATTATGCTGTTCTATGGCGCCAATATAGAAGCACGTCCTCTGATTTCATGGCATGGCGGCGGACTCTATGTAACAGCAGTCGAGCTTAAAAATGGTTTGAACAAAGAAGTCATCGTTGATCCTCGCCTGATGCTTGGCAATTGGACGACGGCCACCTTTTATCCTGGCAACACGCTAGCACCCAGAGGCGGTGAAGACAGCACTACCGTATTTCTAATTTCAGACCGGCCTTTTGCGAATGCATTGGCAACTAGTCGGGAGTTTGTTCGATGAAAAAAAATGCTGGATTAAAAGTACTGACAGGTGCTGTAGTTGCGGTGGTTTTCTTAACTTTCATGAATAGTAAATCATCACAACCCCCTATAGAAAAGAAAATAAATCCAAATAATCTCAATGAAGCAATCGCAAGCCAATTTAACGACAACATTCGAGATGTGGCAGCCCGATTACAGGAAACTGAAAAGAAACTCGCAGCCCTTGAATTAGAAAAAAATTCCACAGTAGCGCCTCCAACCAACAACAAAGAATTAGAGGCTTTGAAAGAAGAAATTGCAGGCCTTAAAAGCCAACCTTATGCGCTCAAAGAGGAAAGGCCAGCTAGTTCAAAAAAAGAAAATAACATTAAAGACATCGATCTCTTATTGATGAAACAAGAAAACAATCACACGGAAATAGCTTATTGGGAACGATTAAAAGAAAAGGGCAAGCAATTAACCAAAGCAGAAGCACCACAAGCGAAACCTAAAAAATCAATTCCTTATTACACTATGCCTGCAGGGTCTGATCTTGGCCGAACGACTTTGCTCTCAGCCCTGATTGGCGAGGTTCCTGTCGAAGGAAAATTAATGCAGCCCTTATTTCCCTTTTCAGCAATCATCAACCGCGGAGATTTAATGGCCGCTAATGGGATTGCGTTACCACCCAATATTTCGGGAATGAAAGTCATGGGTTTTAGCATTGGTGTGGGTTCATTCCTCGATAACATCTCCTGTGTACGAGCCTATGTAACCTCTGCTCTTTTTGTTTTTGATGACGGTCATTTTGTAACCGTTGGCAAGGAACAAATCACAGGGACTGCTGATATGGTCAACAACGAAAGCTTAGGCTATCTCACTACAGCCTTTGGTAATCCTTGCATCAAGGGAAAGTATTTCACTAATGCACCAAGAGTATTAGCCGCCCTGGCTGCAGCCGATGGCATTAAGGGATTTGGCCATGCCTTATCTCAATGGCAAATGAGCTATAGCGCCCATGCCAATGGTGTAGCCAGCACACCCACAGGTTCCATGGGGAATTATGGTTTGGGAGGTGCTGCTTCTGAGAGTTCTGTAAAAGCCTCTGATTGGCTGGAAAAACGCATTCAAGGCAGTTTTGACATGGTATTTGTGCCAGCAAGTGTTGGCTTAAGACCCAATCGATTTTCATTTCATGTAACAAAAACCATCAACTTAGACAAAGAAACTAACGGGAGAGTATTAGATTATGGCCATTTACAACAATTTACCCATGATTTTAGCCTTAGGTAGTGCACTGGCTCTTAGCGCTTGTGCATCAATTTCAGCTAGCTCTGCTGCCATCCCAGAAGGCGGTTTAACTGTTAGCCAGCTTTATCAGCAAAGCCTTGCAGAGCCAATGACCAGTTGGTCTGTAAAACGGTCAGCCAAAGCAGTTAATTATGCAGGGTATACGCGGGATGCCTCCAATGAGATTCACCATTTATTTAAACCTTTGGAAAACCCGCAAATCCCAATTTACGTCTTTCCGCATGTGGCCTTAATTCATGATGAGCAATTATTAAAACCTGGCTATACCACCGCATTCTTTCTTTACAAACAAAACCAGTTCGCACTGGCTTCTGAGCTTTATTAAGGATGGCAACGATGTTAAATCAAATTGGCAACTGGTTGTCTGGTGAACAAAATAATAACGCCATTTCGGAAAAATCGATTAAAAATCGCTTTGCAGAACCTCAGCCTTCATTTTCGGATCAATTGGCAATTGTAGATTTTTGTGATGAGCAAAATCTGTTTCTCTTAAATGATGGGATTTCTATTGGCTCTGGTTTTGAATTGGCTTCTATTCCTGCAGAAGCCACATCGCCTGAGCACCTTGAATCTGTATTTAATAAAATCAAAGATACCTTTGCCACGGTGGTTCCCTTGCACAAAGACGATCCCTGGATTATGCAAATGTATGTAAGTGATGACTACAATTTAAAATCAGTGACGGAACACATCAAACGAAACATTCCGCCTAATATCGCTGAGACCTCTTTTACCAAAGATTACCTTGTAAGGCTTGATGATTTATTTAGCAAGATGACAAGGCCAGAGGGTTTATTCATCGATCCTAAAACCGATGCACCTTATCGTGGGAGACGAAGGAGAGTCCGCGTGTTGTTTTATCGTTTATACAAAACTCTGAAGATAACCCGAGAACAAGCGCTGATTGAACATCAGGAGGTCATGGCACAAATTGAAAGCAAGCTAAAATCGCCAGGACTGCAACTTAAAAAACTAAGGGGCAATGATTATTATCAGTGGTGGGTTCGATGGTTCAATACCAATCCTGAAAAACTACTTGAACTTTTCCCATACCCCAAAGATAAAAAACCAGCAGGCTATACCTTAAGTCAATCCATCTTCTTTACTTTACCGAAAAGCCATGATCAAGGCTTTGTCTTTGATGATTATCAACATCGAATTTTATATGTTGATGGTTTAAGAGAAGCACCAGCCATCGGGTTACTATCGCGCGAAAAAAGCCAGGCTAATCCCAAACATCGTTATGCGCTGTTAGACAAATTACCGGAGGGAGCAACTTATACCCTGCAAGTTAGCTTTAGCAATGATGAAGCGCTTGATGCCCATTTAATGCGTTTAGAAAAAGGCGTTGTTGGAACCAGCTTAAAACCGCAGCAAGTCAGAGAGGATATTAAATCCGCTCGTGATGAATTGTCGATGGGCAATCGCTTGTTTTGGGTGAATCAGGCTATTTTCTACCGCGCAAACACTGATGCAGAAATCATAAAAATAGAAAAAGAGCTTAAAGAGTTATTTATTGACGCCAAAATGCCTTTGATTCCATCTTGTTATGACTTACATCCTTTAAATAGTTATTTGAATGCGCTCCCTTTTAATTTTGTACCGCAGTTTGCACGCCAATATTTACGTTATGACAGGCTGATGTATGCCTCGGAACTAGCGGCTCTTCTACCCGTTTATGGCCGCAATCAGGGCGCTAAGCATTTACCCTGCTTTACTTTCTTTAACCGTTTAGGCGAGCCAGTCTTTTTTGATGTATTGCACCATGACTTTATTAGTCAAAATTCCCACCTTGCCTTGTTCGCCAATTCTGGTGCTGGAAAATCAGTCGCTACTGGCTGGATGATTAACTCACTGATGGCGACTAAAAATGCACGCATTATCCTTTTTGAAATGGGTAATTCATTTGACCGTATGTTGATTCATGCCAAAGCACAGGGCAAAAAAACCAGGCAATTATTACTGAGCAATAAAAAAGGCGAAGCGGTTCCTTTAAATCCATTCTGTGAAGCTTATAAAGCGATTCCCGAAATTTCTGAGAATTTATCAGAAGAACAGGCAACACAACTCGCTGAAAAAATAATGGCTATAAAATCAGGTTTGGCAGACAAGGCTACCCCGATAGAACAAGCCTGCGATGAAGGCTCAAGAAACCATCTTGCAGAACTGTCATTAGCACTTCGCACCATGATTACCGAGGCTAATGCCAAAGAAGAAGCCCAATTTACCTTGGCAGATGAAACCCTTTTAATTGAAGTCTTAAGCGATGCCATTTTAACCTCCTATAAAAATGACATTCCACAAATGCTGACTGAACACGTTGTTCTGGCTTTCGAACGGCGCATGAATAAAGAAACAGTAGCGCGTAAAAAAGACCGAATTCTTGATATGCACGACCGCTTGAAAAGTTATGTCATTAATTCTGCTAAATCCCGTTTTTTTAATGTGCCAACAGAACCCTTGGGCGATTTTGACATCTTCCATATTGATATCTCAGCCATTAAAGAGGATACCGGGAAACTAGCCTTGGTAATGGTGTCCTTACTGCCAAGAATCCTTGCCATGGCAGAGGCCACTCAAAACGACAGCCGCCCTACCTTTTTATTTATCGATGAATCTCATATTCAATTTCAAATTCCCCCTGTCGTTGCCATCTGCTTGTTGGTTGCCAAGGTGGCAAGAAAGTTGGGGCTTTGGTTGGCTGCTATCACCCAAAACGTCACTGACATGAACTCCGAAAGTGCTACAAAAATATTATCGCTGATTGAAACCTGGATTTTATTAGGTCTGGATTTAAAAGAAATTAACGATGTTAAACGATTCAAAACCTTAACACCTGAGCAGGAAGCCTTAATCAAAGATATCGATTCCCAGAAAGGCTTGTATGCCGAAGCCGTCTTGTTAGGTTCCCGCTATCAGGGTTTATTTCGCATTATTCCGCCGCGCTATCTTTTAGCCCTTCTTATGACTGAAAAATCAGAAAAAGCAGAACGATTTACCCTGGAGAAAGAACATGACGTCCTTAAAGCCGCTGAAATCATTGCCGAGCGTTTGGAAAATAAACCGCAAAAACAAGGTATGGAGGGCTGCTTTTATGACGAGTAATCTACTGTTGATATCCACTGCAATGCAAGCCCAGGAAAGCATTAAACCGCCCAATCCGATTACGACTATTGGTATTGCAATGCATGTATTTTCTGCAGTTATTTCTAATTCCCACTATAAAGTAATTGGTAGCTGCACTTGGGCAGAAGCAACATTTCCACCTAAGCTAGTGGTTATCCCCGCTATTGAACAATTTCTTCCTGATTTGATAGTCACAGTGGCCAATCACCCTGACACCAACCCTTGGCTAGAAGCCAAAGCAATCTTTGAAAACAAAACAAGCCAAGCCCTTTATCAGAAAGCCTATCAGTTAGCGACAGGTTCAACCCTGGGCTTTGGCGATGATGCAGGACAAATGAATACCATGCACATTAATGATGAACGGACACGAGTGGTTGATGTGATTGGCAGTCCCGCAGGACTTTACCGTATTCCTTATCTTTCCCACAAACCAGAAACCAAGTTTAGCTATCCTTATTATTTAAGTGAAGCCGATGCTGTTTCCGATAGAACTGAACTTGCTGAAATCCTTTATATGGCAACTCATCCAACTTTGCTCTTCAACCATGACATAGGCTCGCAAACCCAAATTTGGGGACATGAAATCCCACGCTTGATGCGAGTGACTCACCCTTCACGATTTCGGGCATCCGTAGTCGCTGCCATGCATGCCGTAGACATTGTCACTAACAAAAACAGTCTTCATGTCACCCAAAGTACCTCTAATGCCTGCGGCCCTAATTGTGTGGTCGCCAATGTCATTTTTGACCCAGAACAAAAACAAGTGATTTGGCAGGAAGTCTATCCCGAAAACCGCAACATCAATCCAACAGAAAATAGTGATTCAGGCATTGAAGATGAGAAGGCAGGAAACGGGAATTACGTCTTTGTAGTATGGCGAAAATACCGGGGTTGTATTCAACACAAAGGAAAACTCCTGGGCCATTTATCCTTTCCCAAAGTGGGCGAACCTCAAAAACGATAGGTAATTTTATGACTAAACAATTTCTTTTACTAAGCTGCTTACTGCCTACGACTCTTTTAGCGAGTTCATTTTTACCGAATGATTCCGATTATTATTACAAACTAGGCGGCTCCTCAAATTTATACATTCCCCCTGTTAATAAAGACCAAACCATCACTATTGGTGGCAATATCGATGGGCGACTGGGGTTTACCTGCAGTGGCTTTAATCCAGTCGTTTCTATTACTAATACCTTTCAAGATCTGAAAAATTCGGTAATGAATATCCCTGGTGGAATCATTGATAACTTGAAAGGCTCAGTAATTGGCTATCCCCTCTATAAACTTCAACAATCAATGCCAGCCTTATACAACGTCCTGCAAAACGTTGCAGCCTTTGCCCAAAATGAATTTGCCATCAAAGTAAAAGATTGCCAGGACGTGAAAATGACTCTGGAAGAAGGCCAGTCACCAATAGAAAATATGCTGTCTATTTCAGACAGCCAGGGCTGGCTTGAAGCCGCTAAACGCGCCAAAACAGAAAATGTTGATGTGACTCAAACGGCCAAAAGTATCGCTAAAAAACGGGAAGAATATGGGCTGCCCTGGATCGGTCGAGAAAATGGGAATGCAGGAGGAAAATATCAGCGGCCAATTAAAGTCATTAATGATGTGGTGATTGCAGGCTATAACGTTTTTATCAACCGAAAACCATTAAATGATGAAAAAAAACCGGCTGCCATCACTCCGATGACTCAAAGCTGGAAAACGCCAGTAGAAGCCGCTAATTGGGCAGTCAAAGTTTTAGGTGACATCCATGTGAGTGCCAGCAATGATGCTGATAAATCCAAGCATGATACTAAAGCTGGCATTGGATTATCCGCCTTAATACAAAACTGTGAAAGCTCCAATACTTGCACTTCTAATGTCGCAAAAGCCCTGTGGCAATTAGTCGATAAGCAATGGCCACTAACAGAGGAAAAACTAAAGCTGGTCTCTGCTTCCAATCTCCTGATAACTGATGAAATCATCATCTCGATTCAGCGCATGCCCCGTGAAGAGCAAATCCTTACCGTTTCTAAATTAGCAGAAGAAATTGCCGTTCAAAACATGCTTGATAAGGCCATGATGATGCGCCGAATTTTGCAAGCAGGCTTACAGGTTCAGGAAGTTCAAAATCTTAAACAAGCCTTAACTATGGTGCGTTTTGCCCTTAAAAAACTCGATGATGATATTCATTCCTTAGCCTTTGAAAATGAAGTGCGCAAAAAAATGATGACTGAAACCTTAACCCTGTTAATGGACATGCGAAACAACGAAATCGCCAAAAGTTTACCAGGTGAGGATCATGAGCAATCCACCATCAAAAATGGCGCGGTCTATCTAAAACAGAAGGGAGCTTAAGATGGTCGTCTTTAGCCCCTTATCACTCTATACCACCTACCTTGGCTGGCAACAATACGAAATCCTGTTTAATGCCTTATGGCAAACAGGACTGCTTTATCTTGGCTTTGCCATGGTGGGTTATCGGTTTTTAAAAAATGTTTTAGCCCCTGCCGGTTCTACTCACCATGCAGCGGATTATGCTTTAAATCACTTTCATTATGAGCTGGCAATTACCTTCCTCATTTGCGGAATTTTTGTCTATCCCTGCGTTCCTTTGGAGGAAAAAGCGCTAAGCTTTAAACCCATGTGTGGTGTTATAAAAGAGCCTAAATCATCAACAATAAAAGATACCGGCACGACTTACGATGAAGCCTTTGCTGATGTGTTGACCACTGCTGTCAAAATGCCGATAGGATTCGCAATTTTACAAAATTTCATGTCTGGCTTTACTTACGGTTTAATGAAAGTAACAGGCTGTACTGATAGCTTACAAGCGATTGAAGGTGACTTAATTTCAATTTATCTACCCACCGAAGTCCGTGAGCAGGCACTCAATTTCCATCGGCAGTGTTTTTTAGAAGCTAGAAACAGCTATTACAATGAGCCTCATGATAAAGAGCAAGTCGATAAGATTTTGAAAATATACGGTGGCGAAGAAGACCTGAAATGGCTTGGTTCCAAAGTCTATCAAAGCCTCTATTATTCTAAGATTCACGCCCGCCAGCCGGTTCCAGGTTTTACCTTCAAAGATGCGCCTAATAGCAATTTAAAAAATGCATCCGAACGTGGTGACATTGCCCCAACTCATCTACCTGCAGAAGGCTATCCCAGTTGTAAACAATGGTGGCTAAAACTTCGTAAGGACTTAGTTCAAGTCGCCAATAACGGCAGTCTCTTTGATACTCATCTGAACTACTTTGCCGTGTTAGACAGAGTACGCGATTTTAAAACGAAACACCCAAAGGCCTGGGATTCAGAACTTTCCCCGGAAGATTACATTGCAAAAATGTTGCTCAATGACTCAAAAGATATGCAGGCAAACAGCGTGAAAAATCTCATGGGCAATACCAATGATGCCTTAAGTGGCGCACTATCGCATGGATTGGTCAATCTGGGCCAATTGGCCAAATCATGGACTTCTACCCCGTTAAAACGGGAGGCTATTATGCAAACGTTACCTGTCATGCAAGCCTTTCTTTATTTCTTCCTAATCATTATCACGCCAATCATTTTAGCCTTAAGCGGCT
This sequence comes from Tatlockia sp., assembly GCA_013697955.1. Classification (GTDB taxonomy): domain Bacteria; phylum Pseudomonadota; class Gammaproteobacteria; order Legionellales; family Legionellaceae; genus Tatlockia. Next base: position 1,834 of record JACCVV010000080.1, on the reverse strand, counting down.
ACAGCCCAAGAGCTTTAGGCAGCCTTTGTGGTTTATTTACTATGGCGATTTTTCTGCAATACCTCTGGCATTTAGTCGGGTTTGTAGAGCGAAGTGTTCTTGATCCACTGGGAAAAAACGATGCTATTGCTGCGATGCGTAATATGGCGGTGATGTTTTATTTTATTGGGCCAATGTTGCTGATGAAACTTTCTAGTCATTTTGGAGGAGAAGCAGGAGTTGGATTGGCCAGCCTAATCACTGATGCGAATCGCCACAGTGACAGTGCTGCACATTCAGGTGCTCAAGTTGCAAAAACCGGGTTAAAGATCGCAAGTGTAGGAAAATTATAGATTGGGAGTTAGAGATGTTTATCACCAGAAATCGATTCATTGTACTCAGCAATGCCAATCAACCCTTCATCAAAAAACTCTTGCGCCTGATTAGGTGTAAAACGCGGTTTAGATGGCTTTTCAGACGCAAAAGCTGCAGCAACTTGCAGAACAATAACGGCCATTCGCCAAAGAAGGCGCAAACCTTTCCTTACAAACGTTCCAACCCTTTTCTTTTGATTCATTGGAGAACCCTATGCTTATAAAAATAGTACGATTCGTCATGATAATTTTAATCTTATTCATTTTGTTCGGATTATTATTAGTCTTTATCGGCCAATTTATCAACCTCAACGAGCTGCTCAACCAACTCAATAATTTTTTAAAAACGCATACCTTTTTCTTTCTTCTATTTCGTTTATTTCTCTATGGTGCAGCTTTTTGCCTTTGGCCATGGTTTATTAGATGGTCTATTGCTGGCCATCCTAATCCTGTACAAATCAACACCATGCTATCGGCACGTCATTATTTATTAGCCACGATCTTAATTCAAGAATTTTTAAATTGGTTGAGATAGCTATGGCAGATTATCCTGTAGAAAATCTTTTGCGTGAGCCTACTGAATTCTACTCAAGTCTCACCATTGCCTCGCTTGCCTGGCTTGCAATGAGTGATCCCCATTGGTTTCTATTAACTCAAACCATGGGTTATTTTGCCGCAACAGCGCTTGGTTCTTTGAGTTTGTATCGTGGATTTCAAGCAATCCGTGTCAAACGTTATCATTATCGACTACTAGCTATGCCTTATTATGCGTTGTCGACAAGTCAGGTACCCGTTTCAGCAAATTGGTTATTTCTGGGCAAGGGCTTTCGCTGGCTACCCCACCACACTCAACGCCTTTATCAAATTAAGCAAATTAAAAATGAATCCTTTATGCAAAAAGGAAAATGTCATCAAACTATTCGACAATACTGTCAGAATAACGAAAACCATTTTTTGGCAAAAGTACTCAATAGTCCATCAACCCTAAATCCGTTTAAACCCGCACCTCCCATTGGAGGAAGCCCCTTTCTGCATGGGGTAGGGGAAAAAGATATACCTATCTATATTCCCCAAGAGGTTCGAGTCGGACATATCCTGGTCGTTGGCACTACTCGCGTAGGTAAAACAAGACTTTCAAGTATTTTAATTAACCAGGATATTCGCGGGATGGGTGCGGTGATTGTGGTTGATCCCAAAGGCGATTTAGAGCTTATCCGCGATATGTATTCCGCTTGCAAGGCAGCGAATCGGGTTTGCGATTTTAGTATTGTGCATTTGGGCTTTCCTGAACTTTCTGTCCATTACAACCCTTTAAAAAATTATGACCAGATCAGTGAAGTAGCAACACGAATCACCGATGCGATTGCTGCAGAAGGTGAAGGCAAACAGTTTGCCGCTTTTGCATGGAAATACGCCAACATTGTGGCGATTTGTCTTGAGGAGATGAAGCAACCCATTACTTACAAATCAATTGCTTTTTA
>JACCVV010000030.1 GCA_013697955.1 Tatlockia sp. | reverse complement strand
ATGCCTATGATTTAAATATCCGTTCTGTCTACAACTTTAATTACGGTTTGATTTTGCCCAAACTGCCAGCTTCTCTCAAGGATGCTTTCACTTTTTCAAGAGGCTTGAATTATGCAAGTATGGTGCTCAGCCAAGTTCTGCCGAGCTATAGTAATGTTATCTCCCTCGGTAAAATGGCTATTCCCCATTTCATCAATTCAGGCAAATATCTTCGTGAATTTAATAAATCAGGTAGCCCATTAAGCGCTTTGCCAGGTCAAGTTTATAATTCAGCAAAAAATTCCTGCTATGAGTTTGCATCAGGTTTTCAAATCAAAGAAAACTCAGATGTCTTGCCGGTGATGATGAATGTCATGAGTACTGTGCTTGGGACTGCGCAATTTGCCAAGACGGCAACCGGGGCTTGTAAAGAAATCAATGCCGCTCGTAAAGCCAAGGATCCTGCTGATCTTCCTGCAGAAAAACCACTAAACCCAAAATCTCGAGATGAATTGCTGCAAGATGCCTTCTATTTGCTAGGGGAGAATGCAATAAAAGTATTTGGTCCCTCCATGAATATACAGTCTCTTTATAGTCAGAATTCTGGAGTTATATTATCTGCGAATCTGACCGAAAGTTCATTTGATGAAAATAACTCAGGTTTTAAATGTGGTTGGAATATTGTTGGTGATTATAAACACGGAACGAATCGCGGTCTTTATGCAGGGGCTAATGTAGTTGCAACCGGCAACAGCTATGAAAATTTTGGCAGTTTTACGGGATTCAACAAAGCTAGTCTGTTGTTTAACGATAGCTTGACCAACGCAGAAGAAGGACAATTAAATCTGTCTAATTTCCATATTCGTACCGGTAAAATGGACAATAGTTCTGAGCTAAATTTAAGCAAAGGAAAAGTAGAAGCGGACAGTTTGACCAGTACAGGCAAAGCACATTTTTCAGGAGTTGCTGCATTTATAAAAGAGGAAGCCAATCTTAAAGGAACCTATTCCTTAACTGAGCACACTAATCTGAGTGCTAAAGAATTAAATCTTGGTGATGAAGGTCTAATTAAACAATCGATGATTATAGGTCGAGAAAATTTGAACCAAACAGGTCATCTTGTTGCAGAAGAAAGTATTATTTTTGGTAAAAATGTCAACTTATCCGGGATAGAGGCAACGGATGGCAAAATAAGCGCAGAGCAAAATCTCACTATTTCCAATGCAACAACCTTAGGAACTGGGCTTGCTGCCGAAAACGCCAATCTTAAGGATTCCACTTTTAAAGGCAGAAAAGCTGAGGGATCAACTGGAGAACAACCACCAGAATCCGAAAATACTAAGGATAAAGCGCCCTCTTCTGCCAATAAAATTGATGTCAAAGAAAATTTAGTAACAGAAAATGTACTTATGGAAAACATGCAGATTGAATCTGGTTCTCATAAGGATTCTGGTAGCAGTTATAAAGAATCAAGTATAAAAACAGCAAGGGACTTTAATTCACAAAATACAAGCTTTGAGCAAACTGTCGCAGAAGCTCATGATATTTATTTATCAAAGGAAACAAAGCTAAAATCTTCTCAACTAAAGGCAGCTAATAGCCTTAAACAAACTAACGATTGCAAGGCTGAGGACAGCATCCTCATTGGTAAAAATGTTTCATTAGATGGTCTAAAAGCAAATGGTGGGAAAATAATTGCCGAAGAACAGCTCAATATCAATCATTCTAAAACCTCTGGAACGGGTATTGGAGCCAAAAATGCTAATTTGAAAAATTCTACCTTTAAGGGTCCAAAACCAACTCAATCTGAAGATAAAGTAGAAAGTGAGGACAAAACGAACGAGGAATCTAAACAAGCTCCTAACTCTGACCCAGCAGCTAATCAAATTCAAGTAGCAGAGCAATTAACAACTAGCAATGTGGTGATGGAAGATATGCAGATTAGTTCAACACTGCATAATGATTATAAAGGGTCCTATAAAAGAACACATGCGACTGCACAAACCTTCAAAGGAAAGGATAGCCAATTTGAAAAGTGTAGCTATCGGTCACAAGATATCAATTTATCTGGAGAAACCAAGGTCAATGCATCTCAACTGTATGCTGAAAACAAATTAAC
>JACCVV010000029.1 GCA_013697955.1 Tatlockia sp. | reverse complement strand
ATGCCTATGATTTAAATATCCGTTCTGTCTACAACTTTAATTACGGTTTGATTTTGCCCAAACTGCCAGCTTCTCTCAAGGATGCTTTCACTTTTTCAAGAGGCTTGAATTATGCAAGTATGGTGCTTAGCCAAGTTATGCCGAGCTATAGTAATGTTATCTCCATGGGTAAAACGGCTATTCCCTATTTCATCAATTCAGGCAAATATCTTCGTGAATTTAATAAATCAGGTAGCCCATTAAGCGCATTGCCAGGTCAAGTATATAATTCAGCAAAAAATTCCTGCTATGAGTTTGCAGCAGGTTTTCAAATCAAAGAAAACTCAGATGTCTTGCCGGTGATGATGAATGTCATGAGTACTGCGCTTGGGACTGCGCAATTTGCCAAGACGGTTACCGGGGCTTGTAAAGAAATCAATGCCGCTCGTAAAGCCAAGGATTCTGCTGATCTTCCTGCAGAAAAACCACTAAACCCAAAATCGCGAGATGAATTGCTGCAAGATGCCTTCTATTTGCTAGGGGAGAATGCAATAAAAGTATTTGGTCCCTCCATGAATATACAGTCTCTTTATAGTCAGAATTCTGGGGTTATATTATCTGCGAATCTGACCGAAAGTTCATTTGATGAAATTAACTCAGGTCTTAAATGTGGTTGGAATATTGTTGGTGATTATAAACGCGGAACTAATCGTGGTCTTTTTGCAGGGGCTAATGTAGTTGCAACCGGCAACAGCTATGAAAATTTTGGCAGTTTTACGGGATTCAACAAAGCTAGTCTATTGTTTAACGATAGCTTGACCAACGCAGAAGAAGGACAATTAAATCTGTCTAATTTCCATATTCGTACCGGTAAAATGGACAATAGTTCTGAACTAAATTTAAGCAAAGGAAAAGTAGAAGCGGACAGTTTGACCAGTACAGGCAAAGCACATTTTTCAGGAGTGGCTGCATTTATAAAAGAGGAAGCCAATCTTGAAGGGACCTATTCCTTAACTGAGCAAACTAATCTGAGTGCTGAAGAATTAAATCTTGGAGATGAAGGTCTAATTAAACAATCGATGATTATAGGTCGAGAAAATTTAAACCAAACAGGTCATCTTGTTGCAGAAGAAAGTATTATTTTTGGTAAAAATGTCAACTTATCCGGGATAGAGGCAACTGATGGCAAAATAAGCGCAGAGCAAAATCTCACTATTTCCAATGCAACAACCTTAGGAACTGGGCTTGCTGCAGAAAACGCCAATCTTAAAGATTCCACTTTTAAAGGCAGAAAAGCTGAGGGATCAACTGGAGAACAACCACCAGAATCCGAAAATACCAAGGATAAAGCGACCTCTTCAGGCAATAAAATCGATATCAAAGAAAATTTACTAACTGAAAATGTCCTGATGGAAAACATGCAGATTGAATCTGGTTCTCATAAGGATTCTGGTAGCAGTTATAAAGAATCAAGTATAAAAACAGCAAGGGACTTTAATTCACAAAATACAAGCTTTGAGCAAACTGTCACAGAAGCCCATGATATTTATTTATCAAAGCAAACAAAGCTAAAATCTTCTCAACTTAAGGCAGCTAATAGCCTAAAACAAACTGACGATTGCAAGGCTGAGGACAGTATCCTCATTGGTAAAAATGTTTCATTAGATGGTTTAAAAGCGAATGGTGGGAAAATAATTGCCGAAGAACGTCTCAATATTAATCATTCTAGAACGTCTGGAACGGGGATTGGAGCCAAAAATGCTAATTTGAAAAATTCTACCTTTAAGGGTCCAAAACCAACTCAATCTGAAGATAAAGTAGAAAGTGAGGACAAAACGAATGAGGAATCAAAACAAGTTCCTAACTCTGACCCAGCAGCTAATCAAATTCAAGTAGCAGAGCAATTAACAACTAGCAATGTGGTGATGGAAGATATCCAGATCAGTTCAACACTGCATAATGATTATAAAGGATCCTATAAAAGAACCCATGCGACTGCACAAACCTTCAAAGGCAAGGATAGCCAATTTGAAAATAGTAGCTATCGGTCACAAGATATCGATTTATCTGGAGAAACCAAGGTAAATGCATCTCAACTGTATGCTGAAAACAAATTAACACAAAAAGGCCATTTAACAGGAGAAGAGGCCCGCTTTTCAGGTGGCAATATCACAATGGATGGGATTGACCTGAATAAGAGTTTTATTCAATCAAAAAATAAATTGGAAGTGAAGAATGCGAAGACCT
>JACCVV010000006.1 GCA_013697955.1 Tatlockia sp. | reverse complement strand
TAAATATAAAGTTTAGAAGTTAATAACGCATCCACTGCTTGTTGATTAACAGATATATTGTTTCTGATGAAATTTCCACCTACAGTTTCTACAGCGAAAGAGTCATAACGTGATTGACCTTGATATTGTAATCAAACTAGCAAGCAACATGCATCAACCCTCTAATTTTCTATAACTATTGTGACATTTAAGTCACCGATATTGTGTCATATTATTAAAATTGATAAAGTAAGTATGATAGACCCATATTGGAGAGAACGATGTTAGTTGATGTTGTCGCACTAAGCCAAAATAAATGTTTAAAACCCATCCAAGCAAAATTAAAATATGCAACCAATAAAAATTTTACTGGGGCAATCGTTGAAGGCTATTCTTCATCCGCCAAAGATTTTGCATTAATGTCCCCTCTTGCAGCTGAAAAATTATGCGAAGTTCAAAATTACTTATTAAATGAATATGGCTATGGCCTTTTAATTTATGATGCCTACCGGCCTAAAAGAGCCGTAAAAGCATTTTTATTTTGGTCAAAAGCAGAAGTAAGAGATGCTAATGAAATAGAAAGAAAGCAAAAGCATTACCCAGCGATAGAAAAAAAAGAACTGTTTAAAAAAGGGTATGTTGCACAAGATTCAGAGCATTGTTATGGAAATACTGTGGATCTGGTTTTAATCGATACCTCTTCTAATAAGAAATTACCCATGGGTTCACGTTTTGATTTCATGGATAAAAAATCTCATGTCACTGCATCAGCTGATGAAGTAGGCGAAGAAGCGCTTCATTATCGAAAAATATTACGAGATGCCATGATTCGCTTTGATTTTCAGCCTTATCAAGAAGAGTATTGGCACTTTACTCATGGAGGCAATATAGGTCGTGAAATTTTAGAACCGTTGGATATTCCGATAACTAGCCAAATGAGAGGGTTAGGGCTCTAGAAATTCATTCTGGAACCCAACCCGACCCTGTAAATAATTTGAAATTTAAAGTCTAAAAGCTGAATATTTTCAGATAGTTATAATAGGTCTGATTACCTTAATAATAGATTTATAAGCCTAACGACACCAAATTTATGGCTTGCTCACATCTTCCATTTTTAAATTTAATAAATGTGCTCGGAATTTTTTGAAATAACTGTCTGAGGGACAGTCTGGTTTTGCGTTATTTAGGTGAAAGGGGCAATTATAGTTCAAGCCCCCTATAGCCACAGGCTATTTAAGAATGATTAGCCCTAATCTATTTTAATAAAATCTTAAGCTTAAGCTTTTATAATGTTCTTATGATTACCTTAGCTAAGACTTATTTTTATGGCTGATATACGTATTAATTCAAGCAATATTGCTGAATATAGCTGGCTTCTAGACTTCTTTGCTGAAGATTTAAATAAACAAATAGCTTATTGGCACAGTAATAAAACCTATTCTTATAAAAATATTAAATTCAAGTTTGAACAAGATATCTTTCCCAGATATCGTAAAAATTCCTCTGAAATTGCTTACGAGATGAAGTCTTTTAAGGCCTTAGGGAATGGTGTGCATGGTTATGTATACCCTATCTCAGTAACCTTAAGCTATGGAAAAAATAAGTCTGGATTTCAAGCAAAAGATAAAAATCGAGTAGTAAAGGTTCAGGATTCTTATGGTGCAAGAAACGAGTATCAAATTGCTCAATATGCTCCACATTTGCATGCTAAACAACCTCATATGGGATATATGGTCATGAGAAATCTAGGCGATAGCACCCTGGAAAACTTCTTAAAAACTAGTGTATCCCGCAGTGAAAGGTTGCTCTTTACTAAGGGCTTGCTTAAAGCTTACAAAGAACAGGTGGTAGACTTAAATCTCTCTCATGACGATTTACATCGGCATTACCGTAATTTTCTTGTAAAGGAAGTTCCTGATAGTCCCCATAAATTCGAAATAAATATTGTGGACTATGGTTTAGCAGAATTTCTAAATTCGAATACAAAGAACCGGACTCCTGATTTTAGCATGGCAATAGTGCCTATCATTAGGGCAATTTGGAATCCGCTGCCTTTAAAAGTCAAAACGTTAATAAACGACCCTAAAAGATCTGACGTGTTCTCTGAATATGAAAAAGTTTTCGATGATCTCCTGATATCACCGTGGGTGAAACATCAAATTCCAGTCGATTATTTTCAATTTTTTTTAGATAATCTGGCTAACTGCAATCAAATAGAACTAGCTAGCCAATTAAAACAATATATTGCTGAAGCTCTATCAACAGAAAATATTGATAATTTTAATGAATCTCTTCAAAAATGCAGAGCTCTTTTAAAGGAAAATAATATCTCAATTTTTCCCATGATAAAGTTTGAGAAGGAACCTGAAAAATATGCATTATATAATCGTTTAGAAGAAAGCTTCCAATCTCTCCAGACTAAGGCGAACTTTCTTAAATCCAATGAGAACTACCAAACCGAAGGTAAAAGTCTTAGCATAGCCTTATTAAAGCTTAGAGAAATAACCCTGGATGCTATTCATAGTCCTGAAGGGAGGATTGAAAAAATTAACGAATGCCAAAGCTTTTTAACTCAATTATTAAATGAAAATAAGAAGGGGTTAGAAATACATCGTAATTATAATTATATCTTGGCCGAAATAGCGGTCGTCCTGGGCTCTTTAATTATTTTTTATCCTTTGGTATTTGGTTTAAATTATGCTATCAGAGGCAAGTTAGGTTTCTTTTCTGAAACAAATTCTCTTGCCGCTACCGAAGAGATTGAGCAAGAATTTGAAGAAATGAAGTTAGGCTTGGCTTAAACGCTGGCCTGCCCTCAAACTTCTTTAGAAATTTTAGTTAAAATTGGAAATAAGTCTGATAAACAAATTAGTCAGACTTAATATAAATATAAGCAAATGGCTTGGTGTGTACACACACTATTTAGGTATAATTGAAGAGTTGATATTTTCTTTGAGCTCTAAATCCTTTAAATCATCCAAGCTTTCTTTATATTCCTTGGCTTTTTCCTGATTATATCCTTCCCGTGTAAAGAGCCACTGATAGGCTACTTCCAGATTGCCAACAATGGGTTTTGCAATCTGTTTGTAAATAGTAGGACCATTGGCGCTATTGGTGAAACAAGCTACAGCCTGATTGGTCTCTAGATTGATTGCCATAAAATTTCTGCAGGTTTGATTAGCGTCTCCCCAATGAAAGGCTGTCAGGTTTCCTGTCTTATTTTTTTGAGTCCAATGCCATTGCCCCAAGCAATATGGTTCAAAGTATCATTTGATACTGTCTTTGCCTTATCATCTCTGTTTGTTAACTCAGGAACAACCACTTCAAAAAGATGTTTCCTTATAAAAGGATCTCATGCAGGCCTTCATAAAGAGTCCATAATCTTCAGCTGTGGTATATAAGGATGCGGCAGGGTGAGAGAAATAGAAATGCCTTTGTGGATCGATTTTGCCATCTTTAAGGTGGCCAACAGCCAGGTTTGAAATGTCTGCTGGAGGGTGAAAACTGCTATGTGTCATTGGATTTCCGGCAAATTCTTTCATTTCCAAAAAAATTTCTTGGGCAAGTTGCTCAAGTTCTTTTCCAGTAATTTTTTGTACAACTTCCAATAAAAAGCAATAAGCTTCTCCCGAATAATCAAATTTTTTTCCAACATCGGAAGAAACGTATTTAAAATCAGGAAGTGCGGGGTTATTTTTTTGAGGTAGGAATTCATTAGGAAGACCGGCCTGATGGGAAAGAATCAAACCTGCTGTTAATTTTTTATAATTTGGATGCTCTCGTAATTCAGGAGGTCCAAAACCGTTTTTTTCGGTGTAACCCTCGCCCTCTTTGGGTTCTGGGTAATATTCATATAAAGGCGTATTAAGATTTAGTTCACCATTTTGAACCATTTTTAGTACAATGTATGCAAAAACGGGCTTACTAAGCGAGGCTGCTTCAAAAATAGTGTCCTTTTTCACCACTGTTTTGTCCGCTACATCCCTATTGGCAATAATTCCAGCCTGCTCAGTAACGGGGTTACTATCGGGCATTACGCTTACTACGGAAATACCGGGAATTCCTGTTCTTTCTATACTTTTTTCCAGATTGGTTCTCATGGCTGGTCTCGGTCTTTTTTAAAAAATCTTTATAGTCGATTAGTAGATATTCTCGTTAAGTATATCAAGGAATAACCCATCCTCCGAAAATAGATGCTAGACTCTTCATGAAAAATCTTTAAAATTGCCGGCTTGTATAATTTATTCTCTTTTTTTATCTGTTTAAAAGTTCAGCTATTACGGTGGGGCTTTTAGCAATACAAGTCAAAAATGCAATACTAGTTAAGTCAGGAACCCGTTTTTCTTGTTCCCAAAACGGTGCGGGCTAGTTTGGGCTATATATGCGAAAAAACCCGTTTTATATAGAATCAACACTTGCAATGACTTTATACATGTATTCAATCTCCTCATTAGCTTCAATATCTCTTATTAACGTTAACATTTGGATGCGTTATGTACTGCCAAAGATCTAAAAACAACAACTCCCTTAATATTTATTTAAGTTAATTTTGTTAAAATTTGTTACAAATATTCTAAAGAGCTGGCGATGATAGAAAAAATTGAGCAAAGAGGAACCTCAGTTGACCTGTCAATGGATTTATATCTTCCTATAAAAAAATACACTTATATGGAAAAAATAGTCCACTTTTGGGTAAATATTCCTCTATGCTGCGGAATTGGGTATACACTCAAATCGGAAGTTGCAAAAGGTAAATATGTCTGTGATAAATTATCTGTCGCTTACCGAGCAGAAAGGAGAAATCCGGGAGAAATTTTTGAGCAAGGCTTTTCTGCCTATTCCTTATACAGGGCTTTCAATAAACATTTTCCCTTTATTGATGAATTAATTAATGGTGATAAATCCTGGCGGGAAAATTTAGCTTATCTACTTGTCCCTTGTGATACTAGTGATAAATCATGGCTAGAAATTTCTATCCTCTTTCTGATATGGAATACTATTGCACTACCTCTAAGGTTATTATTTTTAGTTGTGAATCTAGTAATTCTTTTTTTCAGCATTATCTTCGACCCTCAGGCTTTCTTTGGTCAAAGCTTGTATAAAGATCCCTTTATTAGCAACTGGAGTGCTTTAGCTTTATCAAAAGAAGAAAGAGATGCCAATTGTTTTTTATCTCCAGCCTCCTCTTTTTGGAAATATGTGGTGGTTTTAGATGGCTATATTGATTTTTCCGAATATTCTAGAAAAATTATTGCTGATGGAGAGGATCTAGACCCGAGAGACATGGAAGACTGCGCAGTCTACGATGCGGGTGAAGTCTTGCCAAAAGCGCCTGATAACCAAACAATTTCCCCAGAATGTATACTCGGAGCCTATAAAATAGTGAATAATAAAAAAACCGAATTTGTTTATAACCCTAATTTTTTTGGTTTGTCGAAGCTATCTAAAAATCTAGATCATACTCAA
>JACCVV010000076.1 GCA_013697955.1 Tatlockia sp. | reverse complement strand
ATTCGAATATCAACAAAGGCTAAGGAGTAAGGTCTTCCTTCTTTTAAAGCCTTTTCAATAAGTTTGACTCCATTTTGACCTTGAAGGGCTGTATCAATTTGAAATGAAGGCAATACACTTCCGGATGGCTCATCTTCCAAGCCAAATAATGATTTTTCTAAAGATTGAAGTTCAATTTCAGTATGATTATCCGTCAAAATTTTTCTAAAATCGTTATGGATAGCCAGGTTGTCATCAATAACAATAATGTTTAGATTAGGTTTTGTGTCCATTTATCTATTCCTTTTTACCAAACTATAGCAGAAAAGGGTCGGGGTTTCTTTTAAACATAATGGTTAATAGTAGCCCAACTTGGGTGCTAATTTATGATTGATAGCATCCTTTACCCTGTTCAATTCATTCAATTTAAAGGGGGTCCAACGGAACCCCCAAAAGTGGTCGTTCTGGTAAGATTGACGGCAATAAAATAACAAATCGTTTAAAATTAGATTAATATGCATATATCAATTCATCATTTCTCTCAAAACACTAATTCATAGGGAAAGTTCCAGTTAATTATTCACATCATGCATGGGTGAAATTAGATACCGAAATTATATATTTTACTTTAGATGCTTCTGAGAAGTTGGTATCGAGCTGTAACAATGATAGTGGCTATATGATTACCGCGGAACATCATGAGAAGATTGCCGATAAACTTTATGTCCCTATACTTATCGGCAAGACCTTTTATGAAAAATATGATGCGCAAAGGTATCGCTTGGCGCAAGCAACGCTACGTTCGATATTTGTCTGAATAGAGGTTTAGTAATCTTAGGGTTAGGACAATCATATCGATTTAAAAACCTATGTAAAAATGACAATTACGTCTTTCAGTGAGGTCTAAAAATATCACTGTTATAATAAGATAGGGCGTTGCAAGCAAATCTTTAATATTTAAAGCAACACGCTTGAATAGAATGATTGCAAATATTATTGTTAACAAATGATTATGGTTGCAATTTAGTTTAATCCCTTTTTTTTATCATTAAAGAAAGCATCAAAGATGCTTGTCTGTTTCGTTGTTCACCAAAAAGCAGATAATAAATTTTATTAAGTGTTTAATAATTGGCAAGAGACCAAAAATTTTTACTAACGAACTGAAACTATCAGTAAATAATTGAATTAGGCTTTTGTACAGTTAAGATAATATAAATATCCTAGTCCGAAAGGCGCTATGATAATTGCCATGGACCAGCATAATGCCATAGTAATTAGCTTGAATATTATTAAAAATTTCATGTTCATAATGAATAAATTATCACCTAGAATAAATCCGGCAATACTTTCATAAACAAAACGTGCATAGGGATACAAAAAAGTATTTACTACAAAAATGAGGATTAAATTAAAAGGAAATGAATCTTCGTGAGTCGCCACATAAAGAAAAGGTATTAGAAAGATGGCACCGAATGCCAATTGACGAAAGTAATGCCTGGTTGATAATCTTCCAAAAGTTTTTAATAAAATGAGACGAATAATTAATCCTTTAAAAATATAAATGCATATTATAAAAGTATTATATAGTTTGCAAAACATTTTGGATCGTTATTCGGTCAACTTGGATCGAAGAAAATAAAATTTATATGAAGAAAACTGTATTTAAAAAGGCATATATCGATAGTGGAGTTGCCCCTATAGCACCGATCCACTTAGCATCCTAAGACAGCTTTACGAAATTCCCTCGGAGCCATCATTTTCAAGCCCTTATGAGGGCCAAACTTTTATAATCAGACAAGATGATCCAAGGTGCTTATCAGACCCATAAAAAAGAACTGATAGTCAGGAAACAAAAATTATTGCATCGCTTTGCCTATTAAGATCTGCGGGCTTATCAAAGCCAAGGTTGCCTCTTTAGTTGGATTATCTCGTGAACGGCTAAGTCGTAGATATGAGCATTTATTCTAAATCGTGATGGTATGGGTATCCAATCCTTTATTATATAAAGGGCATACATCACACTTAGAGGTATCAATAAATGAGAATTCCATCTATCCATGAAGCTCTTGATTATGCAAACTTTAATACTATCTGTCATTGTAGACAGAAATGATTCAATATGTTAATATATAGAACAATTAGGTATCATTAGGAGCTTTGATGTATTTTGTTTTCGCCGCAGGAAATGACCCCGAGACTATATTAACCAAAAATTTTATTAATCAACTATGTTCTTCGCATTTCATAGGGAGTTATGCTGCGCACTCTGTACATGATGGAGAATCGTTTAAATTAAATCCTTCAGGAAAAGAATACCCTATTAATAGATTAAACACTTCAGAGGATTATATTAATTTGAATGGTATGTTAATTAATTCAGATATCAACAATCGTGTTTTCATAATTGCCGACTTAACATCACCTAATTATAATGAAGAAATTATTAATAGACTTAAATATTTAAATAGAATTAGAAATTCGGAATCTAAGCCGTTATCTGTTTTTGTTGTAGGCTCTAAAGCTGATTTAGTTGAATTTTCAGAGCTTCCCAAAAAACAATTAGAATTACAGGAATGTACTAGTAAATATCTTAAAAATAATCCTGTTTCTAAAATTAGCATTGAGGCAATATCAGTCGTTAGTGCTAAGACAGGTTTTGGAATAAATGAATTTAAAAATTCGCTACTAAGAGATAAACTGTTATTACAAATCGAATTATTTCGAGAGAAGAAAGGGCTTATGAAAATTGATGGGCTCGATAAAATGGTTGAAATTCACAAAAATAAAACACGGACTCCTCAAGAAAGAATTAATGAAATAATTAAACTCGCAAATTGGAAAAAGAGTGATTACGATATATCCAAATTCTTCCATAATAAGGTTAGAGATAGGGACCCTGCAGTCGAAGAGCTTTATCAAATTTTAGGCAATTTACCCTATCCTCCTAAACCTTTGGTTAACGACCTAATAGGAACAACTATTGAAAGAATAGCTAAGCTCATAGAGCAGCAACCACAACAAACGATTAATAATACTCTTTAGCCACCAGAAGGCAGCCTAAATGACTGTAATTTTGAACAAAATCTCATCAATTTTTGCTTCAAAATTACAAAAAAAACTTGTATGTTTCATCCAGAAAAAGACAAATTGACAGTGCCCTCACAATCATTTCGAGCCGTTTCAATCATTTTTTCTAAAGCCTTGAAAGGGGGCACAGTCATGTTTAAGGCTAATTGCGGTACAGGTTCTCCAATAGCATAGAGTGTGGATTCTTTAATCCAATTAGCATAATTTTCTTCAATTGTTGATAAACCGCTAGGTTTATTCAAATAAAAATTAAGAGTTTTAGAGTCAAGGTTAGCAATATTGACAGGAAATATACGGTAAATATCTCGTAAGTCTTGATTATTTTCCAGAGCTTTTAAATGATTAAACCCCACCAAACCAAGTGCATCCTTATTAAAATTTTTTATGTTGGCTCCCATGTTCACTTCGCGTTCTATATCCTTTTTTAAAGGTTCTATAGGTTCGCCAAAGGCCGCTATAATTTTTTCTTGAATTTCTTCTTTATCGGTAACTGTTAAATTATCAAATTTTTTTCCAGCTAATAAATAGTAAATATTAGCTTCAAATAAACCAAACTCAGAAACCTCAGTATCATTTGATATAAAACAGGTCCAGGGCGTAAAAGGATCTTTCTTTTCATTGACTAAATAAAATTTATTTGACTGAAATTTTTCAGGCATTTTTTCAACTATTTCAAGGTAATTAACGTTATTCTCTATCGCAGTTAACGTCATTTTGTTAGTAATAATTGATTCAAAAAGGAATTGTAGATTTATTATTTTATCACACCCTTCTTCATATTCTCCCCTTAATTTATTCAATTCAGGAGGGCTCAATTCAACAAGAAGGTTGTTTATTCCTAAGTTTTTGGCAATATCAATAAATAAATAGGAAAAAAATAAAGAACCATCATTGCGATGCTGCTCTCCTAAAGCAATAAATAATTTTTTATTTTCTTTTTGTGCTAGGACTTGCTGTTCTTTAACTAAACTGTAAATTTTTTTATACCACTCAGTTACTTTTTCTTGAGTTATTTTTTCACTTTTAGCAAACATGTTATCTCCATATAAAGAATGTTTGTACTGTTTATATAGTCTTAATTTATACTCCTAATTAATAATAAGCTAGAGGAGCGATTAAGAGAGCTCGGTTGCAACCTAGGGACCCTTTGGAAAGCTTTTCCACAGGACGGATTTAAAGCGATTTAGACTTTGCGCGTAGAAGAAAAGCGAAAATTGATAAAAAAAAAGTATCCACTACATCAAGTTAACCATATTTAAAAAAGAACTTAAGATTTTTCTAGATTCAATTTTAAATGCAACATTCGTATAATTAGTGAACAAGTTTTATAATCCAGTTCACAAAGTTTTACAAGGAGTTGCGAGTGGGTCACAGTCATCTTAACTATCTAAAGCGTTGCCAAATTTTAGCGCTTTGGAAGGCTGGTTTTAATCAAACTCAGATAGCTTTAGAAATTGGTGTACATAAATGATTGAGAACAATTCCCAACGTTTTACTATTATTGGTAAAAATCATAAACAAGCATTACTCTGTAAGCGCTTCACCGAGAGCAATTTGAGTTGCTGCATATTAAAAATAGGGTAATGATCGATGTGCTGCTAAATCTTTTTCCGTTTTAATTGATTTTGCTAATTCATCAATTAATTCAGGGAACCAAGTTAATTAAAGAATCGCTAAGTTCGATTAAAAATTGCTGTAATTAAAAACTTATACTCGCAATCGCTGCGACCTTTAAAGAAATGTATGATGCCGAGGTTTCCCACACTTTAATTTCCAAGGTTACTGATGCGGTAATTGATGAAGTAGTTGCTTGGCAAGCAAGACCATTAGAGGAAATTTACCCCATTATTTACTTAGATTGCATCGTTGTTAAATGTC
>JACCVV010000059.1 GCA_013697955.1 Tatlockia sp. | reverse complement strand
GCTCTGAATTTCAAATCCTTGATGAAAGCCGATCCTGCAGGAAGGGTCAGATTTGAGTCCAGGTTGAGAGAAAATCAACTTAAAAAAGCGCAGCATAGACCAACTGAGTAAGCGTTACTAAATCGATATAGCTCTGAATTTCAAATCCTTGATGAAAGCCGATCCTGCAGGAAGGGTCAGATTTGAGTCCAGGTTGAGAGAAAATCAATATAAAAAAGCGCAGCATAGATCAACTATGTGAGCATTTTTTATATTGATTTTCTCTCAAGATGGACCAAATATGGCCGTTCCCAACTACTCTTTGGTGAGGTAGGTGCGGCGATCTTGCATGGTCTCGAGGCTATTTAAGACTGTTTGTTGACAGATTTCTTTCATGAGTGGGATGGAGGCTAGCGGACGGCCTTTAAAAATTGCATAGGCGATAAAAAAACAATCTTCCCAGATTTTTTCAGATTTTCTTTGTTTTGAGCGCGCCCATAAGGCTGTCCATAAAAAATGAAAGAGCCATTTTTCTCGTTGTTTTTCCAGTTCATTAGAAAAAACAGAAATCATGGCGTCGTCTAATGAACAGACCTTCGCTCCTTCGACAAAACTGCAAAATCGATTGACTAATTTATCAACATTCGCATTTTCAACATACCATGAATCGGTAAATTTTTTGGTTTTCATCCATCTTTTTGAGCGCTTAAGAGCGCTTTCCATAGCCTCTGCGGTAAAAGGGCTAATTTGAATACTTAAATTTTCGATAACATGAGGAACATCAATGAGTTGTGGTTGAAATTGCAAACCTAATAACTCCTGAATTTCGAGTAAATGGAGATTTGGGATGGCGCTTTGGCTTAGGGTCAGGGCTAAAAAATGGCCAGTAACTGTTAGCAAATAGGATTCATCAATCTCACGTAGGCTAACCGTTTCATCAAAGGCTTCATCATAATATTTAGACACGTCCCCGGATTTAATTTCGGGTGTAAGCCAGGCATCTTTTATGCCTAGTCCGTGTTTAAAAAGCAAACCACAGAGCCTGTTTTTTTTATTAATTTTGATATGGATAAAAATTCCTTGCGCACCGCTACCATCCACTTCACTTGCTTTGATGCGCATCTGCAATTTGGGTGATTCTTTAGAGAAAATGACTCCTTTTTTACGCTGAATTTTTATCCAACCATCCATTTTTAGATGATATTTTTGCGGATACCAGCTTTTAATTACTTGCAAACGGCTAAGCGAAACTGAACTTAGTCTGATGTTCACCATTAATTGATCAAGGGTCGACACAACAATATCTCGTACTTCCTGTTTTGGATGAAGCAGGGTCAGTAAGGCAATTTCTTGCCCCTCTTCAATGCTGTATAAATCAAGAATTAAATCGGTAAAAAAATCAGCAGGCATGGCATAGCTTTGCGCAAAGAAATTTTCGGCAATATCAAATATGGAAAGATCAGACAATTCTTCAATCATTTGGCGTATAGCATTTAGATGATCGATTTCATCATCCGGGCTTAATTCATCTTCTTGACCCGTTAGTTCGAGGTAGGACATTTTCAATTCGTCGGATAATTCGACATGCACCTCATAAAAGGCATTTAATACCGGCAACCAGAAGCTTAACGAATGTTTCTGTCTATCAATTGCTTTCGCAATTTTCGACATTAGTAAATTAAGTACCTTGAATGCTGGTCTTGATCCATTTTCGTGAGCTGTTTGTAATTGAGCCACACAAATATCCAAGGCAAAAACACAGGCTGAATAAAAGGCTTGATCATTATCCAACTCTTCATCCTTTAGGGGCTCAAGCAGGTCAATTAAATTTAAAGCCAGGTTGGGATCTTGCAAGAAAGGCGTGTAGTGTTGGGGATCAGGCTCGGAACTTTGCTCCATTAAATCAGCCATATCCTGAATCCATTCCTTCAGGTTATTCAAATCAGCGGTCATAAAGTCTCAGGCATTTGTCGGGGTCGGCCATTTTCATCAATAGCAACGAAAATAAAGGTGCCTTCTGTAACCTGATAGTGCTGACCGCCTTCTGAAGGCAAGGCCCAAACTTCTACATTAATAGTCATTGAAGTGTTACCACGCTTGGTTAGCTCTACATGACAACTCACTACATCGCCAACATGAACAGGTCTTAGAAAGGCCATAGAATGAATTGCCACTGTGGCGGTCCGACCGCAGGAAATTCGTTTTGCCAATACTCCGGCGGCCAAATCCATTTGTGATACCAGCCAGCCGCCGAAAATATCGCCATTGGCATTGGTGTCAGCTGGCATTGCCAAAGTCTGGATTGTTAATTCGCCTCTTGGACTAGTCATTAGGAACCACGTTTTAATTTTGATAGGGCATCAGCCATAGCAGTATTGAATATTGTCTTTTTAGCGGCTGCAGGCTGTTGTTTTTTTTCTTTTTCCGCATTTCTGGTTTTATTTGGCTTAGCAGCACGTTGCACAATTTTATTGGGCTGAGCTTTTGGTTTGTCAATTTGGCTTGTTGACTTTGGTTCTTCATTCAATCTAAGGCTTAAACCAATGCGACGTCTTTCTTTATCCACCTCAACAACTCGAACAGTCACTATATCGCCAGCCTTAACAATCGCATGCGGATCGCTGATAAAGCGATCAGTCATTGCGGAAATATGCACTAAACCGTCCTGATGAACGCCAATATCAACAAAGGCACCGAAATTAGTGACATTCGATACAACACCTTCAAGAATCATCCCTTCATGTAAATGGCCTATTTCTTCCACACCTTCTTTAAAGCTGACCGTCTTGAACTCAGGTCTGGGATCTCGCCCAGGTTTCTCTAGTTCTTTTAAAAGGTCACGAATTGTCGGTAAACCGTAGTCTGCACTTACATAAGATTCAGCATTCACGGACTGCAATAGCTCGCGGTTTCCGATGGTCTGACGAATATCCACTTTTTTATCTAATATGATTTTTTCAACCAGAGGATAGGCTTCGGGGTGAACGGCTGAAGCATCGAGGGCATTATCTCCATTCATGATGCGTAAAAATCCAGCAGCTTGTTGATAGGTTTTTTCACCCATGCGTGCCACTTTTTTCAACTCTTCCCTATTTTTGAAAACTCCATTTTCATCACGGTATATAACCAAATTTTTTGCAAGGGTTTCATTCAAGCCAGAAACCCGGGTTAGCAAAGCAACTGAAGCGGTATTAACATCAACGCCGACGGCATTTACACAGTCTTCAACCACCCCATCCAGGCTACGAGCTAATCGCGCCTGATTAACATCATGCTGATATTGGCCGACGCCAATTGCTTTGGGTTCAATTTTGACTAATTCAGCTAAAGGATCTTGCAAGCGGCGAGCAATAGAAACAGCGCCTCGCAGAGTAACATCCAAATCGGGAAATTCATTGGCAGCTAATTCGGAAGCGGAGTATACGGAAGCACCGGCTTCAGATACCACAACTTTGGTTAATTTAAGATCAGGATACATTTTCATGAGATCCGCAACAAGACGTTCGGTATCGCGAGAGCCTGTACCATTACCAATAGAAACCAAGGTAACTTGGTATCTGGCTGCCAATTTTGCCAGTTCAGCAATTGCCTGATGCCATTCATTCTGTGGGGCAAAGGGGAATACCGTGCTGTAATCAAGAACCTTTCCAGTTACGTCAATTACCACTACTTTCACACCTGTACGAATTCCAGGATCAAGTCCAATGGTAATCTGCGGACCTGCAGGAGCTGCAAGGAGCAAGTCACGTAGGTTGCGAGTAAAAACATTAATAGCTTCAACATCAGCAGATTCGCGAAGGCGTGATAATAGTTCCAATTCAAGCTTGGTAAATAATTTGACTTTCCAGGCCAGTCGTACTGTTTCTATTAACCAGGAATCAGCAGGCCTTTTTTCATCGATAATTTTAAAATAGGACGCTATGCGTAGTTCACCGTAATCAGCGTTATCTTTTAGCACTAAGGAAAGCTGTAGAACATTTTCACGGCGGCCGCGAAAAAGTGCTAAGGCGCGATGTGAGGGAATTTTTTTTATGTTTTCAGCATAGTCAAAGTAATCAGAATATTTATTGCCTGTCTTTTTATCTGCACTGCCGGTAGATTTTAATACAGCATTGTGCCAGAGGTATTCACGTAATTCATTGATGAGCTCAGGGTCTTCGGCAAAATTTTCCATTAAAATTTGGCGTGCGCCTTCAAGCGCTGCTTTTGTATCGGCTACCTGTAATTCCGCATTGATAAATTGTTCGGCAAATAGCAGGGGATCTTGAGTTGGATCCTGCCATAGCCCTAGAGCTAAAGGCTCCAGTCCTGCTTCTCTGGCCAACAAGGCTTTGGTACGCCGTTTTGGTCTATGAGGGAGATATAAATCTTCTAATCGCGTTTTAGAATCTGCAGCGAGAATTGCCTTTTCCAACTCCGGGGTGAGTTTTTCCTGCTCAAGAATTGACTGCAGAATAACTGCACGACGTTCATTTAACTCGCGTAAATAATGCAAACGCTCAGCGAGGTGCCGTAATTGGGTGTCGGTAAGACCTTCGGTTGCTTCTTTGCGGTAACGAGCTATAAAGGGAACTGTTGCACCATCGTCTAGCAATTGAATCGCTGTTTCAACTTGAGAAACCTTGATTTTAAGCTCTTCAGCAATAGTTATAGCTGAAGCCTGTATCTCTTGAGTCATTCCACCCTCATAAACCATATTAAAAAACGATGTCATTATATACTGATTAGTTTTGATATTGCGAATATTAGACATTTGAAAGCACTTTAATATTTATTTTGGAAGATTTTAGGCGCTACTTATTCTCATTAGAACGGGAATAAGTAGCCAAAAGATGGGATTAGCTTTTAATAATTATTCAACTGTAACTGATTTAGCCAGATTCCGTGGCTGGTCAACGTCTGTCCCTTTTGCAACAGCCACGTGATAGGCTAATAATTGCAAAGGAATAGTATAAATAATGGGTGCTATCCAGGAGCCGCAGGCCGGAACATTGATCAATTCCGCACCACTTTCTTTCCATGCTTTGGAATCATCGACAAACACTACTAGCTGTCCTTCACGTGCTGAAACTTCATGCAAATTTGATTTTAATTTATCCAGAAGTTCATCATTCGGCGCTATCGCAACAATGGGCATGTTTTTATCGACTAATGCCAGCGGGCCATGTTTAAGTTCGCCGGCGGGATAAGCTTCCGCATGAATATAAGAAATTTCTTTTAATTTTAAGGCCCCTTCCATAGCGACAGGATACTGTACTCCACGACCGAGGAAGAGAGCATGGGCTTTTGACACGAATTTTACAGAAAGCGCTTTTATTTCATCAGACATCTTCAAAGTACGCTCGCAGCAAGCAGGCAACTCTTGTAATTGGGCTAAAACTTCACTAGCTCGATTATCCTTGCAAAGGGCTGCTGCAAGCATAAGGAAAGCTGTGAGTTGGGTAGTGAATGCCTTTGTTGAGGCGACGCCAATTTCAGTGCCGGCACGGGTTAAAAATACACAGTCTGCTTCCCTTACCAAGGTACTTGTAGCAACATTGCAAATTGCCAATGTGGATAAATAATTCATCGATTTAGCTTTACGCAAGGCAGCAAGGGTATCCGCTGTTTCTCCGGATTGGGAAACCGTTATAAAAAGTGTCTGATCAATGACAACTACATCGCGGTACCGGTATTCGCTTGCAATTTCAACTGTAGTAGGCAACCCAGTTAATGACTCAAGCCAATAGCGGGCGACAAGCCCGGCATGATAGCTTGTTCCGCAAGCTACAATGTGAATCTGTTTGATTTGGTCAAAAAGTGAGGAAGCCTTTTCACCAAAACTGGCACGCAGAACATCTTGGCTTGCAATGCGGCCTTCCATGGTTTCTGCCAGAACTTTAGTTTGCTCGTGAATTTCCTTCAACATAAAATGTCGATAAGAACCTTTCGTAATAGCATGATTATCGCCATTTAAGGTATGAGCTTGCCGTTGAATTTGGTTTCTAGACGCATCATATATGCAATAGTTATTAGCGGTAATGTGAATACTATCCCCTTCTTCTAAATGTATAGTTGATTGGGCAAAAGAACGTAAGGCCAAAGTATCTGAGGCAATAAAATGTTCGTCTATACCCAAACCTAGAACTAAAGGGCTACCTTTGCGAATAGCAACAATTTCATTGGGTCGATGTTGATGAATCACTCCAAAAGCGAAAGCTCCGAGCATTTCCTCAGCTGCATCCTGAACGGACCGCAGTAGATCTTCGTGGTTTTGATAATGATAATGGATTAAATGGGCGGCTACTTCACTATCAGTCTCTGAAGTAAATTCATAACCTAATTCGGATAATTTGTGTCGTAATTGTTCATAATTTTCAATAATACCGTTATGAACTAGAGCAATATCACCATCTGACATGTGAGGATGAGCATTTTCTTCACAGGGTTTTCCGTGTGTAGCCCAACGTGTATGCGCAATTCCCACGGTTCCGTAAAGCGCAGTTTCTCGTAAAGCCTGTTCTAGTGCCTGGACTTTTCCCATGACTCTTATTCGTTGTAAATGCCCAGCCGGATCAATTACCGCAATTCCGGCAGAATCATAACCACGATACTCAAGGCGTTTTAAGCCTTCTAGCAAGACTTTAGAGATATCACGTTTGGATACAGCTCCGAAGATCCCACACATAAAATTGCTCCTTGAATTATTTTATTGAACATCCTTATCCAAAGTTTAGGATATGGTTGTCGATTCGTAAAATCTGCGGATTATGCCTAGAGTCTGCTGATATTTCTACAATTGTGATAAAAATATCAACAATTTAACCTCACTAGTGTTTTTTCATTATACGAGCCCTATCGCGGTTCCAATCCCTGTCCTTTATTGTTTCGCGTTTATCATGGGTTTTTTTTCCTTTTGCCAACGCAACTTTGATCTTTACGCGGTTATTTTTCCAATAAAGTGAAAGAGGAATTAAGGTGTAGCCCTGCCTTTCGACTGAACCAATAAGATGGTTAAGTTCGCGTCGGTTCAATAATAGTTTTCTGGTGCGGTCAGCATTCGGAAAAAGGTGAGCAGCAGCTGTTGACAGAGGTTGAATTTGTGCGCCTAAAAGAAAGGCTTCACCGTATTTTACGATGACATGCGAATCCGATAAATTAATTTTGCCTGCGCGAAGGCTTTTAACTTCCCAACCTTCGAGGACTAAACCGGCTTCATATTCGTCTTCGATAAAGTATTCAAAACGTGCTTTTTTATTAAGCGCAATTGTGGCGCTATTTTTGGTAGTCATGAGACACCTGAAATCAAATTAATTAAAAAAGGCTGAAAAGCGTTTGGCAGCCGATTTTGCAGTATACATGAAACCGGAATCATTGGCGAAACTCCTGTTTTTACCATAACATGAACCAAAATAATGGAGAGAATGATGAATATTGGTGAAAAACCAGGTCCGCTAGAATTCAGTGCAACAAACGGTTTGCAATCCAATTTGGATGCCTATCGTGGCAAATGGCTAATTTTATATTTCTACCCTAAGGATTCAACCCCGGGATGTACTACGGAAGGCCAGGATTTTAGAGATGCCTATCTTAAATTCAAAGCCCTTAATGCTGAAATTTTTGGAATCTCCCGAGATAATTTGAAGTCGCATGAAAATTTTAAGGCGAAACAAAATTATCCTTTTGAATTAATTTCAGACAAAGAAGAGGAACTCTGTCAACTTTTTGATGTGATAAAAATGAAATCCATGTACGGAAAACAGTTACGTGGTATTGAGCGGAGCACTTTTCTAATCGATCCTGAAGGCGTTTTAATCTATGAATGGCGAAAGGTTAAAGTGACCGACCATGTCCAGGAAGTGATGAAGATTTTACAAAACCTCAAATAAAATCTTACTTGACGGAGGTTTTAACCCTCATCACAATGTTAAATTTAGCTGAAAGGATTATAAAGCATGGATAATGACAAAAAACATGTAAAATTGTTTGTTTTGGATACAAATATTTTAATGCATGATCCCACAGCAATTTATCGCTTTGAGGAACATGATGTTTACCTGCCTATGGTTGTTCTTGAGGAACTTGATAGCCATAAAACAGGACTTTCCGAGGTTGCACGAAACGTCAGGCAGACTAACCGCATGTTAGTCGAATTAATGACTAATGCCAGTCATAAAGAAATCGTTGCTGGTTTGCCTATTCCGGGTTTTTCCTCTGCAGATACTCAAAGAAGCAGTGGCTCTTTATTTTTTCAAACCGATGATTTTGAAGAGTTGCAATCCATAGCCTTGCCTGGACTTAAGGCTGACAATACCATTCTTGCTACTGCAATTGGCCTGCAAAGAAAACATAGCGGCCGTCAAGTTATTATTATTTCCAAAGACATTAATTTACGCATTAAGGCAGGAATCCTCGGTATACCCGCTGAAGATTACTACAATGACAAAGTCCTTGATGATGTCGACCTGCTCCATAGTGGCATGCATGTTCTCGACAATGATTTCTGGTCTAACAATTCCAAAGATATTGAAGCTTGGAAAGAAAATGGGACTACTTTTTATCGGATTAATGGTCCAGTTGTGAACAATTGGAATTTTAACGATTGTATTTCAACCAAGGACAAGGAATTTCAGGCTATCGTAAAAGGATTTTCTGAGGGCAGCGCTGTCGTGCAGGTCGCTCGTGATTTTCACCACTCAAAACATTCGGTCTGGGGTATCAATGCCCGAAATCGTGAGCAGAATTTTGCATTAAATCTCCTTTTAGATCCTGAAATCGATTTTGTTACCTTGCAAGGCTCAGCAGGTACGGGTAAAACCTTGTTGACCATTGCAGCAGGCCTAACACAGGTTTTGGATGAAAAACGCTATACCGAAATTATAATGACCAGGGTTACGATTCCAGTCGGTGAGGACATCGGCTTCTTACCTGGAACTGAAGAAGAAAAAATGACTCCCTGGATGGGCGCTTTAATGGATAATTTAGAAGTACTCCATACAACTCAGGAAGGCGGGAGTTTTGGTCGTGGTGCAACGCAGGATCTTTTGCAAAATAAGATCAAAATACGCTCTTTAAATTTCATGCGTGGTCGAACTTTTCTAAACCGATTTATCATTATTGATGAAGCGCAAAACCTAACCTCCAAACAGATCAAAACCTTGGTAACTCGTGCAGGTCCTGGCTCAAAAATCGTTTGCCTTGGCGATATCAAACAGATAGATACACCCTATCTGACTGAAACCACCTCAGGTCTGACCTTTGCAGTCGACCGATTTAAAACCTGGCAGCATAGCGCGCACATGACACTGACTCGTGGCGAACGCTCAAGGCTTGCCTACTATGCCGCGGAACATCTATAGGGTGGCTCGAGCGGGCTTGTTCAGATTATGGATGTTTGCAGCAATAACTGTATAATGCCCGCCCAGTACCTGAGTTAGATGAGGATTAATTATGAATAGTACAGCCATCACCTTCGATGATATTTTGATGATCCCAGCTTATAACCACCATGAATCCAGACGGGTTGTTGAAATATCTCATAGTGATAAATTAGGCAAGCTGCATCTGCAATTACCCGTAATTAGTTCTAATATGGATACCATCACCGAATCCAAAATGGCCAATTTTCTTCAATCACGAGGGGGCATCGGGGCCTTGCATCGTTTTTTAAGCATTGAGGATAACGTCGCCGAATTCAAACGCTGCACCGGACCGGTTTTCGTTTCGGTCGGCTGTAATGAAAACGAGCTTCAACGTGCCGAAGCCTTACGTGACGCTGGCGCAGACTTCTTTTGTGTCGATGTTGCGCATGCGCATGCTAAATATGTCGGCAAGACTCTTAAAAGTTTACGAAAATTACTTGGCAGTCGCTGTATCATGGCTGGTAATGTCGCAACTTATGCAGGTGCGGATTATTTAGCATCTTGCGGTGCTGATATTATTAAAGCAGGAATTGGTGGCGGTTCAGTTTGCAGCACTCGTATAAAAACTGGCTTTGGGATCCCTATGCTCACTTGTATTCAGGATTGCGCGCGAGCCGATCGTTCAATTGTTGCCGATGGCGGAATAAGAACCTCCGGCGACATCGTTAAAGCCCTGGCCTTTGGAGCCGATTTTGTAATGATTGGCGGCATGTTAGCTGGCACTGAACCCACTCCTGGAAAAATAATTACCAAAGAAGATGGTAGCAAGGTAAAACGATATCGCGGCATGGCGTCTCGTGAAGCTCAGGAAGAATTTATAGGTCAATTGCATGAGTGGAAAACAGCCGAAGGCGTTGCTACTGAAGTGCCCTATCGCAATACTCATGAAGCGATTATTTCAGATATTATTGGTGGGTTACGATCTGGCTTAACCTATGCGGGCGCCGATACTATTAGTGAGTTGCAGCGAAAACTTAATTATATTGTAGTAACCCAAGCTGGGCGTTTAGAAAGTTTGCCTCATAAATTGCTGGAAGGGTAAAGAAAATGGGTCGGGTTTGCGCCCGACCTCTAATTTATAAGGCTAGACCTTTAGCGGCTTCTTCAACAAGTTCGTTATCTTGACCTTTCGAGCTGCTACTAGATGAGGTTTTTGGCATTCCTTGTTGAGAGGCTGCACTTTTGCTGCTTTCAGCAGGGTTTGGCGAAGTGCTCTTTTGCATTGAAGTCATTGGAATTCCTTCAGGCTCAGCCCAATTAGCATCCTCTTCCTCAATTTCATTTTCTTCTGCATCCTCATCGTCTGGAGCGAAATCCTCTAGCTCAAGCTCATCTCCAGATTCATCATCAAACTCAAATTCATCATCATCGGACTCTAATTCATCAAGTTCAAATTCATTAACATCGGTTGATTTTTTACTGGGGGAATCGGATTGCATAAAATCACGAAGATCATAAGCGGCTTCACTTGCCTTACCAATCGCCGCAGACCCAAGATCACCAGCCGCATTCCAGGCAGAAGTGCCAAGTTCACTTACCTTGTCTTTAACTGCTGTTTTGGCAGCTTCATAGGGATCCTTTAAAACATTATCCCAAACCATACCAGCTAAATTAGAATGAATACCCTTTGATGCATCAAAAGCTTTCCAGGCGATATCAAGCATTTTATAGCCACTATCTTCCTCTTCACCATCAAGGTTTTT
Source organism: Tatlockia sp. (assembly GCA_013697955.1). Taxonomy (GTDB): domain Bacteria; phylum Pseudomonadota; class Gammaproteobacteria; order Legionellales; family Legionellaceae; genus Tatlockia. Next base: position 101,040 of record JACCVV010000059.1, on the reverse strand, counting down.
TTCTTCTTCCAATTTTTTTGTTACTTTGGAAAGGGGGGCCTGTGGCTTTGGCTCGGGGCTGTCCTGTTGGACAACTTTCTGGGAAACTTCTGCATCTTCGGGTTTTATTGGATCTGCCATGATTTTTACCTCATTACCATTAAGTCTTTCATTCTAGGTTAATACGTTCTTTCGTTGTATTCTCATCATAGCAAAATAAGGCCTCCGAGGCTTTGCGATTTGAGCTATTTACAGAATTTTTGCAAAATTTTTACTCAAAAGGATTTAAAATGAATATTGATGCGTTTCGTGGCATGCGTCGTGGCACCCAGTTGTTTAGCTTGAATAAGCAAGATGGCCCTTTAATAGCACCCATTGAAAAAAAAACGGAGAATAAAGAACGAGCTTTATTTTTGATTCATGGGTTTACTTCAACGCCCGCTGTTTATCGTTTTCTGGAACCTTCACTTGCTAACTATTATGATGCCGTATTTTGCCCTGTTCTGGTTGGGCATGCTGAAAATATAGATATTTTTGCGAAAGCAAAGGCAGCAGATTGGCTTTTACAAGTTGAACAAATATATGAAAATCTGACTAATCAATATCAACAGGTTGAAGTAATGGGCCTTTCTTTAGGCGGCCTTTTGGCCTGCCATTTAAGCCAACGTTATAACTTAACACATCTTTATTTGCTCGCCCCTGCACTGGATCTTTTTTTGCCATTGAATCATTCAATCAGGCTGGCTAAAACCTTAAATTGGCTAGGATTTAGAAAACTAAGGTCTGCCGCCGGAAATCTATATACCTCTGACCATTTTGAAATTGCCTATCGACAAGTTCCACTAACCAGCATTATTGAAATTTTAACCTTGATTAAAGAATTTCAATTCACGCCCTCCAGCTGTCCAACCGATTTGTTTTTAGGCCATTACGACAAAGTGGTTTCATCGCATCTTGTGGAGAGTCGTTTCCTTGGCAGACCTAATATCAATATCCATTGGCTAACTAACTCTGCCCACGTACTTCCTTTGGATGGTGATTTGGAAACTATTCTTAACTGCGTTAAGCAAAATCAAAGCACTAAAACGCAGCCTGTGGCCCTAAATTAACGCCTTAATGAGTTTCTTTATTATAGCGATTATATTCTTCAACAAAGGGAAGGCTAATGTCGCGCATATCAAGAACTGAACCTTGAAAGGCCATAAAATCGGATTTAGTTTTAGGAATTTTATAGAAATAAATATTACTAGCATCAGTAGCTAATGCATGCTGATGCCTGATGGCGGATATCTCAGCAATCGATTTTCCATGCGTTTTAACAAAAGCATTCATAGCTCGCAAATAGCGCCCTTTAAACTGAGCCTGATCCCAAAGTTCTACGTCCAGTTTTTCAACGCGGCCCGCCAGTTGTATATTTGTTTTCCCTTTAGCGCAGATAGTTAGAAAGGGGGATTTAACCCAGTACATTCCGAGCCAACCATCGCCTTTAAGATCCAGCTTCGAAGTATTAATAAGACCTGTGAGTAATACGCGCGTTTTACCGGAAATTTTTAATTGTAAAAATCGACTTTTAACGCTTTTAACAATAATAGAGCCACCGCCGCTAGCATAAAGTTTTCTTAAGACAATCGAACCACCAAGCGAAGTTTGTTCTGGATTATCAATATCCAAATCCAAAAGACTGGAGTGTATGTTCTTGCCAGTAATTGTACCTGCACCTTTATAGGTAAACGCATTAAGATGCGGAGCACGAATATCTATTGATAAGGTCCCCAAACTCGGGGCACCCTTTTTTACCAGTACATAAAGAGTGTTGCCATCTCTTATTTCGGTCACGACATGGCGTCGATCATCGGGATGACCGCTTAATACGACTCCAGAACTTTTATATCCTGTCCGCAGGCGAACATTAATAGACCCAAGAATATTAATTTGGTTAAAATTTGACATAATCCGGGTCTCGGATTTACTTTGAGTTTTCAGTGGTGGGGGTGGCAGAACTTTAGGGTGACGAGCGCAGCTAACTGTAAATAAAAGAATTAAAATCAAGGAGAGATACCGCGTGAGCATAATCCACTTTCCATTTAAACGAATTTAAATACATTAGAGGAAGTCAGGACGTTTAGCAATTAAAAATACCTGGAGACGCCGGGCTTTTTGATTTTAAAATACAAATACGACGCAGAAATTCAAAATCTCCCTTATAGCAAAACTTCTTAAAGAGGGAAAATAGAAGGTCAATAGGCTACTTGGATAAATGAAGAGATTTATACAGGATAATGTTTCGACGAGGGTTCTAAATAAGTCGGGGATAATTATCTAATCCCCTAAATAACAAGAAAACATTGATATAAATAATGCAGCCCCTCTCCTATTTCAACCATTCGATTGATTGTTCATCAAATTCATAATGGGTTGACTAAAATCCTCAAACTCATTTTGCAGCTGAAGTGCAAGACCTAAAAGCGCTTTGTCCTGATTTTTTCCGGCAGCAAATTGTACTGAAACAGGTAAATGCTCATGACGCATAACAGGCATCGTCATAGCTGGCAATCCGGCTTGGTTAAACAATGAAGTAAAGGGCGAAAATTCAATGTTTTTCTGTTGGTAAATTTCCAAACCAAGATCGGTGGGCAAACTACCAATCGCTAAAGGTAATTGTGCTAAAGCAGGCGTTACTACCATATCTGCTTTGCTAAATAATTCATGTAGCGGTCTTAACAAATAATATAAAGTATTACGAGCAATTATTAACTGAGCAGCAGAAATTGATTTGCCAAGCCTCATGATATCCCAAGTTATTGGCTCCAGTTCCGCCTTTTGCACTCTTCTCCCAAGCATTCGTTGATGGCTTTCAATTTCTGCATGAGTGTTTGCGGCGATAATAACCATTGTCGCTTCGCCAATGGCCTCTAAATCCAAAGCCAGCTTTATCTGAACAATCCGATGTCCTAAATTTTCCAATCGTTCTAGCGTTTTGTCTAAGGCCTCTAAACAAGGTTTTGCAATTGGGACCACTGGGAAAGCTCCATCAAGAAGAGCAAAGGTTAAGGCTTTCTTGGTTTTAGAAAACTTAAATTCAGAGACTGAATTAAGGGAAGGCGCTGTTAACCTATCAAATAAAAATGCAGAATCACGTACCGAACGGCTTAAAACATAAGAAGATGCTAATCCAGACCAGGATTCTGCAACCCAGGGTCCTGAGGAAACTAAACCCGTGGTGGGTTTAAAACCAAAAAGTCCGCAACAGGCAGCAGGAATACGAATCGAGCCGCCGCCATCACTTGCAGTCGATAAGGGAGCGATACCAGCGGCTACTGCTGCTGCCGAACCACCCGAAGATCCGCCGGCAGTACGGCTTAAGTCATAGGGATTGCGACAAGGCCCGTGCAAACGCGATTCAGTAACAAAGGACAATCCTAATTCAGGCACATTGGTTTGGGCAAAAGGCAGCATTCCTAAAGCGACTAAGCGATTAATCAGCTCGCTGGTTAAGGAGGGGACAGTTCCTGCGAAAAAGTGAGAACCGGCTGTATAAGGTATTCCCTCCAAAGTAAAACCTAAATCCTTAACTAAAATAGGTACCCCATAGAAAGGCTCTTTACCAGTCATCAATTTAAGTTTAGCGAGTGCCCAATCCTTACAGATGTGGGTTAGAGCATTAAGTAAAGGGTTAACTTCTTCTCCTCTTTTTAATGCGCAATCTAAAGCCTCTTCAGGGCTTAACTGTTTTTTCTTGATCTGTGTAGCCAATTCATGGGCATCTAATCGGCAGTAATCCTTAAGTTGCACTTTAAATCCTGTTGATGGGTGGCAATGTCTTGTCTTTAGAAATTTTTCCTGATTTCTGCGCTTTAAAGTTAATAAAGGCCTCCCACAATGGCATACCTTCCCAAGGTTTAATACGTTTGGGTTGATGATATAAAACCTGTGAAAGAATATTAATTTGCTCCTTTAAGGAAGCGTCATCGACTAAATTTTCCAAATCATGCAGATTCAAAATTGTTGCCTCGGGCTTAAGCAATCGCCCCCATTTAAGTAACGCGTTTCTTGCTTTATCTGGTTTATTGTTCAAACAGGCTTCATGCAATTCTTTCAGAATCTGGGTTTTGGTTTGGCCGGTAGAACCCAATCCTTTACGTCGCTGCCAAGCCCAAGCCATACCTGTTACCAACCAGGCAAGAGCAAAAAAAAGGGCTAACCACCAAGCCAGATGAGTTGCATTTTTATCAGTTGCCTGATTTAAAGGTTCTGAATTTTCTTGTGGTCTTACTGCTGGTTGCGGAATCGTTTCAGATGGAGTGAGAAGGGGTTCCGAAGCTTGGGTGGTTGAAGTTTGAGAAGGAGTCACCTCAATTGTGAACCCCGGCAAAGTGCTGGTTTCTTCTTTCTCTGTAATGGTATTGAACCAGTTTAGGGTCAGAGGGGGTACGGTTATTCGGCCGGCTTTATTGAAAAGATAAGTGGCTTTTATCGTGGAGCGACCCACCAAATCCTGCTGCTTAAACTGGTTTGATTCCACCGGTTTTTCAGGATAGACACTAAATTGATCCGAATTACCAAAATCAAGAACGGGCAACAGTTGAGCAGGTACAGCCACCGCTTGCAAAGCAACTGTTCGCACCAGAGTACTGCCTTCGGCTAATGAACTCGTGCTTTTATCATAATTTTCACTAAGGATGACTTGCTTTGCCGGAAGCCAGTTTTTGCCATCAAATTGGGGGGGTATGGGCTTAACATTGAGTGTTGTTGGTTTACCCTGAACACTGATTCGTTTCGGATTAATATCATAAATTATGGCATGAAAAGACGGTGGCTTGATTTTTAGATAGCCTGATTTTTGTGGAAAGAGTGCAAATTTCTGCTCTTCAACCGTGTAAATTCGATTATTTTCATTGACCTGATATCGACGGCCCGTACCCATTGGAACAAAAAGGGCGTCCTCTACTTGGGGCGGCTGATAATTTGCATCCAGCAATCGGCTACTGTTATATAATTTTACGGTAAAGATGACTTGTTGATTGACAACTGGATTGTTATCGCTAATTTCAGTTAAAAGCAGAACATCTTTTTGTTGATGTTTTTGCGAATCAGTGTTGGTTGTATCAGGTTCCGTGGCGGTAGAAGGTTCAGGTATAGTTTGAGGTTCAGTTGCTGGTTGCGCTTCCTCAGTTATTTCAATAGTTGTTGGCGCTGTTTTCTCCTGACCGACCTGCAAAGAAGGAATAGTCAATATGCCACTTCGTTTTGCAGATAAGAGAAGTGTCCATTCGCTAACGGAGCTGATACGGCCGTTAACCACACTATAGTTGACTGAGCTTTGGGTTCCTTCGATAGAAAAGTCCTTTTGCAGTGGCAAAAAATCCGGCATTGCATTAATTTGCTTTCCTTCGATTTTGAGTATAAGTGTGAAGGTTTCTCCTTGCTGAACTTTGTCCTTGTCTATTTTTAAGGAGACTTCGGCACAGGCAAGGCTGCTAAAAACGATTAATAACAAGCCGAAAATGCCCTGCTTAAGCCAATCAATTCTATTTGATTGAAAGGAATTAAGTGTTCGAATAACTGTCATATCTTGATTCATTGATACCATCCTTCTTCTCTTCTCAGATGATCACGTAGAAATTTCTCACGTAGTAAACCTGCAGGATCATCCGGTATTAATCGTAACCATTGCGCTTTGGCTTGCTGTTTTTCATGCTCTTCGGGGCTTTGTTTCTTATCTACAGCCTGAGGATTCGTTTTATTTAATTGAGCCTTGTCTTGCTTATCTTGGCTCTTTTGATCGCTAGGTTGTTGCTTTGGATCTTTCTTATCCTGATTTTTTGGTTCTTGTTTGTTTTGATTTTCTTTTTGTTGATTTTGATCCTGTTTGTTCTGGTTTTTCTCGTCTTGGTTTTGGTGTTCTTGATCCTGTGTAGTTTGATTTTGTTGATCTTTGTTTGGTTGGTTCTGATCTTGTTTATTTTGGTTTTGGTTATTTTGGTTTTGTTGTTGGTCTTGTTTATTCTGATTTTGTTGAGCTTTGTTTTGCTGGTCTTGGTCTTGTTTATTCTGATTTTGTTGATCTTTGTTTTGCTGGTTTTGGTCTTGTTTGTTTTTATTTTGATGATCTTTATTCTGTTGGTTTTGATTTTGATTTTTATTTTTTTTCAATAAGTCTTCAATAATCTTTTTATTATCTAAAGCATCCTGGTTTTTAGGATTAATCGCCAAGGCTTGATTATAGGCTTCGATTGCTTGCTGGTAATTTCCAGATTTAGCCAGCGCGTTTCCCTGATTATAAAATCCTGATTCCTGCTGCAAAGCTTGATATTGTTTTGCTGCCTCTTGGTATTCGCCCGCTCGATAAGCGGCCGCGGCTCGCCAACCCGGGTTTTCGAATTTTGATTCGGCCTCCTTGAATTGACCTTTGTTCATCAGTTTTTGTGCTTGTTGATTTTTTGTAAACCAAAGATCGGCCCATTCAAAGGCATATAAATTAGTACTGATAATTAAGGACGCACAGAGTAAGAGTCTTCTCATGTTGTAATCCCCTGCAACCAGCCGCGCCTGAAAACCGGTAACAAAAAGACTAATGCTGGAATCAAAAACCAACGGCCTTCATCACGCCATTCAGGAATTTCATCATCATTGCTAAGAGCAAATCGGGTTTTGTTAGCTGATTTTTGAAGCCATAGTTCCAGATCATCAGAATTAGCTCTAAAAGCGATTAATTGGCCATTTCCCGCTTTTGCCAAGTCTTCAAAAAGAGGACTGAGTGATTTATTGGCTATCATTGGCATTATTGAAGTATGAATATGTTTGCTTGCTAAATCCTTGGCAGTGGAAATCGCAGTCATTGTGGGTGATTCTCCAGTTAGCACTAGAATTTGTCCCTCATTAAAGCCTGCATTTACGATTAATTGTCCGGCTTCTTCTAACGCGCTTTCGAGCTTTCTGCCATCTACAGGCATGATTTCAGGGCTAAGAGAAGATAAAAGAGAATCTATCGTTAGCGCATCATCAGTTAAAGGAGCTACAACAAAGGGCTCACCTGTATAAGCTACTAAACCAAATTGTCCGGTACGTCGTTTAAAAAGATCATGTAATTTAAATTTAGCGCGTGTCAGGCGATCGGGTTTCAAATCATTCGCTAGCATGCTGTCTGATAGATCAAGAACTATTACTCTTGGTTGAATTTGTTTATAAGAAGGGATGGGTAAGCGCGACCAGGTTGGACCTGCGAGACTAATGCTCATTGCTATCATGCTGAAAAATAAACAGATCAAGGCAAAATGCCGATTTCCCTGTCCTTTCTGTTGCATTAGATGTTTTAAGAGATTGCTATCACAAATTGCAGCCCAGGCAGATGAACGCGACTGCGATTGCCATAAAGCCCAAAGTAACCACAGTTCAGCAAAAATTGAGAGCAACCACCAGGGGCGCAGAAAATGAAAATCCATCATGCCTTCGCCACCTCAGGACGTGAAAAAGTGGGTAGAAAACCTGCTTTTTTTACCAACCAGTAAATGAGTAGCAAGAGTGCCGCTGTTAAAGGCCAGGGGTAATAGTCCTGCTGCGGTCGTATGGTCGCCTGATCTTGGCTGACGGTTTCGAGTTTATTAATCATATTATAAATTTCTTGAAGTGACTGGGTATCAGTAGCCCGAAAATATTGTCCCCCGGTAATTTTGGCCACTTCCTCCAAGGTTTCTTCGTCAAGACCTGAGGCAGGATTAGAATTAAAGAAAGCCCCCATGGAATTGGGATCCGATTCTGATCCTAAGCCGATAGTGTAAATTTTTATGTTGTCAAGACTGGCTAATTCTGCCGCTTTCAAAGGCGGCAGGACGCCGGAATTATTAGCTCCATCAGTCAGTAAAATGATCATTCGACCTTTAGCTGGAACATCTTGCAACCGCTTAACGGCGAGCCCCAGCGCATCGCCAATAGAGGTGGTTTGGCCGGCCAATCCAACGGTTGCGTCTTCTAACCGCACCAATACGCTTTTTCGATCATAGGTAAGGGGCGTTTGTAAATAGGCTCGAGTACCAAAAAGAATCAAGCCAATGCGATCTCCTGCACGGGCTTTGACAAATTTTTCAGCTGCAGTTTTGACTACAGTAAGACGGCTTACCGGTCTACCGTTCATTAACATGTCTGAAAGTTCCATCGATCCTGATAAATCGAGAACCATCATTATGTTTCGCCCCTCCCGGGTCAAAGGACGAGGCTCACCAACCCAACGCGGTCCTGCAGCAGCCAAGAGGATTAAGCACCAAATTAAAAATAACAAACCCAGTTGAGTTCGGCCGGCCAATGCAGGTTTTTTATTAGCAATCAGGTCATGCATTGCACTATAAAAGGGGACTTTTAGAGCAGAAGGCAGACGCAACTCTGCCCGTGGAATTAAAAACCAGATAAGTAAGGGCAAAGGCAATGCGAGCAAAACCCAGGGGGTCGCTAATTCAAACATGGTTTTCCCCGTTGTTTAATCCAGCCCCTTGCGCGACAAAAAAGCGGCTTTAAATCAATGTTTTTTGAGGGTTGATAAGGCAAAGCCAGGAGATATTCCTCAATTGAATTAAAATCAATCTTTTTGGACGTTTGGGATAAAAAATTCAACCAGGCCTGCCCCTGTAAGCCGGCAACTTCTTTGCGCGGAAAATAAACCAACGCTACTCGCCGCAGTAATTCCGATATTTTCATAGAAATTGTTTGAGAATCTGCTCCGGAATGATATTCCTGTTCATAAATTTTAAGCAGGCGCAGGGCTTCGCGTTTAGCTTTGCCATTTTTATGAAAACGATTAGCGTAATAGCTGGCGAGACAGATAATTATTAAAACCAATAGAAACAAAAGATACCAACCCTCTGCCAATGGCCACCAGCCAATTGCTTCTGGTAAATGAATATCATGTAATTTGGCCAGTTCTGGCGGCTCAGACACAGGACCTCCGGGGAAAAGTCCGGCGAACTAAAGCAGCCAAATCATCTTCGGCCGTTAATTGTACATACTGGATTTGTAACCGCTTAAATTGGGCTACCAAGTTGGCATGACGCTTGTCGCAATAGTCTTGATATGCCTTAGATAGATTGCTAATCGTAGTATCGACTATAATTTCATGTTCGCCATCGGTCATTGCATAATGTTCAGGTTTTGGAGGCTTAAGCTCTAGGGGATCACAGGGATGATAAACCAGGATATCGCAATTTTCGCGAAGCCGACTTAAATGCTTTTCACTTTCCTTGTCCAAATTATAACAATCAGAAATTAACACCAGTATAGAACCCGGTCGAGTCACACGGCGAACTCGCAGAAGGACTTCAGAGAGCGGTTTTGATTTTTTATTGTCTGCTCTTAACTTTGTAAATTCACTCAGTGAGGCTAATAGCGCCAAGGCACCAGATTCACGCCCTCTTGGCATAAATTCATTATGCTGCTCTGCTGAAAAAAAGAGACCGCCGACTCTATCGCCTTGTTTCACTGCAGTCCAAATCAGCAAGGCTGCCAAACGTGCTGCAATTACTGATTTGAAAGCGATGCGAGTGCCAAAATACATTGAGGGGTTAAAATCACTCAGAATAACAACGGGGCGTTCCCGTTCTTCCTGATAAATTTTTACATGGGGACGGCCGGTTCGAGCAGTCACGCGCCATTCCATATGACGAATTTCATCACCGGCCTGATAGTTTCGGACCTCTGCAAAGTCCATGCCGCGTCCACGCAATCTGGAAAGATGGTTGCCAGTCTGAACCGCAGAATTACGCGGTTTATAATTGACTCGCCGCGCATAACGCTGCAGCGCTATTAATTCACTAAGCTCAACACTTACACCGTTTGTCATACTATACCTTTAGGGAACTGCGACTAAACCTAATAAGGAATCAATGAAATCATCAGAGCTTATTCCTTCAGCCTCTGCTTCAAAACTTAAAAGAATACGATGACGAAGCACGTCATGAGCAATCACATGAATATCTTCAGGCGTTACATAGTCGCGGCCTTCTAACCAGGCATGAGCCTTTGAACAGCGATCTAATGCAATAGTAGCTCTTGGACTCGCTCCAAAACGCAGCCATCGTGCTAACTCTTCGCTATAGACAGCGGGATTTCTTGTCGCGACAACTAATTGAACCAAATAGTTTTCCAAAGCTTCACTAGTATGGACTTGCAAAACCTGTTTTCTAGCTTCAAACAAGTTAATTTGCTGCAAGGGTTGAATCGCGGTTGCTCTTCTTCCTGCCGTTCCTAACGCCTCTTGTCTGGCCAAAGTTAAAATATCGTATTCGACTTTCGCATCTGGATACCCAATTTTTACGTACATCAAAAAACGGTCTAACTGTGCTTCCGGTAAAGGATAGGTCCCTTCTTGTTCAATAGGGTTTTGAGTCGCCATCACTAAAAAAAGCTCAGGTAAGGGGTAAGTTTTTCCGCCAATGGTAACCTGTCGCTCAGCCATTGCTTCGAGGAGTGCGGATTGAACTTTAGCGGGAGCACGATTGATTTCATCGGCGAGAATTAAATGATGAAAAATGGGACCGGGTTGAAAAACAAAGGTAGAGGTTTGTGGATGATAGACGTCGGTTCCGGTTAAGTCACCGGGTAATAAATCGGGAGTAAACTGAATGCGATGAAAGTCTCCTTCAACGATTGCTGATAATTCTTTAACCGCTCGAGTTTTAGCGAGCCCTGGTGCTCCTTCAACGAGTAGATGTCCATCGGCGAGAAGCGCAATCAATAAACGGGAAACCAAACCTGTTTGGCCTAAGATGCGTTCATTGAGGTGTGATTTAATTTCTGATAACTGATTTTGAACAACTTGCCTATGATCAAGATCTAATTGTTCCATGGGTTATACCTTGTGTACAAATGAATATAATCCTAACGCGAAAAGGGCTTAAAGCCAAGGTCTTAGCCCTTATCTGTCTAGTTATTGATCATAAATAGTTTTATCCAGATTAAAAACAACTACAACAACCTTTTTCCTCTTCACCATCAAAAGGGCTGTATTCGGGATAACGACTCGTATCATGCCAAGGTGAATTTTCAATCGCTGTCAGACTATCTAAAAGATAGGAAGCAAGCGAATGGTTATTAAACCGTGTGTAAGGATTATTTAAGAAGGTATTAATAACAGATTGCGTTTCTAACAAAGGAGAATCTGCACCTAATTTCGAAGAAAGCTCGCGGGCGCGATCACGGCCTTCTTGACCATGCCTTAGTCTGGTGAACCATCCATTAGTGCCGCGGTTTCTTACACGTTTTTCTGACCAGTCAAGGTAATTTTTTATTCCTTCAAGCGCAGCTTTAGCGATAATTTTTTGCATGCTGCTTTCTGGAGTTTTGCTCAGGGTATTTTCCTTAATGCTATTACGCGCAATTTTCTGAGGGCTAGGATGCTGCGGTTCCTTAATAATATTGGTTTCAGTAGTCTTCAAAGGAATTTTTTTCTCGCTCATTGTTGCATTAGTTTTATCCAATTCTTTTAATTTTTCTTTTGGCTTCTTATCGGAGCTTGAGTCTAAATATGAGTTTGCTAAATTTATTGTTGAATTTGATTCTTCTACAAAGAAGCTCGATGAAAAGCCTGTCTTTTTTTCTTCATCAAGCTTTCTGAATTCTTCAGCTAGATTAGCTGTGGCTAAAGTGAAATCATAGGTTGAACTCTCAGCATTTTGGATAAACGATAAAGATAACTCTGCTAATTGATGTTCAATATTGACCAATTCTTCGCGATTATCTTCCAAATCATCTTGAGAATCAGCCTCTTCCTGAAGTTGCATAAAACTTTGAATCAAATCCTGTTTTATTTTTTTGGACAAAAGCGCTTGCGGATCAATATAGGCCTGAAAGGTTCCATTGGATTTGGATTCAGTTTTAAATAGGTCGAAAAAACTTTCCGCTAAGGTGACTGGATGTTTTTCTTTTTGTTTATTTTGTTCTTCTATCACTTTTGAAACTTGATTTAAAGACGATAAAATCCGTTTAAATTTTCTTTTAAAGCTGGTCGCCGCCTTTTTTCCTGAGAAGCTATCTGTAAAACAGTCCAAAGCCTTAACCCAATCACAGGAAAACAGAGCTAATCTGGGTAAGCGCTGAAACGGAGTAATGATTAAGGCATCGATCGGTAAATTTTGGTTATTATTGCGAAGATATCGATCTATTTTTCCCATATTGTTTTTATTTTTAGCAAGTAATTTGGAAAGTGCGATGTAATTATTGGTAGCCCATCCGCAACTTGATAAACGCTCATGTATGGGTTCATGGTGTTCTGGATTTTCTAGCAACTGCGATAATTGAACAAAAATGTTAGAAAGCTCTTGATAGTTTATATTTTCAAGATCTAAAGGAATGATCGAATCCCAGAATTTTTTCTCCTTAGCGATCACGGCAAAGTGGTATTTTGCATCATTAAATAAATCAATTTCTTCTCTGGAGAAATCAGAAGAATCCACTTGTTCAAGCGCATCAATAACTAACTGGCCATTCGCTGAGAGATTGTTTTCACCAGTTCTCATTTCTTCCAGATTTTTTTTCAAATAAAAAAGTGATTTTTTCTGCTCCGCACTTTCTACTATCAGGGGTGATCTGCTCTTCAAAACCTCTGGAATAGCATGTTTTATAGTATGAAGCGCTTTTGTCAGCCCATCTGCCTGACTATTGTCCTTAGCTAAATTAGCTATTTCTTTAATTGTTTCGGCATAATTTTCATCAATAAAACCATTACTATCGCCTTTAATTAGAGCAATAGGCGTCATATCTTTTCCTTGATAATGATGTAAGCGAAGGGTAATGTTCGGTGGAATCATTTGCGGATACCGAGAAAAATAAGTATTTAAATCTTGTAAAATATTTAATTCATCATTTTGGTTTAAGGAACGATCATCGATAAAATCAAAGATCATATCTTTATTTGGAAATTTGCAGGCAAAGTGATGCATTTGAGCATAAAGAATAGTCAATTTGCTTTCATCATATAACCATCGACTATGTGGTTCATCATTATCAGGATTAATTGCTCGATTAAAAGACGTTCCCTCAGGCAAATCTCCAAAAGTATCTGCCAGAAGAAAGGGATCAAAGTTTGCATTAAGATATTTGCTTATCTGTTGTATAGCAGGAAAACAGGAGCCTTTATTGCCAACAGTTGCATTGGCGTTGTCTGTTTCCAAGGACTGTCTGGTTGAACCGATTATTGTAATTAGATCTTCAAAAACCACATTTTCTTTAATTAGGTTTTCAAGCATAACGCGATTGTGTTTAATCACGTCTTTATCTAATGATCTAAAGTAATCTTGGTGAAATAAACAGCCGTCGAAGTCAAAACTTAAGATTCGAATTGTCATTGCAATACTCTTTGGAAGGGTAATTTGCAGCAATTTTAACTTAAGTTTATTAACGTTTAATTAAGTGATTTTTCATCGACAAAAATGAGTAGATTGATAATTTTTATCTTCTAATACCTAGGTAACTTGAAGGTGATAATCTTTTTGCAGCTCTAAGGGCATAAGTTCTTGTATGCGCTCATAAAGATCTATTATTTCAGTACAAAAAACCAGCAACTGCTGGCGGTCTTCCCAAAGCTCATAATCAACTCCTTTACGGAAGGCATATTGGCGGGATAGATTTTTTAGTAAATGAATATCATTGCTCGGAATACCTAAATCGACACACAATTCAAGCAATTCAAGCAAGTTTTTATGTTGGTTATTGGTTTTATAATTTTGAGCCAAATAGGCTTTCAGGGTTAATTCAAAAGCCATAGCCATTAGAGTCACAAAGGGAGCCAGATTATCACTAAGGCTTCGATCTCTGAGGATGATTTCCGCATTATCTTTGAGTAAAAATTCCGCAGAGTAAGCATGTTGGGTGGCAACTTTGATTAATTCCAAAGGACTAAAATATTTTTTTTCCATCTTAAAACCTAAAATCATGGGAGGATGCAGGGAACAAATAACGCTATTTGTCAATTGCGAAGTATAATACAAGCAAATTTTAATCTTTTCATCAAATTTTAAGTACCTTTTAATGCTGCATCTTATTAATAAACAACTCAAAATTGGTTCATTAAATCTGTCTAATTGCCTAATCCAAGGTCCTTTAGCTGGTTTTAGCTGTGCTCCGTTCCGCGAATTATTCTATAAATTCCGCCCCCCTGCTTATACCGTGACTGAAATGATTTCAGCTCATGATGTTGTTCACAAACATAGCTTAACCTCTCGATATCTCTACCGGTCGCCAAAGGAGAAAACACTTTGCTATCAAATATCAGGTAGCGACCCCGTGCTCATGGCTAAGGCTGCTGTTCGACTCGAAAGTTTAGGCGCTGATTTAATCGATATCAATTGCGGCTGCCCAAAAGAAAAAATTCGTAAAAAAGGGGCAGGCTCCGCGCTGCTTGAAAAACCAGAGCAACTAGCACGAATTGTGGAAGCGGTTCGGCAAGCAATTAAAATCCCCTTGACTGTCAAACTTCGTATCCAGGGACCCTATTCAGATTTCGCTTTAGCGAAAAATATCGAAGAGGCAGGTGCTGACGCGCTGATAATTCATGGCAGGCGTTGGGTTGATGATTACGATATTCCTGCAGATTATATTCACATCGCGCAAATCAAAAGTCAGGTTTCCATTCCGGTTATTGCAAATGGCGATATCGCCGATCAATTCAGCTTGCAAAAAGCCTTTCTCAAAAGCGGATGCGATGCTTTTATGATTGCTCGTGCCGGTACTGGCAAACCCTGGCTCTATCAATCTTTACTTGAAGAAAACAATTTTGTAACGGATTGGGACTGGCAATCTGCCCTTTTTCTTGAACATTTACAGGGTTTAGCGAGTCTTGAGGGCGAATTTAAAGCCGTTTTACAATCAAAATCTTTAATTCGCTATTATTTTCGCAATCAGCTTAATGGCGAGACTGTGCAAGCTTTCTATAAATTGACAACGCTCAAGGACATCGCAATTTTACTGGCTCTTTCAAATTTTGATTGACTATGAAAAATATCCTCTCATAATGTTTTTATTATCACTTTCTGATTTACTTTTAATCATTTGTAGGGTGTCAAAATGTATAAAAATCAAATAAGCCGTTTCTTTTTTATGGGTCGGTGGTTGCAGTTGCCCTTATATTTTGGCTTACTCGTTATCCTGGCGGCCTATGTTTACCGCTATGTAGTTGAACTTTTTCATCTAGTTATTAACATCAATGGTTTCGACGATACCCATATTATGCTTGGCGTGCTTGACCTAATCGATGTGGTAATGATCGCCAATTTGCTGATTATGGTTGTGCTTGGCGGTTATGAAACCTTTGTCTCAAGGCTAAATCTGGATACTCATCCCGATCAACCTGAATGGTTAGATCATATCGATGCAGGCGCTATGAAAATTAAATTAGCTTTAGCCTTAATTGGTATTTCTTCCATCCATTTATTAAGAACTTTTATCGATCCGACCAAACAAACCAACGATGCAGTAATGTGGCAGATTTTAATTCATCTAACTTTGCTTCTTTCGGTTCTAGCGATTGCCTATACCAACAAATTACTAAATAAAGAGACTGAGGTTTAAATACTTCTGCCTCCATCAACTTTTAAAATTTGACCTGTTATAAAAGAGTTCTCAACCAAGGCCAGAACGGCTTGGGCAATATACTGCGGTTGCCCCTTTCTTTTTAAAGGGGTTTTGCTAATTATTTCCGCCTGTTCTTCTTTTGAAACCATGTTGGCATGCTCCGGCCAGACAATTGCGCCAGGAGAAACCGCATTTACCCGAACCTCTGGTGCAAATTCCCGAGCAAGTGACTTGGTTTGCATAATTAAAGCGGCTTTAGATTGACAATATTCTGAGTAACCTTTTAAAGGTCTTTCCGCATGAATATCGGTAATATTGATGATGACTCCTTGCTGTAACGCAAGGTGAGGTCTGGCAGCTAAACTGAGTAAGAAAGGGGCTTTAACGTTGGCGTTAAATAAATCATTCCAATTTTTTTCATTGAATCTGAGAAAATTGCTGCGCTCAAATAGGGAAGCATTATTGACAACTACATCCAGACGACCCCCAAAAACAAGCGCTGCATCAATAAGTGACATGGCTGCATCGGGCGCACAGAGATCCTGTTGAATGACCTGAGCGCTATTTGAACGTTTACAATTTAAGGTCTCTGCCAATTTTTGTGCATCCTCTAGCGAATTATAACAATGGATAAGGACCTTAAACCCGGACAGATGAAGTTGAGTACTAATCTCAGCACCAATCCTTCTCGCTGCTCCTGTTATTAAGGCGACTTTCTGAACTTGTTTGTTAGCTTGTTTCAAGGTATGTTCCCCATTTTATAATTTTTAGCCAATTATGAATTTATTAGAATTAATTTGCAGTCGAATTGAAAATCAAGGCGAACTTCCCTTTGTCGATTTCATGCAACAAGCCTTATACGACCCAAAATTCGGCTATTATAGCGGGGGTTTACAAAAATTCGGTGCTCAGGGCGATTTTATTACCGCACCGGAATTAACTCCGCTATACGCAGAAACTCTTGCGAATCAATGTCAGCAGGTACTTTCAAGCTTAATTGAGCCTTGTTTATTTGAATTTGGTGCGGGTTCCGGCCGTCTTTGTGTGGATTTGTTAAAAGCCCTGGAAAAACGCTCTTGCTTACCTGAAAAATACTATATCCTCGAAATCAGCCCTAATCTGCGTCAACGTCAGCAAGAGCTGTTTGCTCAGGCAATTCCTCATCTGGTGTCAAAGATAAACTGGCTCGAGCGTTGGCCTGAAAAAGCCTTTAGCGGTGTAATAATTGCCAATGAAGTCCTCGATGCCATGCCTGTTCATCGTTTCTTACAAACTGAGGAAGGTATTGAAGAGAGTTTTGTCAGCTTTGATGAGAAAAAAGGCAACTTGGTCGAGCATTTTAAACCTTCGACTAATCAACGGTTAATCAATTATCTTCAGGAAAATGTGGATAAAGAATTATTTCCTTATCTTTCGGAAGTTAATTTATTTGTAGAAGACTGGATCAAGCATTGCTTTACCATGTTGACCTCTGGTGCAATGTTTATCATTGATTATGGCTTTCCCAGGCATGAATATTATCATTCTGATCGCAACATGGGCACTTTGATGTGTCATTATCGCCATCATGCCCATCCTGATCCTCTAATCCATGTAGGTGAACAGGATATCACGGCCCATGTTGATTTCACTCAGGTCGCTGAAGCCGCTTTTACTGCTGGCTTTCATGTTGCGGGCTACACGAATCAGGCCTCTTTTTTGCTGGCTAACGGTTTGTTAAGCTTATTGCAATTGGCTGATTACAAAGATAAGCGCCAGGAAATGCTAGAAAAACAAGCGGTGAAGCAACTGATTCAACCAAACGAAATGGGCGAATTATTTAAGGTTATTGCTTTGACTAAAAATTTAGACTTGGAGCTAACCGGATTTCAATTGCAGGATAAACGAGCGAGTTTATAGATGAAAAAATATTTAACTACTGTTGAGTTGCAAAAAGAATCAATGAAATTTTCTGCAGGTCACACCACTATTTTCTCAGCCACCGAACGCGAACCCTTACATGGTCATATGTATAGTGTCTACCTCGCTTTAACGACCTGGGTTGAAGAGAATGGGCTGACCTTTGATTACCGCTATTACAAGGAACGTATACACAAATTGTGTCGCTTTTTAAACCAGACCTTTTTGATGCCGCAATTCTCTCCTTTTTTGCAATTTTCTGAGGACGATGACTATTACTATTTCGTTTTTAATAATAAAAAAATTCCTTTTTTGAAAGAAGATGTAACGCTAATGCCCTTGACCAACATCACTGTTGAAGAATTATCGCGCTGGTTTGTAGCAGAATTAATTAAAGATAAGGCAGAATTAGACAGACATCGTATCGAAAAAGTGGTTATCAAAGTGTTTTCCGCGCCCGGCCAATCTGCGAGTCATGACTGGCAACGCAGCAAGTGAAAACCATTTACAAAGTATGCGTCCTTCACACCAACCGCGATTATTTCGATTATTCAAGTGGAGAATTGTCGCCTGAAATAGGCGCTCGCGTTTGGGTCCCTTTTCGTAATAAAACCCGCTTAGGCGTTGTAATTAGCAAAGAAGAAGCGGAATTTGAACCCAACAAACTCAAAGATCTAAGTGAAATCATTGACAAGCAAGCCCTGCTTAGCGAAACGCTTTTGAACCTATGTCATTGGGTAAGTACTTATTATCATTCAGCACTCTCAGAAGTGATACCGCTCGCCCTGCCAAAAAAATACCGCCAGGGCGCTGAGGTTACGCGTCCTCTTTGTGACTACTTTGAGTTGGCTCTAACACAAGAAAACGCCAAAAAACTTATTTCACCTCGAGCAAAAAAGCAACAGGCTCTCATTGAGTTTTTAAGTGAATCTGATAAACCCATTCAAAAAGCCTCTTTGCTTGAAGCAGGTTTTAGCCAGGCGCAACTAACGACATTATGCGCACAGGGATTAATTGCTCTGTCGCAGCGAAAAATTCTTCCTATTACGCCAAAACAACTGGTTGATAAGGCTTTAGAATTAAATGATGAGCAAGCCTATGCGGTTAACACCATTTCGGGACATCTGGAAAGCTACCATTGTTTTTTACTCCAAGGCGTGACGGGTAGCGGCAAAACGGAAGTTTATTTGCAATTGATTACAAAGGTTTTAGCCGCAGGGCGTCAAGTTTTGATATTGGTTCCTGAAATTGGGTTGACACCGCAATTGTTAGCACGTTTTAGCGCCCGTTTTCAGGAACCGATTGCAGTGATTCATTCAAGCCTAAACGAATCTGAGCGCCAAACAGCTTGGCAATTAGCTAATGATCAAGAGGTAAGGTTGGTCATTGGAACCCGTGCTGCTGTCTTTACGCCTATGCCGTCTTTAGGTTTGATTGTAATTGATGAAGAACATGATACCTCATTGAAGCAAATGGAAGGTGTGCGCTATTCTGCACGAGATACCGCTTTAATGCGTGCTTATTTAGCAAAGATACCTATCATTTTGGGTTCGGCAACGCCAAGCCTTGAATCGCTGCATAATTGCGCACAATCCAAATACAATCTTATACGCCTTAGACAAAAAGCGCTAAATACAACAGCCTTGCACTATCAACTTATCGACATACGTAGTGTGAATTTACAACAGGGATTAGCAGCAAGCTGCCTCAATGCTATTTCAGAGCATTTAGCTAAGGGTAATCAGGTTTTAGTCTTTATAAATCGGCGTGGTTTTGCACCGGTTTTGCTCTGTCATCAATGCGGCTGGATGGCCGATTGCAAAAGCTGCGATAGCCATATGACTATGCATCGTAAGACGGGGCGACTAATTTGCCATCATTGCGGTTTGATGAAACCAGTGCCTGTCATTTGCCAGTCTTGTTCGGGAAAAGAATTATTACCCATAGGCTCAGGTACGCAACGGATCCATGAATATTTACAAACCCAGTTTCCAAATACCAACCTGCTTCGTATAGACCGGGATGAAATCAGAACTAAAAATGCGCTTAATGATCACCTTGAAACAATCAACAAAGGCGAAGCGCAGTTAATTGTAGGCACGCAAATGTTGGCTAAAGGTCATCATTTTCCTCGGTTATCTTTGGTTGTGGTGCTCGATAGCGACGCTGGTTTTTACAATCAGGATTTTCGAGCCCTTGAACGTCTTGGTCAATTGCTCACTCAGGTGGCCGGTCGCGCGGGAAGGGCCAATCATCCGGGTCAGGTGTTAATTCAGACCCATATTCCTGACAATCCTTTACTTAATTTGCTAATTCAGCATGGCTATGAAGGATTTGCCAAAGCCCTGCTTATTATGAGAGAGCAAGCGGAGTTACCCCCTTTTCATTTTTTAGCTGTTATTAGAGCTCAAGATAAAATTCCTGCCAAAGTTTTAAAATTTCTACATTTGAGTAAAGAACAACTTGAAGCGGAGGGCATTCGAGTTTTAGGCCCAGCTCCGGCTCCTCTGGCACGAAAAGCGGATCAACACCGAATGCAATTATTAGTCAAATCGGCTTCGCGGAAAATGCTGCATAATTCATTGACCAAGCTTAGAAACTGGTTAACACTCAATAAATTAGCCACCAATGTTCGCTGGAATGTGGATGTTGACCCAATGGATTTATCATGACTGACGCAAAAAAACCTTTCCAACAAAAAACGTTCTCAATTGAATGGGGCGATATGGATGCCCTTGGCCACGTTAATAATGGACGCTATTTTGACTATTTCCAGCAAGCGCGAATCGAGTGGCTGGAAAGCATTAAACTGGATATGCAACAAACGACCGGACCGGTTGTAGTTCACGTCGCCTGTACTTTTTTAAAACCGATTGTTTATCCAGCTACATTAATTATCAATAGTTCTTTACAAAGTAAAGGAAGGTCAAGCCTTATCATTGATCATGAAATCTATCAGGGTGAAACCTTAATGACACAAGGCTTATCCAAGATAGTTTGGGTGGATTATTCATTAAATAAATCAGTTCCATTACCCGAAAATATTCTCAGGTTTTTTAATGAATAATTACTTCATCGCCGGTTATAGATTTTATGTTGAGCTAAAATGGACTAAATCATTAAGCAGTTAATAATTCCTTAATTTCTGACAAGTAATATAGTGATACCGATTCGCAATATTACTATTAAATGACCCAAATAGTTGAAAATGCTGCCAAAGAAGCCTGTTTTTTTGCAGTACAAAGTATCTTGAAAGCCAGCACGCATTTAGCTACTAACAATTTAGAAGAAAGCCAAAGAAAAATTTTACATGATAGCGTTCATGAAATAAGAGACCACGTTCCCCTTGCTAGCTATTCAATCCCTAAGGTCATCGGACATTTTTTTGAATCAGTAGAAATCTCCCAAAAGTACTCTTTAGGAAATTGCGGTGAGTTAGCTTATTCCGCACTTCATTACCTTAGTTGCCGATACCCAGAACTCCGTGCAGAGGCCTATACAATCATTTCCGGCGACCATGTCTTTGTAGTGATTGATAGAAAAGAGGGCTCAAACGAGAGAGATCCAGCGACCTGGGGAGCAGATGCATTTATCTGCGATCCTTTGGTTGGTAAGTATTACCCAGCCGCTGACTATAAAACAGAATTAAAAGCCTTTGAACGCGAAGCCCATTATATAAATAAACTCTATGAGATTAAGCCTTTTCATCGGTTTTTGTCGGTTATCAACTCGGGTGAAATCAGAGAACAGGTTGTTAGAAAAAGCGATGATTTATTTAAAAATCTTGACAGTGCTCTGGTTGATCTAAAAAAAGATTTATTCGTTATTGTTAAGACGCTACAAAGTAAAAATGAAGAAAATACTGATAAAATTTTGGTGGTTTCCAATTTGATTAAGCGCTTGGAGAAGTTGGGTGATTTAAAAAATCCGGAAAAATTGTATAATATCTACACATCCATGACCCAAAAGAACATTTCTAAAATAAGTTATCAAACAGTAGGTGAGCTAGAAAGGGCACTAAAAATTGATCAGGAAGAAACCAAAATTTTAAATAATCACCATTTTTTTGAATCACAACCTATTATCAATTCATGGGTACAATGGTTTTTAAATTTAATTCATTACTTTCCTGAATCGAAATCAAATGTCGATCGCGCTCTTGATAAATTCCAAAAAAATCTGGATAGCTTTATTGAAACTAACTTAAAAAACAAAGGTAATTCACTTTGAGTCATGGTTTCTTTACAGTGCTTTTATTCTGAAATTTCTTTCTGAGCCTCAGGTTTACGTAATCCTAATTTTTCTTTAAGACGAGCAACAGCATCAGGATCAAACTGTCGAGCTGACTTATGTTTTACAACTACCGAAGCAGCACGCGTTGTTGGAACCGCATTTTGGGCAGCAAAGGCAGGAGCGCGTTCTGGATAATTAGGAGTAAATTCCTGTACCGACATACTTGAAGGTTGGGTTACAGGCCGCTGGTTATAATGATTAGGAATCTTTCCAGCAAGATTTTTCCGCGCATTGCGAGCGCTTTTTTCAACGCGTTTTTTAATTTTGGAAGAGGCTCTTTCTGCTTCATCTTCAGTTACTGCAGCAACGGGTTCACCTTCAAGGTCTACACGAATTTCACGCGCTTTCAAGCAAGTTAAATAATCAATCCGCCGGGTAAAAACCACTACTGCTTCACGCAATTTGCTGCGAGATATTCCATCAGCTTCTGCCTTCTCGGCATAAACAAGGATATCCTCCATAATGCCAATTTTGAGGGGTCTTATTCGCAAAGTATTATCAAATACTTGTGGGAAATTGCTAGCTAACCAGGTTAAAGCTTCAGAACGAGCTTTTTTGGATTTATTTTTTTGATTCTTATTAATCACTTCTGTGCGCGGATGAAGCTCTTGTCTTCTCATAGACTACCCTTTCTTTTAATACTTATGAAATCTAACCTCAGGTCTCACAACAAATTTTTTAAAATGTGAGCCACGAAATATAGCAAAGACAACACCGCTGGAATGCATGGTTGGAAAATGCGGATGAATTGCTTTACGTGGAACTAATTTTTCGGTTGCAAAATGCGCATACAATGTACAGTGTCTTTACCCAATTTGCAAGCATCTAACAATGCAAATCACCTTGGATTGGCCAATTTAAATTTAATCAGTGTATACTTTATTTCATAAAGAAAACTCCAAAGAGGTATTCGGCTGATGATCATTCGTCTTTTTATGTCTTTCATTGCTATCCTTTTCCCCTGGCTCATTCTTTTACTTGAAGATAACCCAGGAGGCGCGGTGGTTGCTTTGATTATGCAGGCCTCAATTATAGGCTGGCCTTTCGCTGCTGTTTGGGCCTTGCGCACTCAACGAGAATCCAGAAAAGCACGTAATGAAGAAAAAAGGATAGCCAAGGAAAAGGCCGACGAAGAAAAGCGAAAAGAAAACGAAAAAGCTGCTGAAGCCAAAAGAGAGGCTAGAGAAAAAGCAGAGGAAGAAAAACGTAAAGCAGAGGCGAAGGGCGAAGCAGAAAAAAGAACAGCCGCAGCCAGTGAAAAAGTCGAAATCATCAAAGAAAATCCAATTGATAAAGAATCTGAACAATAAACAATTGCCTTATTTTACGGAGAATTTATGCCAGTTCGAGTTATTGTTAACGGTGCGCAAGGTAAAATGGGCGCCCTTGCCTGTGAAACCATTAAAAATCATCCTGACTTTACCTTGGTAGGATGCTTAGGCAGGACAGACGACTTAGGCCAAACAATCCGATCAAAAGAAGCGGAAATTGTTATCGATCTTACCCGTGCTGACTCGGTTTATGAAAATAGCCTTACCATCATCGACTGCGGGGCGCATCCGGTAATTGGTACAAGCGGTCTGCTCGATGATCAAATTACCCTGTTAAAAAAACGCTGTGATGCCCAACAATTAGGTGGCCTCATCGTACCCAATTTTTCAATAGCCGCAATGTTAATGATGCGCTTTGCAGCCGAAGCCGCCCGCTATTTTACTGAGGTGGAAATCATAGAAACTCATCATCAACAAAAACTGGATGCCCCTTCCGGCACCGCCATAAAGACTGCCGAAATGATAGCCAAAGCGAGTACAGCCCCCAGAAATGAACTAGCTTTAAAGGAAATTTTGCCCGGCGCCCGCGGAGGCTCACATCATGGAGTCCTCATTCATTCCCTTCGTTTACCCGGTTTTGTAGCCAATCAACAAGTCATATTCGGCTCTTTGGGCGAAACCCTAACGATTTGCCATAACTCCATCGATCGAGCCTCATTCATGCCTGGTTTAATCCTGGCCTGCCAACAAGTACAAAAGCTGAATACTCTTTATTATGGGTTAGAAACTTTAATGAACCAGCATTAAGGTCCTTTGTTGATGAAAGACGGGTTTGCTTCATCAGATAGCTCCGTTGTTTGAACTTTTTCTTTTGATTTTAAGAAGAATAAGTTTGACGTTTCTATTTGATGAATTCTGCTAAAAGCATCCGCAAATTTTATCTCCTCAGTTTTTATGATTCCTTCACAAATTTTAATATAAGGAGAATTAGGATCGGCATGAATTTTATATTCCTTTAAAAGTTCCTTATGGAGGAAAAGAGAAAATTCTTTATAAGCTTTTTTTGCCTGCTCAACATCAGGGTGGTAAAGTTTTAAAAGTTCAAAAAACAGAAGGGATTTTGGATTAGCATAAAAACAGATACCGGCTTTAAAGCGTGCCTGCATAGAATCCGGATGATAAACCCAATTTGATTGAGTGATTTTCGCGATATCCTCAAAAATCATCTTCTCGGATTCTTCTTTATCTAACCTCAAAGCTTGTATTAATAAATTTACTACTGATCTAAGTTGTTCCTCTGCAACATCAATGCTTTGCAAGCTGCTTATTTTGTTATTTAATCTTAGATCTATGGGAAAACGACGTGCAAATACACCTCTTTCTGCCAAGGTTAATTGATAACCACCTTCTTTTTTATCAATCGTATAGCCTATAGTATGAGTTCTGAAACCAGATGCTGATTTAATACTTCCCTGGTGATTCAAACTTTCAACTAGTTCATTGGCATTCTTTTCAAAGTTGAAGCGCGATTGTTTAAAATCTTCGGCAATATTGTTTAAATTTTTCGAATCTTTAAAGTCCGCAAAACGTTTAAAATAATCACTAAGAAAATAGAATCCTTCATTTATGGATCCGCCTCCATAATCGCGGCCATCCTTCAATTTGGCGACGCCAAAACCTATTTCCAAATTGCGTTCGGAGAGGATTTTATCTCTTTCCTCTGAGTCAATTTGAAAATAATCAAGAATAGATTGCTGTCGTTGATAAATGGCATTTTTTTTGATTTTTTCATCAAAAATTGCACCTCGAAGGCACAATAAATTAACCATTTCGACATTACCTGCACTTACAGCATAAAATAAAGCCGTTTCACCCAGGTTATTCTGAGCATTCACATCTACCTTTAAGGCTAAAAGCGCCTCGACAAAATCAGTCTTTTTTTTAATTACCGCACCTTGTAAGGGCGTTAATCCCAAAGTTTCATATGAAAATTTTAATTCTTTGAAGAGACTTAAAACCTCTTTCAAACCCGAATTCAAATGAACTAGCAGAGTACCGTTTTTTTCATGTAGGGTGAGTTGCATGAGCTCCATATATGATAGCAATTCGCTTGGTTTCGCGTTTAGGCTTCTTAACTCGATTAATTCATTCAATTGAGTAGTTACCGAAGTATCGCGAATAAGAAATTTTGAAAAGGTACCAAGCAATCGATCGACCATTAAATCCAGACCCATTTTCAAATCAGGGCTTTCATCAATATTAACATCGCCCATAAAACACCCAATGCGACAAGAATACTTGTTTAAATTATAGTCAATAAGAAGCTTGGGCTCGAATTTCCATACAATTCAGCCTCTATTTGTGAGTCAAATTGTTCGTGCTACACTGCTGATTTAGAAAAGATTTTCTGGGATTTAAAGGGATGACAACAATAAAAAAAGGAGATTTCACCGGATTCTCCAACTCTTGTATTGCCGATGCATTGGATAATGCCTTGCAAAAAGTCGGCGAACACACTTATTTTGAAATAATAGAAACCCGCGGTTCTTTCACTATTGAAAATAAGCCCCATTACCAAATCACCATTATCGCTTTCTTTGATTAGGAGTTCCGTGATGAGTTATAAAGTCCCGCATTATATCGATGGCAAACCTCTTCTTTCACCTGCTTCTAAATCACATAAAATTTTCAATCCAGCCCTTGGTGAAGCGATTGGCGAAGTTTATTTTGCTGATCAGGCAGTTTGTGATAATGCTGTATTAGCCGCCAAAAATGCTTGGCCCGAATGGGCAGAAACTGCGCCGATAAAAAGGGCGCGTATTTTATTTAAATTCAGAGAGCTTCTTGAAAAATATCAAAATGATTTAGCAAAAATTGTAACGCGCGAGCATGGTAAAACGCTTGATGATGCCAAAGGCTCTGTGGCAAGAGCCATTGAAGTCGTTGAATTTCATTGCGGCCTGGTGAATCAATTGCAGGGCGATTTTTCCGCAGATGTCACCACCCATATCGATTGTCTTACTATTCGCCAACCTTTAGGGGTTTGTGCAGGCGTGTCTCCTTTTAACTTTCCGGTTATGGTGCCAGTCTGGATGATGATTCCGGCAATTGCCTGCGGTAATACCTTTATTTTAAAACCTTCAGAACAAGATCCTTCCGCACCAATCAGATTGCTTGAACTTTTAAGTGAAGCTGGCTTACCTAATGGCGTTGCTAATTGCTTACAAGGCGATAAATCGACTGTTGAATACTTAATAGCTCACCCGGATATCAGTTCCTTTACGGCGGTTGCATCAACACCTGTTGCTAAAGCAATTTATACTTCAGCAACCACTCAGGGCAAACGCGCTCATACCTTTGGAGGAGCCAAAAATCATGCCGTGATAATGCCTGATGCCGATTTGGATCAAGCCTCAAACGCCATTGTTGGTGCAGCCTTTGGTTCTGCAGGCGAGCGGTGTATGGCGATTTCAGTTGTCGTTGCCGTGGGTGATAAAACAGCCGATAACCTGTTAGATAAACTAAGTCCTTTGGTAAAAAACATTCGTATAGATGCAGGTGATAGCTCCAATTGCGATATGGGTCCTTTAATTTCCAGTGCCCATCGTGAGAAAGTCTTGGCCGCCATCGATAAAGGTTTGGAAGAAGGAGCAGAACTGTTAATCGATGGCCGTAAATTTACACATCCCCAATATTCACAAGGTTATTTTGTCGGCCCTTCGCTCTTTGATAAGGTCGATGAATCAATGTCTATTTACCAAAATGAAATTTTTGGCCCCGTGCTTGTTGTTCTTCGAGTAGATAATTTTGAGGAAGCGTTGGCTCTGGTCAATCGCCATCAGTTTGGCAATGGAACTGCCATCTTCACCCGCGATGGCTACACAGCTCGTGAATATAGCCAGCGAGTCCATGTAGGAATGGTGGGAGTTAACATTCCTATTCCCGTTCCCATAGCCAATCATCCCTTTGGCGGCTGGAAAAATTCTTCCTTTGGCGATACCAATATGCATGGCCAGGAAAGCATCAATTTTTATACCCGCCGAAAAACAATTACTAGCAAATGGCCTGTCAGTGAACTCACGGAAAGTGCTTTTATAATGCCAACCAATAAGTAATGCCTGAAGGGACTGCTTACAGATTTTAAGGAGAAATTAAAATGGCAAGGATTGGGTTCATTGGTCTTGGGCATATGGGATTGCCAATGGCTATTAATTTGATAAAAGCTAACCACTTCGTTACAGGCTTTGACTTACAAGAGCAGGCTCTAAAATCCTTTGCCGCAGCCGGTGGACAAATCGCAGTCAAACTTGAAGAAGCGGTCGTCAATCAGGATATTTTTATAACAATGTTGCAAACCGGAGCTCAGGTTTCTCAAGTTTGTTTGTCCTCTGAGGGTTTATTTAACCGAGCTGAAAAGAATATTTTATATATTGATTGTTCCTCTATCGACGTTAAAAGCTCTCGACATTTGCATGAGCAAGCCAAGGTTAGGGAGCTCTTCATGGTGGATGCGCCCGTATCAGGCGGAGTAGCTGGAGCGGAGGCGGCAACCCTTACCTTTATGGTAGGCGGTGAGGAAAAAGCCTTTGAACAGGCAAAGCCAATCTTAAGCGCAATGGGTAAAAAAATAATTCATACCGGTCTGGCAGGGTCTGGTCAAGCTGCCAAAATTTGTAACAATATGATTCTTGGCATTTCAATGATTGCTGTCTCTGAAGCCTTTGTACTCGCTGAACATTTAGGCTTATCTGCAGAAAAACTATTCGAGGTAGTAAGCAATTCTTCAGGTCAATGCTGGTCAATGTCTCAATATGTACCAGTGCCTGGCATTCTTCCAAACGTTCCAGCAAATAGAAATTACCAGGCTGGCTTCACAGCTGCCATGATGCTTAAAGATCTCAATTTAAGCCAAAGCTCAGCCGAAGCGGTTGGCCTTACAACCCCTTTAGGTGCTCAGGCTACTGCACTTTATCAGCAATTTAATGAGCAAGAACAATCTAACCTGGATTTCTCAGCCATTATTAAAATGTTAAAAAGAGTTCATAAAGATGAATAACCTGGAACAATTTTGGTCAGAAAAAGCAAAACACTATGTTAAATGGCTCAAACCCTGGAACAAAATCCTTGAAGGTAGTTTCCAAAGCGGTGAACTGCGCTGGTTTATCGAAGGCAAATTAAATATTTCCGCTAACTGTATTGATAAACATCTTCCAGAAAAAGCGAATCAACCGGCAATTATTTGGGAAGGTGATGAAGAAAATCAGCAGAGAAAACTCTCTTTTTCTGACTTGCACGAAGAAGTCTGCCGCATGGCAAATGTCCTTAAATTATTGGGCATTACCAAAGGAACAAAGGTAGGCATTTATCTTCCGATGATTCCGGAGGCCGCTATTGCAATGCTAGCTTGCGCTAGAATCGGTGCAGTTCACACTGTCGTTTTTGCAGGCTTTTCGGCGGCAGCGCTTCGCCAACGCCTTCAAGCTTCAGAATGTAAATTATTAATTACAGCAGATGGCTATTCTCGCGGTGGCCATTATTTTGAACAAAAAAAACAGGCAGACCAAGCGACTAAAGAATTAGAAATACCTTGCTTGATTATTAAACACAGCTCAAAAGCGGTTAATATAAATCCTGATTTTGACCATTGGTGGCATCTGTTAAAAAAGGATGTTCCGGCTGAATGTGAACCAGAACCTATGGATGCAGAAGACCCTTTTTTCATCCTTTATACTTCTGGATCCACCGGAACTCCCAAAGGAGTTGTCCATACAACTGGCGGGTATTTAGTGCAGACAGCCTATAGTCAGGATCATATTTTTAGGTGCAACGATGGAGATGTTTTTTGGTGTACAGCCGATATTGGTTGGATAACTGGCCATTCCTATTTCCTTTATGGCCCCCTTTGCAATGGAATTACTACTCTAATGTATTGCGGCGTACCCACTTATCCAAATCCTGCTCGTTATTGGCAAATCATAGATAAATACCAAGTTAAGGTGTTCTATACAGCACCAACGGGTATTCGCGCCCTTAAACGGGAAGGCGATGAATGGCTAGCCTCAACAACTCGCGAGTCACTTAAATTACTGGGAACTGTTGGCGAACCCATAAATCCGGAAGTATGGCAATGGTATCAACAAAAAGTTGGCCAAAACCGATGTGCTATTGTTGACACCTGGTGGCAAACTGAAACCGGCGCAATCATGATCTGCCCACAAGATAATCTTAAAACTGCAAAACCAGGCGCGGCAAGTCAACCCTTGCCCGGTATTTTCCCTGTTATTTTGAATGAAAGGGGAGAGGAAATTGATGGCGCTGGCGAAGGAATTCTGGCAATAAAATATCCCTGGCCTTCAATAGCCCGGACTATCGCTGGTGATCATCAACGCTATCGTGAAACCTATTTTAAGAATGGTTATTATTTGACAGGCGATGGCGCCTCGCGAGATGAGGATGGAGATTACTGGATTACCGGTCGCATTGACGATGTTTTAAATGTATCAGGTCACCGCTTGGGCACTGCTGAAATTGAAAGTGCGCTCGTTGCCCATCCCCTTGTTGCCGAAGCCGCTGTTGTCGGGATTCCTCATGAAATAAAAGGTCAGGGCATCCACGCTTTTGTGAGCTTGAAATTTGGTAATGAACCTGGAGGCGATCTAAAACAGGAACTTTTGAATAGCGTTAAAGCGAGCATTGGCGCCATCGCTAAACCCGACGTGATTCAATTAGTTAGTGATCTACCGAAAACACGTTCTGGTAAAATAATGCGCCGAATATTGCGTAAAATTGCCTGCAAGGAAGTCAAAGAACTGGATGAACTTGGCGATTTATCAACGCTGGCAAATCCAGAAATTGTTTCTATACTTTTGAAAACTCAGCTCTAATCGCACAATAATAGTACATTTTATAAAAAAGCTATATAATCGCTATTCAATTTGCACAAAGGCGTGAATCAAGTGGTAAGAGTAAAGAAAAAGCGGATCATAATCGGTATTAGTGGCGCCTCAGGTGTTATTTATGGAATACGTTTACTTGAAACACTCAAACAAACTGACATCGAAACGCATTTAATCGTGTCTAAAGCAGCACAGCAAACACGTGCCTTTGAATGCTCCCTCTCTGCTGCAGAACTTAATGAACTAGCCGATAAATCCTACAATATTAATGACATAGCGGCTTCAATTTCCAGTGGCTCCTTTCAAACCCTGGGGATGATTATAGCGCCTTGCTCCATGCGGACTTTAGCATCCATCGCCTCTGGTAATACGGATAATCTATTATCCCGCGCTGCCGATGTGGTTTTAAAAGAAAGACGACGCCTGATATTAATGGTCCGCGAAACACCACTTCATTTAGGACATTTAAAAAATATGGTGGCGGCAACGGAAATGGGCGCAATCATTGCCCCGCCTGTCCCAGCTTTTTATAACAACCCTCAAAGCCAGGATGATCTGGTTAATCATAGCGTAGGTAGAATTCTGGATTTATTTGATCTTGATTCTGGGCTTGTGCGCCGATGGGGTGAAGAACTATAAATTTGGTCATAAAATCTTAGGCGCGAGAAAAGAATCCATAATAATGAACGGAATATTGCTAACGATTTCGATTCAAATTATGTTGAGATTCATGGGTTGGCTCTTTAGTCTCACTGGCCTTTAAGTTCGAAAGTGATTGTTTAAATTTATTAACGTGGTTATTTGAAGAGGCGGGTTTGGCGTGAAAAGTAATTCCAGCAATCTGAGTGTAAAAATCTTGAGTTTGTTTATCCCTGAAAATTGAACTTTCTACTTTACCAGCCATACCAGAAATGGTTTTTAAGGCTTGCCCCCAATTTTTTGATGCCTTTGCAATTTCTATTTGATCCAATAGCTGCACCATATTTTTTGGTACTTTTATTTCTATTCCGTAGTCATTATTTCGTACTGTTTCTCCCCCTAATCCAGTTTTAAAGTTTGAAAATAAAATTTGGGCTTGAATTATTTCTAATAATTTTTTGGCATTTTCTTCATTGGGTTCTTTACTATAAACTTCAGCCATTTGAGTTAAAATCATCTTATTAATTTCTTTTTTATTTTGTATCCAATCCGATTTGGCAGGTGTTGCCTTTATTTCGGGGTCAGGTTGTTCAAACAAATATTCAATAACTTCATAACCCTATTAGTTTTCAATAACTCTTGGGATTGATAATGTCCTTTCTCTAGCATGCTAAGCTTTTCCCCTAAGGCCATGTAAGCATCCAAATTAGCTTTAGGGGTTGACTCCAAAGACAGGGGTTGTCTTTTACCCCTTTCGTCTACTTTATATTCCCTACATCCAGTGGAAGAAGATTCGAGGACTCGTTTATAATCACCCTGCTTGTTTTGTTTCGGACCGCCCTCCACTGGCATATTGTATTTTTTACCGGTGATTGGATCAGGATAAACGGTATGGTTTCTAGCGGTTACTACCCCATATAATCCTTCTTCTTGCATTTTGGTAATTAAATTTCTTCCAATATTAATACCAGAGCATGACATCAAAGAGATATTAAACGGTTTTTCGGGAAGGCCTTTTTCTGCTCTTGATTCTTTAACTTCCTTTAATATATTTATAATGTGCTCAACAGAGACTTCTTTTCCATATTCAGACACTAAATGATCAGACATCGATTTTGATGAATGCCCTGTAATGATGATTTGTTCAGCAGGATCTATTTGTTTTGCTATAGTCTTGATATGTTTTAAATAATTATCCCAGTCTGATAAAGCTGCTTTTTGTTTTTCGACAGAAAATATAGTATCTCTGAAATGCCGTGGGTTATCTTTGACCTTTTGATAAACTTGCGAACCATATATGGGATTTTTTTCAAAAACGTCAATAATTGGTGCATCTTTAAGTGGAGAATTAAATATTTTGGTTAGATTTGCATAAACAAACAATAGGGATCTTTCATACCAACTGTTCCGTTCTAGTACAGCGTTTAAAATTACTCTATTTTTTATGGATGCCATAATACAACCAAATCCATAGGGATATGGTTAATTATAGAACAATAACTATATTATTTATTTTGGAGTGAACTTTTGAGTAAATGGCTCAAACCCAGTCAAACCATTCATTTAATTTATGAATTAATTCTTCTACCCCTTCTTTTTTCAAGGAGGAAAAACTTTGCACACTTACTAATTCTTCTTGTAAAGAATAAAATTTCCTTACTTTAAGCACTGTATTTTTTACCTCAGAACGACTTAATTTATCGGATTTTGTGAGTAAAATATGAACTGGCAATTCACGGTCAAGGCACCAATTCACCATCATTTGATCAAGATCTTTAAGGGGATGCCGACAATCCATCAACAAAATCAATCCTTTAAGGCATTCGCGAACTTCCAGATAATGAGCTAAATTTTTCTGCCAATCTTCTTTAACTTGTTTGGGAACTTTTGCATAACCATAGCCTGGCAAATCGACCAAACGACGTGATTCGTCCAAGGAAAAAAGATTTATTAATTGCGTTCGACCGGGTGTTTTTGAGGTTCGAGCCAGTTGATTAATACCCGTAAGACAATTTAGAGCAGAAGATTTACCGGCATTTGAGCGGCCCGCAAAGGCGACTTCAAACCCAGAGGCCTTGGGTAATTGGTCAACGCGAGCCGCACTTTGTAGAAAAATTGCCTGAGTGTAGGGATTTTTGAGCATTTGAGAATATTTTCATTTTGGGATTTTTGCTGAGCAGTGTACCATTAAACGACAAAAATTCCCGGATAAACGATGAAAAAATTTCTGGTTGCCGCTTTGCTTCTCGGCCCATTAGCGGCATTTGCCGTTGAATCACCAGTTATTCTAACGAGTTGTACTGCATGTCATGGTCAATCTGGTTTTAGCTCCAATCCGCTCTGGCCAAACCTGGCAGGACAACATACCAGTTACTTTGTCCATCAGATGCGGGAATTTAAAAAAGGGAGCTTACGAAATTCTCCCGTGATGAAAGCGTTAAGTGCCGCTTTGACTGATAAGGAGATAAAGGAATTGGCCGATTTTTACGCTAAACAGCCAATTCCAAAGGGATCAACGCCAGAAAAATTTTTAAAACGAGGTGAACTATTGTATCGCGGCGGAGATTTTGCTAAACACATTACAGCTTGTATCGCCTGTCATGGCCCGCAAGGAACCGGCAACGCCCAAGCTGGATTTCCTGTGATATCTGGTCAACATGCACTTTACACCATTCAGCAATTAAATGACTTTAAGAACGGTAAACGTTCAAATGACTTAAATTCCATTATGCGAGATATTAGTTCGCGTATGAGTCAGGAAGATATGGAAGCGGTGGCCTATTATATTCAAGGCTTGCATTAATTTTTGATAGTGAGTTAAAAATGTTTAAACCCCTAATAGCAATTATCTTTTTTCTTCTCCCCTTGATTGCAGTTGCTGAAGAATTTGTAGAGGGCAGAGATTATGAAATTCTGAGCAGCTCAAGTGAATCATCCCCAAGCAATTCTAAAGTCCAAGCCATTGAATTTTTTAGCTATGGCTGTCCCTGGTGTTATCGCATTGAATCTTCATTAACAGCCTGGGTGCAAAAACAAGGCTCCACCATTCAGTTCTCACGGGTTCCTGTGGTGTTTAAGCAAAGCTGGGTTAATTACGCTAAAGCCTACTACACCGCTCAACATTTAGGGCTGGATGCTAAACTCTCCCCGCTTTTATTTAAGGAAATTCAATCGAAAAGAGAAGGTGAGGCTTTAAAATCCACACAGGAAATGATTGATTTTTTTAAAGCACAGGGGGTTGATCCGGTTATAGCGAAAAGCGCATTTGAAAATTCAACGACAATAGATATGGCAGTTACCGAAGGAAGTGCCTTAATGGCTCGCTTTAAAGTTAACGGTGTGCCTGCCATGGTTATTAATAATCAATATAAAACCGATCTGCAAATGGCAAAAGGCGAGGCTCGATTTTTCCAGATTCTTGACTATTTAGTTGCAAAATCGGCTAAAAAAACGCAGTAACCTCTATTTAAAAGTGGGGAACAAGGTTTTCTGGCGAGAGTTCAGTTGCTAACACTTGCCATAAAATTTTGCTCCAATTGGTATTCGTTTTATCCCCCGGTTGAAGTGTATTAAAGGCGATAAAAACAATATTCTTTTCAGGGAGTACAGCAAAAATTCCACTATAGCCACCAAAAGAAGGGTTTTGCATTAGCCAATGATTCGCTACCCCAAAGCCCATTGCAAAATAAAGATTGGGTTTATTTGAACCCTTTCCAACCGTGTCTGTTGCTCTTAATTGTTTGGTCGACTCGGGAGTTACTAAGGATCCTTTCAACCAGGCATTAGCCCATTTACCCAAATCGTTAATTGTAGAAACCATAGAACCTGAGCTTGATGTCCATGAAGGACTCCAGTAGGTAGCATCTTCATAAATTGTGCGGACATCACTAAATGAATGAAGGACCGGTGAGGGGATTTCTGCAGTTAAATCAAAGCGTGTTTCTTTCATGCCCAAGGGTGTTAGGATGTTGGACTGCAATAATTCGCCGAGGGGTTTGTTTGCGATTTGAGAAAGAATGTTTCCAAGAAGCACATAATCGGTATGTGAATAATGTTGACTGGCGCCAGGCTTGAATAAGGGTGGCTGCAGAAATGCCAGGTCAATTAGCTCTTTATCCGTCCATTTTTTAAAGGGATGCTTACTATCGATTTCATCAAATTTTTTATTAAAAACATAATCCGGATATCCACTTGTCCCATTGGCTAACATTTGAAGACTAACTTCTGATGCATTTGGTAAATCAGGAAACCAGCGCGCAATTTTGGCGTCCAGTGCTATTTTATTTCGCTCAACTAGTTGCATAAGAACAGTAGTAAGCATGGTCTCTGTAACGCCGCCAATACGAAAATGCATTTCGGTCGTAGCAGGCACTGCAGTCATGGATTCTCCAAGTGCCTTAATTGAGATGGGCTGACCTTTAATCCATAAACCATAAACCATCGCTTTTACAGGCTTAGCTTTTACGAAGTTTTGCACTTTCTTATCGAGAAAGACTTGATTTATTTCGGCATTAGCAAAAGGGTGCCAAAGTATTAGAAAAATGAGGGACAGGTGGATTTTTTTCATAATTGTCTCAATTTTGCTTAAAATTGAGTTTATCAAGGAAACCGGGAAACTGCTATTTGCTGCTTAGCCCAAAGCTATTTTGTACTCTAGCTCTTCGAACCCTGTGCAAAGCATGAGCTTTAAAGCCCTTAACTAATACTCTCTTAATGTTTTTATTTTATACTGCCTGAAGACAATCCTGAGAACCTCAAAATGTTTTTATATGATATACGCTATTTCAATCCTCAATGTAATCTTGTTGGATCAAATCAAAATCAATTTTCCCATAACGTTAGAAAAGGGACTTTGGATGGCTCTGACAAGATCTGGTTTTGTAAAGAAATCGAAGATGCAGCGGATGCAAAATCGGAAATTTTGGCTCAGGAATTTTTTCGACTTATTATTCCCCATCAGCCTGAAACACGCCTTGCTTATAATTATTTTACTGGTACTTATTATATTCTTTCCGAAGAAGTCCAAGGTTATCGGCGCCTTCCAACCAAACGCGCTGCAAATTTCGCCAATGGAATTTTTACCGGCCTAGGTCAAGCTTTAGTTGTAGGGATGTTTCTGGAAGAGTATGACTTAAAAAATGGTAATGTGGGCCTCGATGCGCAAAATCGTGTTATCAAGATTGATGGTGATTGGGCTTTTGCCGAATTCAGAAATAAGGGGCCCTTTAAATTAACCCTGGAGGCAATTGAAAACCTGCCTTATCCCAAAGATTTTAAGTATGATAACTGGCTAGATATGGGCCGTCGTGATAAACAAAAAAACAAATCCTCAATAGTTGATGCTAATTTGTCTAACTCCTCCCAATTTAGAGCAGAAGTGAATCAAGCCTTAGTAAAAATTTTGCTAATTCCGGATAGTTTTATTGAGGCCTTTGTAGATAATTACCTGCAGGCTGGCGGCCAACGTTTTGTTGATTTAATTAAAAATCGCCGAGAGTTTTTAACCCAAAGCGCTTTAAAAAGTAATTCTTTCAAAGATTATTTGAATTCATCGTTCGTAAAAAGTGATGTTCAAACTATTCTGGAGCATATGAAGTGTTTCAATAATACCAACATTTCAATCATCCCCGACTATCAACAAAACAATCTGGTGCATGATTTTTTGAATCATCTGGGAAAAAATAAGGAACTTGCCAAGCTTAATCCCTATTTAGGCTTTGAATGCGAACAATTAATAAATGAAATCAAATTTAACACTCCCTCTAATCAAATCCCTTCATATGAAGATAGACTCTACAAAGCTTTCAACCTTTTTGACCTTAAAATTGAATTGACCCAGCATTTAAATCACTTTCAATCTATTCAATTGATAAAAGAATTTGGTGAACTCCGCCATCATGATGATGACTTTATAAAAAATATTGAATTCAAACTTTCAAATCCTCCTTGCGATTATCTAGCCATTAAAATTGAGTTAGCTCACAACTTAAATATTCTTAAATGTATGAAGTTATTAAACGAAATAAAAGGTTATTTTGATATTAACGATCAGCGCTTGGACAAGTTTATTCAATATTTTGAACAGGAGCTTTATAAACCCTGCGATCTGATTAGCTACAAATTTGAATTAGAACAAATAGTGAATTACATCCACTGTCGGCAACTTTTGTGGGAAATTAGAACCTTTTCTACCGAGAACTATGAGGAATATATTGATTTTATTAAAACTAAACTAGCAAACCCAAATGACTATGCCGCTCTGAAATTAGAGCTTATCCAAATAGCAAACTATCTAAAATCCTTAAAAACGGAGCCTCTATTTGAAGGAACCATAACTCTGCCTTGTGACTTATTAGGACTTAAAACCGAACTGCCTATTGTTTATAACTATATCAAATGTCGTGAAAAAATTTGGGAAATGAAAACCGATTCCAAATTAAATAACAGACTAATGCAAACATTTATCCATGCAAAAGAACTTAGTCTTTCAATGCCCTGTGATTATTCAATGCTGATTGATGAAATCAGTCATGCCGTAAACCTTTATAAAAATGGTTTTTTTGGTACGCAGTTGATAACCAAAAGCCAGCTACAAGACGTTAATATAAGTCTGGACTCGGCTAAAATTTAAGCCCTATTTAACGGTTCATAGTGCGCAGGTATTTACTTCATTGGAGAAATATTAGAGCATAACGGCTAGAATTTTAGACTGCGCCAGCTAAGGAAACGTTTCTCTAAAATGATAATTTATAATATCGATGATTTTACACCTTCTAAAACTCTCAGTAGCAACCCTGATAATAAGTTTACTCACATTGTTTATAAAGGAAGCTTGAAAGGCTCTGATAAAATTTGGTTTTGCAAAGAAATTAAAGATCCGGCAACCGCTAAACTTGAATTATTGGCTCAGGAATTTTTTCGGCTAATCATCCCCCATCAGCCCGAGACACGCTTGGCATGGCATGCTGGCACCGGTGTGTACTACGTTTTATCAGAAGAAGTTCCTGGTTTTCACAAGCTACCTTTTGAACAAATGAGTCAATTTTATAATGGTATTTTTTGCGGTCTTGGTAAGGCAATGGTTGTCGCTATTCTTTTACAAGAAATCGATTTTAAAAACGGAAATGTAGGTCTGGATCAATTTAATCGAGTCATTAAAATCGATGGTGATTGGTGCTTTGCAGAAAATCGCAGGGGATGGACTTCAAATGATATTGAAAGCTATACAATATCACCGGAAACCATTGAATATTTACCCTATGCCACGAATTACAGCTACACAAACTGGCTGGATTTGACTCCTGGGAACAGCTCAAGTCAAATTATTAATCCACATCTTATTTATTCTGATTGCTTTCGTGCCGAAGTTAACCAAGCCATTTTGCAGATCTGCTTAGTTCCTAATTTTTTTATTGAGAACCTTGTAGATACTTATATGCCAGTAGCTGGGCAGCGTTTTATTGATTTAATCAAAAATCGCCGTGATGAATTAGCTAGCAGTGCCTTAAAAAATAATTCCTTTAAAACTTACCTGAATACCTCAGCTGCTATTTTTGCCTCAGATCTGATATTTCAACAGATGAAATCTTTCAAGGTGGGTGATAAGACAATTATTACTTTTGAGAAACAATTTAAGCTTCAAAAAGATTTTGGCCTTTTGTTTTCAAAGTATTTACCTATTGTTTTAGAATGTGAAAATCTAATTAAAGATCTCAATAATTTTTTTAATCCTGAGATCTTCTATTCTTTCAGCCGACTCTTTGAAAAAGAGATTTTAAAGCCTGCTCAAGTTTTAAAAACCCGAAAAACACTCATTGACGCCATTGATAATGCAAAACTCAAGGAAAAACCTATAAAGAAAAGCCACTATAATTTCTGGCGTCCTGCTGATGAAAAACTTCAGGGCTTAATCAAGGATAAAAGCCCTGAAGTTAATGAAGAACTAGATAAACTGGTAGAACTTGGATTTAAAGAACATGAACTCGTAGAACGTTTTTTTTGTTTATAAAAAGCGCACATTCATACCGCAACAGGCGCTTTAATTCCTGGGTGAGATTGATAATTAGCAATCTCAAAATCTTCAAACCGATAATCAAAAAGCGAGACGGGCTTCCTTTTAATAATTAGTTCGGATAAAGCCAAGGGATCGCGTTCCAGCTGTGTTTTGGTTTGTTCCAAATGATTCAAATAAAGATGGCAGTCACCGCCTGTCCAAATGAAATCACCAACCTCCAGATCAGATTGCTGCGCCACCATATGCGTAAGCAAAGCATAAGATGCAATGTTAAAAGGGACGCCTAAAAATACGTCTGCAGAACGTTGATACAATTGGCAGGAAAGCCGGTTATCGCTAACATAGAATTGGAAAAGGGCATGACAGGGCATTAGCGCCATTTTATCAAGCTCACCCACATTCCAGGAACTTACCAATAAACGGCGTGAGTCCGGATTAGATTTTATCTGCTGCAACACCTCTGCTATTTGATCAATGCTGCGACCATCCGGTGTAGGCCAGGAGCGCCATTGTCGGCCATAGACGGGACCTAAATCACCATTTTCATCAGCCCACTCGTTCCAAATGGATACTCCATTTTCATTAAGATATTTAATGTTGGTATCGCCGCGTAAAAACCAGAGCAACTCATGGATAATCGATCGGGTATGTAACTTTTTAGTTGTGAGTAAAGGAAAACCTTTATTAAGATTGAAACGCATTTGATAACCGAAAACGGATAAAGTACCTGTTCCTGTCCTATCTGCTTTCTCAACGCCCTCTTCTAAAATATGTTTTAATAATTGCAAATAGGCTTTCATTGTTTATTCCGCCTTAGACACCACAGACCGATTAATAACATGGGTATGGATAAAAGTTGTCCCATAGTTAGCCAGTTGAACCCGATAAAACCAAGTTGGGCATCAGGCTCACGGAAGCATTCTGCCACTAAGCGGCAAATCGCATAACCCACTAAAAACATCGCTGAAACCCGTCCACGCGGACGTGGCTTCGATGCATACCACCAAAGAAAAATAAACAAGGCCACACCTTCAAGACCCAATTCATAAAGTTGCGAAGGATGGCGAGGCTGTCCATCGGAATTTGGAAAAATCATAGCCCAGGGAACATCGGTTACACGCCCCCACAATTCACCATTGATGAAATTACCGATACGGCCAGCGCCAAGTCCTAGAGGCACAAGGGGCGCAAGAAAATCGGTAACTTCTAAAAAAGGTTTCTTCACACTGCGGGAAAAAAGCCACATCGCAAATGCAACACCAATTAAACCACCATGAAAAGACATTCCCCCTTCCCAGAGTTTAATGACAATCCAGGGTTGGGTTAAAAATTGATAGGTATTATAGAACAACATATAGCCGACGCGGCCACCAATAATCACGCCTAAAGCGCCATAAAAAATCAGATCGCCAATCTGCTCGGAAGTCCAATTTAATTTATAGTGTTTTGCGCGCCAATGCGCCAAAGTCCAAGCTCCCATAAAGCCTAACAAATACATAAGGCCATACCAATGCACTTTAATGGGGCCAAGTGAAAAAACAACAGGGTCAATTTGTGGAAAAATGATCATATTTTTGCCTCTAAAATGGGCTTATACAATTAATAATTCGATTGTTGTAGCTAGCAACAACAGAATAAAAAAATACTTTAAATGTTTAACAGGCAACAGATAAGTTAATCTTGCCCCAAATGGCGCTAAAAAACTACTGGGAATAGCAATCCCTATTACCGCTGGCCAATATACGAAACCGGAACTAAAGGCCGGCAAATTCGTTTTAAAAGCGCCGATACTAATAAAGGCAAAGGTCCCAATGACTGCCACTGTAATAGTGCACAAAGCTGCAATTGGAGTGATTTTTTTTATATCCAGTCCACAGTAATTTAAATAGGGAATTACCAAAGCGCCACCACCAATTCCGAGCAAACCTGATTGGCAGCCAATAAAAAAACTGATGAGTTGATTTTTATATCTACTTGGGAAATTATGCCTTGGATGCGCTTTTTGATGCATATCAAATAGCATCTTAAATGCAATAAACACTAAAAAAACAGCAAATAGAATTTTGAGAAAATCAGTTGGTAATTTATCAGTTAGCAAAGCCCCGCATACCGTGCCCAGCGCAATACCGGGTGCTAATAGTTTATAAATAGGCCAGGCAATATTACCCTTTTTGTAATGAAATCGAATAGTCGCTTGCGCGGTTACCACCATCACTGCAAGCGAAGTGCCTATCGCCATGGGCATGATCAATTCTGCGGGTATCGTTGAATTGTTTTGAAAGAGAAAAATTAGCGCAGGAACAACAACGATACCGCCGCCAATGCCCATTAAGCCGGAAACTAGTCCAGCAAAAACACCGGCTCCAATGTAAATAAGACTACTGTAAAACACAGCCGACAAACTCACGACTTGCCGGCCCTTATAAGACTGCCCAAGCCTTCATTTTCTAAAGTTTTTTGCAAATGCATACGGATTTCAGCAGGATGTTCGAATTCCAAAACCTCAGCCAGGACTTTACGCGCCAGCCCCAGAGATAAATTTCGAATTACCCACTTAATGCGCGGTAAAGAGGTCGAGTTCATCGACAAAGTATCAAAACCCATTGCGAGTAAAAGAATAACTGATAAGGGATCAGAGGCCATCTCACCGCATATACTGACTTCAACACCGGCGGCATGTCCACCTTCAACAACTTTCATCAAGGTTCGAAGCATCGCCGGATGAAGGGAATCGTAAAGGCCTGCAACGCGGGCATTGTTTCTGTCAACTGCCAATAAGTACTGGGTTAAATCATTTGAACCAACCGAAAGAAAATCGACGCGTTTTGCTAATTCACGAGCTTGATAAACAGCAGCAGGTACTTCAATCATCACCCCAAGTTTTGGTTTTTCTATAAGGCAGCCTTCTTCAAGCAATTCCTCAAAAGCCTGCTCCACCAAATATATCGCTTCATCCACTTCAGAAATATTAGTCACCATAGGAAGCATAATGCGCAAGTTGTCGAGCTCTTCACTGGCTCGCATCATTGCGCGCACCTGCATCAAAAAGACATCAGGGTGATCAAGTGTTACACGAATTCCACGCCAACCAAGATAAGGGTTATCTTCAGTTACAGGAAAATAGGGCAAAATCTTATCACCGCCAATATCTAAGGTGCGCATTGTAACCAAACGGGGAGCAAAAGCTTTGAGGATTTGGCGGTAGATTATATGCTGTTCGTCTTCTGAGGGAAAACGATCACGGCTCATAAAGGGTACTTCCGAGCGATACAATCCTACGCCCTCAGCCCCTACACTCATTGATAACCCCGCATCCAAAGCCAGACCCGTATTGACTTGCAAAGAGACTCGATAATTATCCAGTGTTTCAGCAGGCTTTTCGCGCAGGCTAACCAGGCTTTGATTAAGTTCCAATTCTTCCTGTGCTAATTTTTTAAATTCAGAAAGAATGGCTTTATTGGGCGAAATATAGACATGGCCGTAAAAACCATCAACTACTACAGCGCGACGTGATAAAAATTCCACTTTTAAGCCGCGAACGCCCATCACTGTTGGCACGCCCAAGGCTCTGGCTAAAATGGCTACATGTGAATTATTAGCTCCTTTAGCAGAAACCACTGCGGCCAAATGCCCTTCAGGAACTTCGGCTAAATCAGAAGCAGTCACTTCTTCGCCGATAAGAATGGTACGGCGAGGGTAAACAATTTCTTCACGTTGAGAGCGCTGCAATTCGGCTAAAACCCGTCGTCCCAAATCACGAAAATCACTGGCTCTCTCGCGCAAGTAATCATCTTCCATGCTTTCAAATTGGTGAATATGTTTTTTAATAACTGTTGCCAGGGCCGCCTGGGCTGACAATTGCTCTTGACGAATAGTTTGCTCAACCTCGGCACCCAAACTATCTTTATCAAGAATACGAACATAGACATCAAACAAGGCATGCTCATCTTCCGCAACGGTCGACTTCATACGCTTGCTAAGACGTTGCATGTCCTCCCGAGTCGCTTGCAAGGCTTCAAAAAAGTCTTCTATTTCTTCTTCAATGCTATCAATCAAATGACGAGGAACGGCATCAATATCCGCAGGAGGATAAACGACAACTGCTGTGCCGATTCCAATTCCGGGGACTGAACCGACGCCGGTTAACGCGGTCGGGGTCTGGATTTCATGTTTTTTATTTCCTGCAGGCTGCGGTTGGGTAAGCTGTGCTAATTCACCCGTAGCCTCTGAATGAGCAATGATTCCGCCCAACTGCGCTGCCAAGGTAATTAAAAAGGCTTCTTCGGCATCATCAAAACAACGTTTTTCTGCTCTTTGAACAGTTAAAACGCCATAGAGTTTACGGTGTTGAATTATCGGCACGCCAAGAAAAGCGTGTAAAGACTCTTCGCCAAGCAAGGAATTTTGATGAAAATCCTGATGTGTAGGCGCATCTTCGATATTAATGGGTTCTTCACGACGCCCCACTAATCCTATTAATCCGCTGTCAAGACCAACTCTTACCCTGAATTCAGAAAGTTTATTTAAACCATCGGTCGCAATTAATACATATTCAGCATGCTTATTATCAATAAGAAATACAGACACAGCTTCAGCATCAATCGCTTTGCGCACTCGCTGCACCAGGATAGTTAATGCTTCAGTTAAATGACTTGCTGTGGTTACGTCCTGTACGATTCTTTTTAATATTTTTAGCATTTATCGACTATGATTACCTCGCTTGCGGCGAGCACCAAAAGGGGTGCGGCGTTTCTTCAATAATGTTTCCAATTCTTTTAAAGCCTGGGCATAAACCTGTCTTTTAAAAAAAATGACCTGCTCCTGCGGCTCGGAATAATCAATCCAGCGCCAACTATCAAATTCTGGCGAATCGCTTAAATCAAGACGAACCTTTTGTTCAGAGGAAACCAGTTTTAACAAATACCATTTTTGTTTTTGGCCAATTACTAAAGGAGTGCTGCCATGACGGAGGTATTGTTTGGGTAAGCGATATTTTAACCAACGTTTTGTGGAGCCAAGAACTTCAACATCCTCTTTATCAAGCCCTACTTCTTCACGTAATTCCCGGTACATTGCTTCAAGGGAAGACTCCCCGGGAGCAAGACCACCTTGAGGAAACTGCCAGGCATCATGGCCATGACGTCTTCCCCAAAAAACTCGCCCCGATGAGTTGGCTAATATAATGCCAACATTCAACCGGTAACCGGCACGATCAATCACCATCTTACACTGCTTACAATAAACCTTAATGCACTGATTTTTTCACAAACCACAAGAGCTTGGCAAATAAAACTGCTAATTCAAGCCTATTATCTACAGTTTTTTGATGAATAGGCATTATTGAAGCATATTTAAGGTAAAAAAGAGAGTTATACTTTTGTGCAGATGTGGCAGTTAAGAATAATTGGATGAAGATCAATGAAAAAACATATTTTAATAATTAACACAGGCGGCACTATTTCCGCGATCAAAACAAAAGTGGGTTACGAGCCAGCGGTGGGTTATGTGCAAACGGCTCTGACTAAAATACCCGCTTTAAATCATGTTGAAATGCCAACATACCAAATAAAAGAATATCAACCCTTACTCGATTCTTCGAATATGACCGTTTCGGACTGGAACCGTATTGGCACCGATATCGCCCAAGAATATCAAAATTATGATGGCTTTGTCGTATTCCACGGTACAGATACTATGGCT
Organism: Tatlockia sp.; assembly: GCA_013697955.1. Classification (GTDB taxonomy): domain Bacteria; phylum Pseudomonadota; class Gammaproteobacteria; order Legionellales; family Legionellaceae; genus Tatlockia. The sequence continues at coordinate 56,797 of JACCVV010000059.1, read as the reverse complement.
TACACGGCCTGCGCACTTTCTTTCATGCTCGAAAACTTAGGAAAACCTGTTATTGTTACTGGCTCACAAATTCCTTTATCAGAGGTAAGAAATGATGCCGTTGATAATGTAATTACTTCATTATGGCTTTGCGCTAATCAACCGCTAAATGAAGTTTGCATTTATTTCAATCAAAAATTACTGCGCGGCAATCGTTCTCAAAAGGTATCCACTCAGCGCTTTGATGCGTTTGATTCCCCTAATTTTCCCCTTTTAGCCGAAATTGGAATTAGCATTGAACTTCGAAAGGACCTTCTTTTGCCAACACCCTCTCAAGACTTTAGCCTTCAAACGATTAGTCCCCAGTTTATTGCGAATTTTCGTCTGTTCCCAGGCTTTGCTACTCAGGTTCTAGACTATATTCTGCAACAGCCCTTGCGCGGACTCATTCTTGAAACCTATGGAGCTGGCAATGCTCAAAATAATGATCCTTATTTTTTAGAAATACTGAAAAAAGCCTGTGAACGAGGAGTTGTCATCGTAAATTGCAGCCAATGTCAGCAAGGCCGGGTCGAAATGAGCCAATATGCAACCGGTTATACTTTAAAATTAGCAGGGCTAATTAGTGGTCAAGACATGACGCCAGAAGCAGCTCATTGCAAATTACTTTATTTATTCAGCAAAAATTTGCCGACCCAATCGGTTAAAAGACTAATGGAAACTAATATCTCCGGAGAACTTGAACGACTTCCACATTAAGAATAATTGGTTTCCACTACTTTTTTGCCTTTGTTTTTTCTATCATTAGGAATACCTTCATTTGGGAATAAGAAATTTATGTCTTTGCAAATTGTTATTTTAGCTGCCGGACAGGGCAAGCGGATGTATTCCACCACCCCAAAAGTATTACATCGCATAGCCGGGAAAATGATGGTTGAGCGTGTAATTGAAACTGCAAAGGAATTAAATCCTGATACCATTCATATTATATATGGGCATGGAGGTGACCAGCTAAAGTCAGCCTTAACGCATTTACCTTTAAACTGGATTGAACAAAAGGAACAACTAGGCACTGGCCACGCCCTTATGCAGGCTTTAGACCATCTTCCAAGAAATTCAAAGGTACTAGTGATTTCAGCTGATGTCCCTTTAATTCAAACTGAAACTTTGAAAGCACTTATTGAAATTTCAAATCAATCCGATTCTGCCTTAACTCTCTTGCTCGCGACACTCGACAATCCAACGGGTCTTGGGCGGATAATTCGTAATCAACAAAATGAAATCCGTGAAATTATTGAGGAAAAGGACGCTACAAAAGAACAAAAGGAAATTAAGGAAATTTATAGCGGCATTTGCTGTGTATCAGTCGATAAGCTGGCTAGCTGGCTGCCAGCGTTAAAAAATAATAATGCTCAAGGCGAATATTATTTAACCGAAATTATTTTTAAGGCTGTCGAAGAGCACTTGCCAATTGATTCAATGCAAGCGCTGGATCCAATCGAGATTCAAGGTGTAAACAATCGTTTACAGTTACAACAACTTGAACGGATCTGGCAACAGCGAAATGCTGAAAAATTGATGCTTGCAGGCATCACCATCGCCGATTCAAGCCGTATCGATGTACGAGGTGAGCTGCATTGTGAACAGGATGTATTTATTGATGTGAACGTCGTTTTTAGTGGCAAGGTCAGTATTGGAAAAGGCACAAAAATAGGCCCAAACTGCCTATTGAATAATGTAAGCCTGGGGAAAGATTGCGAAATTTTAGCAAATTCTGTTATTGATGGTTGTGAAATATCTGATCATTGCCAAATTGGCCCTTTCGCCCGCTTGAGGCCAGGAACAAATCTCGCTGCGCATTGTAAAATCGGCAATTTTGTTGAAACGAAAAATGCTCAGTTTAACGAAGGCACTAAAGCCAGTCATTTAAGTTATCTAGGCGATGCAATTATAGGCAAACAGGTTAACATTGGCGCTGGCACAATTACCTGCAATTATGATGGGGCAAATAAACATCAAACTATTATTGAAGATGGCGTTTTTGTTGGTTCTGATACTCAATTTGTAGCTCCTGTAACGATCGGGGCAAATGCGACCATTGGTGCCGGATCAACAATAAGAAAAAACGTCCCGGCTGGAGAGCTAACCCTTAGCGAAAATAGGCAGAAAACAATTATGGGTTGGAAAAGGCCCTTGAAAAAAGAGCCTATGCTTTAGCGCGTTTTTCTTCCAAGATTTACCAAATAAGACTTTTCATCTTGGGGGACAGAGTACTTGCGATCTTTACAAAGATTGAATAACCAAAGAACCAGGGGTAGAGATAATAAAGAAGCGGTCATTTTGTAAATCCATGAATTCAAAACCAGATTAAAAATTTGATCATAAGGATAAACGCCTGTGTATAAAATACTGTAGTTAACCAGGCATAGAAGGGAGGTTGCAAAAATATTAGCAATTAAAATACGAGTCCAACGGTTAAGACCAAGACTAGTAAATTTAAGATTTTCAAGCAACATAGCATTGCTGACAAAGGTTACAAATAAAGCCAAAGTCCCTGCAGGAATTCGCCGGGGCAAAATGACTGAGTAAAAAGGATTTATATTAAAAAAATCAGGCGCAGGTAAGGCTACTGTTGCCATTAATAGAAAATCAAAGCTTAATTCAGCCATAATCAGAACAATAGCAAGCCGAAGGTTGGCCCTGTATCCATATAATTCTCCAATCAAAGTACTGGCAATTAGCGTAAAAGGGAAAAAAATTGCACTGGCGCCAATTGTTGTCACTTCGGTAAATGCGATTAAACGGTATTCACAGGCTAGACAAATCAACATAATGGTGACAGAAAAACTGACTAAATAATGATAAAGCGGTATAGACAAGTAGGCAGGAGAAGCGGGTATTTTACGCTTGGCTCTAACCGGGTTTATTAATAGATGGTAACTAAGATAAACAATCCCGACCAATAATAAAATTCCCGCACTGACCATCAGAGAATCAACGTAGATACGATTAAAATTCTCAAAATAGGGATCAAGAAAAAGTAAAACAAAATCAATGCTAAAGAAAGCAAATCCACCGAAAAGTGCAAGTACAAGTCGTTTTTTAGGTGAGACAAGCATTTCACTATTTTTAGCGCAACATAGTAAATGAGGAAGATAAAAACTTAGGCCAAAAGCGAGAGTCGCTGCAAAGAATTTTTTTGGAATATCTTCAAAAACAATTTGATAAGCCGGATTTTCATAGATATTTTCGGCTGCAGGTAAATTAACCAGAAGATAAATTCCTATAGAAAACAAATACAAGGCAAGGAGCGATTGATTGAGTATATGACGCTGCTGAATCAGGTTACATTCTTTTAAAACCATCAAATAAAGCGTAGCAACTAAAGGACAAAGAAGAGAGCTGGCAGTAAAAATCATTCCATGAACTGTAATAATTTTAAAAGAAACATTAATCAATAAGATAAGGCAAGTCATCATGCTTACAGTAAGCGATAGATAGCTGCGTTTGGGTAATACTGTTAAAAAAGAATTCATATTCCAATCTTGCCCATTTATTACAGCCCATATGGCAGGCTAAATGTTCAGGAATATAACATTATTAACTTTCTTTTTGCAAATAATCTAAGGTCTTATACTTATACTCACAAAGATCACGAATCAGACATTGCGGGCATTTGGGTTTCCGGGCAACGCAGATGTAGCGTCCATGTAAAATAAGCCAATGATGAGCGTCTTGGTGAAATTTTGGATCAATGTTTTTAAGTAAAGACAGTTCGACTGCTAGGGGAGTTTTTCCTTTAGCAATGCCTGTGCGGTTTGCAACTCGAAATATGTGTGTGTCGACGGCCATTGTTGGCTGTTTAAAGGCTGTATTCAATATGACATTGGCAGTTTTACGACCAACGCCGGGCAAGGCTTGTAAGGCTTCACGGTTGCAAGGTATATCACCCTGATAGAGTTCAACAAGTATTTGACAGGTTTTTATCAGATTTTTTGCTTTAGAATTGAATAGGCCAATCGTTTTTATGTACTCTTTAAGCGTCTCTTCTCCTAATTCCAAAATTGCATCAGGGCTATTAGCAATGGGAAAAAGTTTGGCAGTAGCCTTATTTACAGAGATATCTGTCGCTTGAGCGGATAAAAGAACCGCAACAAGGAGTTCAAAGGTTGAATTATATTTTAGTTCTGTCTTTGGTTCGGGATTTTGTTCCTTGAAGCGCTCGAAGATTTTACTTCTTTTTTCTTTATTCATATTAGATTTTCTTCATCTTTACTCTAGCCAAGGCTTGCTGGATGTAATCCTGTTTTTCTTTTATATCCTGTAAAACGTCGTTGGTTTTGACAGACGACCGCCTCTTTTCACGGTAAAGCTGTTGTTTTTCTTGTTCTTCACCGGATAATCGCGCGAGGCGTGCGTTATAACGATTTCTTGCAGAGGTTTTATCATAACTAGATTCGGGAACCGATAAAATTTCAATACAGTCTACCGGGCAGGGCTCAAGGCAAAGGCCACAGCCCGTGCATTCTGTATTTATAATTGAATGCATGCTTTTGGCGCTGCCGACAATAGCATCAACTGGACAAGCTTGAATGCATTTTGTACAGCCAATACATTCTTCTTCTCGAATTATGGCTAAAGCTGGTGGACGAGTTTTAATGCTTTCTGCAGATAGATAGACCTTTGCATCGATTGATAATAACTCGGCGAGAGCTTTGACGGTCTCTATACCGCCAGGTGCACAGCGATCAATTGCTGCAGAACCTTGTGCCAAGGCTTCAGCGTAGGGCAAACAGCCTGCATAGCTACATTCGCCACATTGGGTCTGCGGAAGCAAGGCATCAATTACTTTAACCGATACTATCTTCATAACTATTTAACTTTCATCCCGGGCGCGGCACCAGAATCCGGCTGTAGTAGATAAATGCCATTACCATCACCCGCAGCTAATACCATTCCTTCAGAAATGCCAAAGCGCATAGTTCGTGGAGCAAGATTTGCAACCATCACCGTTAAGCGACCTACTAATTCAGCAGGTTCATAGGCGGCTTTTATTCCAGCAAAAACTTGGCGCTTTTCCTTGCCCAAATCAAGCTGCAAACGCAGTAATTTATCGGCACCTTCTACTGCTTCGGCTGAAATAATTCGAGCTATACGTAAATCGATTTTTGCAAAATCATCAATACTGATTAGCCCTTCATCTGCAGTGGCAGGGGCTTTTTTTTCTTCTACATTGGTCAAGGAGTTCTCCTTCGTTTGCGATAAAAGTGCGTCAATTTTTTCCCGCTCTACTCTAACCATAAGCGGTGTAAAGGGATTAATTTTTTGATTGAGTAAGGGGTTATCTATGGATGACCAAATTAAGGGCTCACAATTTAAAAACTGCTCTGCACTTTCAGACATCTTTGGCAGTACGGGTTTTAAGTAAGTCATGAGGATGCGGAATAGATTTAATCCCATTGTACAGATTGCCTGAACTTCGCTTAGCTTTGTCTCATCTTTTACTAAGACCCAGGGTTTTTTTTCATCAATATATTGATTAACACGTGCAGCGCCCTCCATGATTTGCCGAATGGCGCGAGCATAATCACGCTGAACATAGGCTTCTATTATTTCCTCACGTAATGACATTAATTCTTGATAAAGAGCTGGTTCTGGCAATTCTGCAGCTAATTTATTGTCAAAACGTTTATTGATAAATCCCGCGCAACGACTGGCAATATTGACTATTTTTCCAACGAGATCAGCATTAATTCGGTTGAAAAAATCATCAAAATTCAAATCCAGATCATCAATTCGTCCATTCAATTTTGCCGCATAATAATAGCGAAGGTACTCAGGGTGTAAATGTTGTAAATAGGTACGCACCTCGATAAAGGTACCTCGTGATTTAGACATTTTCTGGCCGTCAACAGTTAAAAAACCATGAGTAAAAACAGAGGTGGGCAAGCGATAGCCGCTACCTGCTAAAATGGCCGGCCAAAACAGGGCATGAAAGTAAACAATGTCCTTTCCGACAAAATGATAGAGTTCAGTTGTGGAATCCTTATTCCAAAATTCATCAAAAGAAACGCCTTTTTCATTACAATATTTTTTAAAACTGGCCATATAGCCAATCGGGGCATCCAGCCAGACATAAAAATATTTATCAGTAGTGCCGGGAATTTGAAAACCAAAATAGGGCGAATCTCGCGAAATATCCCATTGCTTAAGGCCAGCGGCAAACCATTCATCCAGTTTGTTAGCTACCTCTGTTTGCAAAGCACCCAACCGTGTCCATTCTTTTAAAAGCGACTCATAACGGGGTAAATCAAAAAAATAATGCTCGGAATCTTTTTCAATCGGTTTAGCCCCTGAAATGACAGAGACTGGATCCAGCAAATCAGTTGGGGCATAGGTCGCACCGCAGGACTCACAATTATCGCCATATTGATCAGGCGTAGAGCATTTGGGGCAGGTTCCTTTTACATAACGATCTGGCAGAAACATTTCCTTGACCGGATCAAAGGCTTGACGAATAGTTTTTTTGACAATATCTCCCGAATCCTGCAGACGTTTGTAAATAGTTTCTGCAAAAAACCGGTTTTCCTCAGAATGAGTCGTGTGATAACAATCATAATCAATGGAGAAAGCAGCAAAATCCTGTTGATGACTTTGTTGCATAGTGGCGGTTAACTCTTCTGGACTCAGACCTAGTTGTTCAGCCTTAAGCATTATTGGAGTACCGTGGGCGTCATCGCCGCAGACTGAGATGCATTCAAGACCCTTCATTTTATGAGTGCGGACCCAGATGTCGGTTTGCACATGTTCAACCAAATGACCTAAATGCAAATGTCCATTCGCATAAGGAAGTGCCGAGGTAACCAGCATTTTTCGAACTTTATTCATCAATCAGGCCTGTTTTTTGAAAAGGACGGATTATAACGCATAGATTCCGGGAATGCTTCTTTTATAACGAGAAGGAGAAGTTAAGAAAACGCGGCCTTAGCCGCGTTTATAAGTTGATTATGAGTTTATGTAATTACTAGGATTATTGTAATCATCTAATTCGAACTCATTTGCACTGTCTTCAATTTCAACGAAAGGATTTGGATTATTAAAGTTTACAGGTGCGCTATAATGACCGCCTCCCACGTTTACAGGCTTTCTGGTAGCGTCTAAATAGTTTTTGAATTCCCTTCTATGATAGGGGCTGGAGGCAGCAGAGAAACCAGCATCGTAAGCATTTCCTGCAACCTCATTTATTCCTATTTTTGCAGAAGCAATAGCTCTATCACGGTTTTCGTTTGGAAGATCACCTGTGAAGTAATTGTCTATAGCATTGTAGGCTTTAACAACCAGGTTGACAGCACCAGCGAAAATACCGCTTGCAACTATGAATCCAGCAAAGGCAAAGGAACCAAGAACCGCAGCAGCAGCCGGGATAGAAAGAGAACTAAGGAAAGCTAAAGGAGCAACAGTACCTATTAAAGGCAGGGTCATTGTGGCGGCAGCGGCAGCTCCAATAAAAGCAGGCCAAGCGAATACCAATAAGGTAATAACAGCAGCAAAAACAACAAGCCCTAACATTACTACAGCAGTTGAAACCCAATGCTTGCGAAGAAAATCACCGATCGGCTTAGTCACTGCACTTATCGCTTTGGATGCGGCTCGTCCAAATTCTCGTAACGTCATAATATACTCCTAAGGTTAAAAATCGGAGCAATCATAACAACAGTTATAATTGTTGTGAATCAAAAATGAGCAGCATGTTGTAACATATATGTAAAGTGCCTGATTTTAAACAATTTTTTTGGTAATAAAAACGTAAAATTAATGAACATTTTATTTATAAATTGTCGGATCTGTCACTCCCGCGTTCGCAAAGCCTAATTTTCGAAAGCTACAAGAATCACAATGGCCACAGGCCTCACCCACTGGAGTAGCCTGATAACATGAAATGGTTAAAGAATAGTCAACGTTTAACTCAATACCCTTTAAAATTGTGTCTGCTTTGGAAAGATTGAGTAAAGGGGCATTCAAGGTAATCGAAGAACCTTCAACACCCGCTTTTGTTGCTAAATTGGCTAGCTTTTGAAAAGCTTCCATAAACTCAGGCCTGCAGTCAGGATAGTGTGAATAGTCAATTGCAGACACTCCTATAAAAAGGTCAGTAGCGCCTAATGTTTCCGCATAACCCAAAGCAATTGCTAAAAAGATAGTATTACGCGCTGGTACATAGGTAATAGGTATATCGTTACTTGCTTTAAAATGAGGAACTTGCAGGGATTCGTCAGTTAAGGCGGAACCGCCAAATTGGCCAATATCCAAATTCACAATTCGATGCTCATTAACTGAAAAATATTTCCCAACACGTTCGGCCGCAGCTATTTCAGAGGAATGGCGCTGGCCGTAGCTAAAGCTTAGCGCATGACAACTAAAGCCAGCCGCTTTGGCTATAGCTAAACAAGTCGTTGAATCCAGGCCACCTGATAACAATACAACTGCTTTTTTCATGAGCATCTCGCTAAAAATTTGTGAGGAATTATGCCATATCTCTTTCTAAGGCAGAAACATTTTAAATATTGAAAAAATAGCTTACAAAACCGTAAATTTAGCGTTTAAAACTTGTCCTACTATTAGAATCTATGATATAAAAAAGAACAAATTGCTATTTGGAGCGCACTTGGCCCCAAGTGGCGGTTAATTTAGTGCAGGGTGCAAATATGGCAAGTTCTATAGAAATTTTGAAATCAATAAAAAGTTCCTATGAATTACATAGCAACGACCAAAAGAAATTTATTGGTAAACTGTATGCTAACACGTCTAAGAACGCAGAAATTCTATTAGAAATAGCCAACACTGAAAAGCAGAAACAACAGCAATTAAAAGCCTTGCAAGAACTTCATGCCAGAAGAGAGCTATTACTCGATATCGAGACACTTTCAGAGCATCGCAAAGGTTTGCCTGTTCTTCTTGATTTTTATCAGAATGAATTATCAAAAACCAATCCTGCCCTTTTTCGTTTTCTCTCTGTTGAACAGAAATTACGATTAAAAAATAAACTTTTACTTACCTATTTTTTGCTTTTTGCACAATATCAGTTGGATGTTACTGAAGATAGAAAATATACCCTGAATGATCATCATGCCGCCCTGGATCTCTGTTCAAAACGAATTCAGGAATTAGATTTAAATCCTGATCGCGGGATAAAAATTGATTTTAATGACGAGCTTGAAACTGAGATCTCTCTTTTCTCAAAATGTTTGTATTATTTAGGATTGACCATTCTCGCAGAGTGGATAGTAGAACGAGTCAACGAGTTAACCACTCATAAAACCGGTGCGTTAATTCAATGGATGTCTGAGATTAATGTCAAACGGCTTTATTGGATTTGGGGCGGTGGGATGCTTGCTTCTGCGTTGGAGCTACTACCCAGCAATTTCATGAATACTCAAGATTCACGAAACGCACTTGCTGCACCCTCGCCAGTCACGGGCTACATGAGTTTCGTTCTTTATTATGCTCGTTTAGGCGTTAACCTGTTTTTACTCTTCAAACACACCCTTGGTCCCTGGATTAGCAAAGGCAAGGAAAGTGAAATTCCAGTGTGGGAACGGTTCACCACCCAATGGAATCAACGAAAATTTGCTATTTTGAATGATCTATTCTGGGGCCCTATCAACATGGTTTGTTTCTTTTGGTTGAAAGGAAACGGCTTCCTTGGCTTTGCCGGAAATATATTGACGGTATTTTTGTTAACAACCGACCTATTCTTTACCATCTGGCGTCATTGGGAAGAAACGACCCAACGCGAAGCCAATCTGTTGGCTTTTAAACGAGATAGAGAGAATATTCTTGAACAAATCAATAAAAATTCGAAAGAGCTATTGATAGCAACAGAAGATGATATTCTGCTTTGTAAAGCCAAGCAAAATGAGCTGGAAGCGCAATTAAAACAGCTTACAAAAATGGAAGCCAAAGCCCGATTCGATTGGAAATATAAGGATTTAAACACGTTCAATGATTGCTGCTATGCTCTAGGACTTATCCTTGCGTTTTGCGTTGTCATTTGCTTTTTCTGTCCACCGGCAGCAATTGCACCATTAAGTATGGCAATTATAGGTTTAATAGGCTCCATTCTTTGCTTTCTTCTAACTACAATTTATACAGCCAGAAGCTGCCAACTGGAGATGAACAAAACAGAGGAACAAAGCCAGCTTGTAAAAGCCGAAAGCGAAGAATTATTAAACGCTTTTCTAACTGAAAAAGATCCAAATCTAAAAAAACAATTGTATTTGGAAATAAAAGCCTTAATGGCCGAATCGGACTATCAAAAGAAACTGGCTGAATTTCAACTTAAAAAAGGGTTTAGATCTGTATTCATCGATGCTTTGTTTCCCGTAGTTGTTTTCACATCGCTGGTTTTTCTTCCAACAGGAATTGGTTTGGGACTCATCGCTCTGGCAATCGCTTCCGCGGTAATTTCAAAGGCGATTCTCAATCGTTATGAACCCCAAGCCCAAACCTTGCCTGATTTTGATGAAGATGATTATAAAGCCTTTAAAAAGAATCCGAGCCTTACCCATTTTGCGCCCGCTCCCTCCCAAGAATCTAAACAAGGAGGTTTCTTTAGCGCAGAATCTTCTCAGGCTTATTACAAACTACTGCCTGAAGAAAATCTGCTACTCAACGAAGCTATTGGATTCGCTTAAACCTAAGCGCCAAAACCGAAAAAATTAGCCTTGGGTTTAGAGAGAAATTAAACAACTTTCTAAAAAAGGAGCAACCCCGCGCTTGGGTATCTGCTAAAAAAGTGTATAATTGCACGTTTTGTTGCACAAGAACCTTTCTACTATGAATCTTGAAAAACACTATGACGTCATTGTGGTCGGCGGTGGACACGCAGGAACTGAAGCCGCTCTCGCCGCTGCTCGAATGGGCGCCCAAACACTTCTTCTAACTCATAATCTGGATTTGCTTGGCCAAATGTCATGCAATCCTGCTATCGGTGGCATTGGCAAGGGCCATTTAGTAAAAGAAATTGATGCACTTGATGGTGCAATGGCGATAGCCGCAGATAAAGCCGGAATCCAATTTCGCATTCTGAATGCCTCAAAAGGGCCTGCTGTTCGTGCTACTCGTGCGCAGGCCGATCGTGTTCTCTATCGACAAGCTATCCGTGAGATTTTACAGGCTCAGCCTAATTTAACCTTGTTCCAACAAGCTGTTGAAGATCTAATAGTTGAAAACGGCCTCGTCAAAGCGGTTGTTACCCAGATGGGTTTAACGCTGCATGCACGCGCAGTAGTGCTAACTGTTGGAACCTTTCTTGGCGGGAAAATCCACATTGGAATGAACAATTATGCTGGCGGGCGGGCCGGCGATCCGCCAGCTATTGCTCTTGCCCACCGCTTACGTGCTTTAGAATTGCCCGTTGGACGTTTGAAAACAGGCACACCACCGCGAATTGATGGACGCTCGCTTGATTATAGTCAAATGCAAGCCCAACCAGGCGATACACCGATTCCGGTTTTTTCCTATTTGGGGAAAGCTGATTTTCATCCGCAGCAATTGCCTTGCTTTATTACTCACACCACCGAAAAGACACATGACATTATTCGCTCAAATTTACATCAGTCTCCAATGTATGCTGGCGTCATTGAAGGAATAGGCCCGCGTTATTGTCCTTCTATAGAGGACAAGATTGTTCGTTTTGCAGACAAATTATCCCACCAGATTTTTGTTGAACCGGAAGGGTTAACAACCGATGAAATTTATCCCAATGGTATTTCAACCTCATTGCCCTTTGAAGTCCAAGTGGATTTTGTACGCAGCATTCAGGGTTTTGCCAACGCTCATATCACGCGACCAGGTTATGCTATCGAATATGATTATTTTGATCCGCGCGGATTAACGCCTTTCTTACAAACTAAACCCATATCCAATTTATTTTTTGCAGGCCAAATTAATGGCACTACTGGTTACGAAGAAGCTGCTGCCCAAGGCTTGCTTGCCGGCATGAATGCAGCCTTACAAGTAAAAGAGCAGGAACTTTGGTGTCCGCAACGCCATCAAGCTTATATGGGTGTTCTTGTAGATGATTTAATCACCTGCGGAACACAAGAACCGTATCGCATGTTTACCTCAAGAGCAGAATTTCGTCTCTTGCTGCGTGAAGATAATGCCGATCTTCGTTTAACAGAAAAAGGGCGTGAATTAGGACTAGTTAGTGATGAGCGCTGGCAATTTTTTTGCGAGAAAAAGGAAAACATCGAACGTGGACAACATGCTTTAAAAGCAACGACTGTAAGAGTTAACCAAAAGGAAGCCTTAAGCGCTTTCCTTGAGAATCCTCTGCAACAGGATTGCCGTGCATCTGAACTGATTAAAAGACCTGAAGTTAACTATTCAGATTTGCAGGGAATAGTAGAACTAAACTTGCCTGAATTATCAAAGGATGTAGCCGAGCAAATTCAGATTCAATCGAAATACGCTGGTTATATTGAGCGCCAATTACTTGAGATCGAACGGCAAAAGAAGCACGAAAATACTAAATTACCTGATAGCCTCGACTACAATTCAGTTAGAGGTTTATCTACCGAAGTGATTCAAAAACTAACTAAAATAAGACCTGCCACAATGGGCCAGGCAGCACGCATTTCAGGATTGACTCCAGCAGCACTTTCCTTACTTCTTGTCCATTTAAAAAAACATCGAGAGCCTGCATGACAATAGCGAATAATTCTTCACAGCTACTTATTGATGGTTTGGAGCAATTAGGATTGGAGTTGGCTATTAACCCGCTTCTTAGCTATTTATTACTATTGCAAAAATGGAATAAAACCTACAATTTGACCGCCATCCGGGATATAGATGCCATGATAACCCGCCATCTTTTAGATTCTCTGGCAATTCTCCCTTGGGTTAAAGGCAATCATGTTATTGATATCGGATCCGGCGCCGGCTTTCCAGGGATTCCCTTAGCCTTAGCAAATCCAGATTTAAAACTGGTTCTTTTAGACTCAAATGGTAAAAAAACTCGCTTTTTAGATGAAATTAAGCGAACTCTAAACTTAAAAAATGTTGAAGTGGTGCAAAGTCGAGTTGAAAACTATCACCCTTCATTTGATTTTGATACTCTAACAAGTCGAGCATTCAGTGAATTATCGCAAATGATAAAGTGGACAAAACACTTAATAAAAAAAGATGGCATCTGGCTTGCCATGAAAGGCCGAATTCCTGAAACAGAGCTGACAAGCATCACCCTACCCTATCAGGTGAATCCCTACACAGTGCCCGGTTTGGATGGAGAACGCTGCTGCGTCATCATCGAAAACGCAACCAAGGAATAATCATGGCGAAAGTCATAGCGATTGCCAACCAAAAAGGTGGCGTGGGTAAAACAACGACTTCTATTAATTTGGCAGCCTCCATTGCTGCAAATCACCACTCAGTATTACTGGTCGATCTTGATCCTCAAGGAAACGCGACGATGGGTTCAGGTATAGACAAAAATAACCTGGTGCACACAAGCAATGACGTTTTATTGCATGATTGCCTCGCTGAACAAGCGATTTTGGCAACAACCTGTAATTTTGATGTAATTCCAGCAAATGGGGATTTAACTGTAGCTGAAGTATCGTTAATGGAAAGATCACAGCGTGAAACCTTTCTTTTAAAGGCTTTTCAGAAGATACAAGATAAATACGACTTCATTTTAATCGACTGTCCACCAGCCTTAAATACTTTAACGATTAATGCTCTGGTTGCGGCTGATTCAGTCTTGATACCAATGCAATGTGAATATTATGCGCTTGAAGGATTAGCGGCTCTTCTATCAACGATAGAACAGGTAAAAATCTCGGTAAACCCACGTCTGCAATTAGAAGGTGTGCTTCGCACCATGTATGACACTAGGAATCGCTTGTGCTCTGAAGTTTCCAAACAATTATTGGAACATTTTAAAGCAAAAGTCTATCGAACCGTCGTACCGCGCAATGTACGCTTGGCAGAAGCGCCAAGCCATGGAATGCCGGCCTTACAATATGATAAATCTTCACCCGGCGCTGCTGCTTACATGGTTCTTGCTGCAGAATTGCTCAGCAAGCAAACAGTTACTGTTTAGTAGATTTATAAAGGCTTATGCCTAAATCGAGGTAAGTATGACGCAAAAACGCGGTAGTTTGGGACGCAATTTATCGGCTCTCTTGAGCAATTCGGCTCTTAATTTGATTGCTGAAAAACCTGTTATTGATAATTTGAAATTATCAACCGATTGTTTACAACCTGGCAAATATCAACCGCGTGCTGAAATTGAGGAAGCACCGCTTGCTGAGCTGGCTGCCTCGATAAAGCAACAAGGCCTATTACAACCTCTACTGGTTCGCGAAATTAGTGAAGGTCGATATGAAATTATCGCTGGCGAACGCCGCTGGAGAGCTTGTCAATTAGCTGGACTTAATGAGATTCCCGTTATTCTCAGGCAGGTAGATGACGAAACCGCTATGGCGATGGCGCTGGTTGAAAATTTACAGCGTGAGGACCTAAACGCAATGGATCAGGCAAGAGCTATGTATCGCCTAACCACAGAATTTGGGCTAACTCATCAACAAGTTGCCGACCTGCTGTCAAAATCACGCGCCGCAGTTTCTAATTATTTAAGGTTGTTGAGTTTAAATATTGAAGTCAGACGGATGGTAGAACACGGCGATTTAGACATGGGCCATGCCAGAGCGCTTTTAATGTTAGATGAACAAATGCAAAGCCAGGTTGCAGAATTGATTGTAGCTAAAAATTTATCGGTCCGTGAAACTGAAAAACTGGTTGCCAGAGTCAAAGAAGGCAAAATTGAGAGTCAAAAAGCCCCTGAAACTAGCTCCTTAGTGACGGCACAGATGCAAACTCTTGCTGAACATTTAAAAACCAAGGTCAAAATTAGAGAAGGAAAATCGGGTAAAGGTACAATAATTATTCATTATGATACGATGCAGAATTTTGAATCTGTAATACAACAGTTGCTGAAATGAAATAGAGTAATTACTAAATTCCTGATCTTCTGAATTCAAACGTATATTTGCAGATTTAGATTCCCAAGTTCAAACCCAAGGTTTAACTTTTGTTAAAATAATCCTGAATATCTTTCAAGAGAGGATAGACTAAATATTCCTTCAGAGGCAAAAATCTACCAGATAAAAACCTTCCTTCCATAAAAAGATAAGTTCAATTAAAGAATTGACTCGCAAAAAAACCTTTGTTCAAGCCCAAAATATTGAGATTGTTTTCTAGGCAAAAGTAATAAATTTAAATTTCCTTCTATTTAATTTTTTCTTAAGCCCTAATTGGTAAAATTGACTTTTAGATTATTATTTAGAGGTTATGATGAGTCAGTCAAAGCAGGAAGATAGGCTAATTCAAACTTTGTTTTCTTGTCAAACCAAACATGAAAACGATGTAATCGACTTAATGTCATCCGGAATTTTAAAAATCAAATTAACTAAATTTCAAAGGCAGAAATGGGAATCTAATTATCAAAGCTCTAAGATAAAAGCCGAGCAAAAAAAACCCTTTGAGCCCAGCGATACCTTGACGAATGTAATAGTTTTGGGCATAGGTATCTTAGGTTTGATATTAACAATAGTTGGTGCATTTACGTTTTGGCCAGTATTAGTAATGGGAGCTGTTATCCTTTTAATACCGGCTGTAGTCGTCGCAGTTGAAATATATATGCCACTCTGGAATTGGATTACTGATGCACACTATAGGTATGAACAAGCCTGCGAAAATCTAAAAAAACTTGAACCCGATTATATTTTCGAACAAAAATTAAAAAAATTAATTGAATGTGGAAAATTTAGTTCCATTGATTTTTCCTCCCATGCAAATCAAGATTCCAATCAAAATGAAGTTTTGTCAGGTAAGAATTTTATACCAGACAAGGTCTTTGCCTCTATCCTGGAGTTAGTTTCTGATATTAATCAACCAATAATTTTAGAGTCTTTCGATAAACCGAAAATCGGTATCAGATACAATGATAAAAATCATTTCCATGACCGGGCTTATTACGATATGGATATCGATACAAATAATCACTATCAACATGGCTTATTCTTTTTTACTTTACTTAAGAGAACAGAATTACCTTTTGAAATTGTTAACTTAATTGCCACTTTATGGTCAAATTTTAGTGGATATAAGACCAACAATTGTGACTTAAGCATCAAATTTTTACTTGCGACCAAGCATAATTTTTTAGCAAATAAAAAAATTGAAAGAAAATCAAAAAGTCAAGGTGTAGAGGATTTAAGCCATATTGAAAACGAAAACTCTGCGGAAAAGATGCAGTTCCAGATTTAACTATTGGAATTCCCATACTTTTAGTCTTTTGACTTAGTTAATAATCTGGAGAACTACGCGTTTAAATAACCAGATGAGGTGTTTAGATTATCGTAATTGAGTATTGTCCCTTTACCGCTCCTTAATAGGAGCGGTAAATAGTAATAAATTCCAGTTACCAAACTCTTTTGTTATAACCAGTACACAAAGACAAACAAAAATAACCACACCACATCCACAAAGTGCCAATACCAAGCCACCCCTTCGAAGGCAAAGTGTCGTTCAGGAGTGAAATGACCGCGGTAGCTGCGAACTAGAATTACAATCAGCATGATTGTTCCAATCGTCACATGTAAGCCATGGAAGCCCGTTAGCATGAAAAATGTGGTGCCATAAATACCTGCATCCAAAGTTAAATTCATTTCTGTATAGGCTTCATGATATTCATAGGCTTGCAACCCAAGGAAAAGTAGGCCAAGCGCGATTGTGCAGGCGAGGCCAACGATTAATTGTTTCTGTTTATTAAATTTTAAAGCCCAATGCGCCCAGGTAATGGTGGCTCCTGAGGTAAGAAGAATCAGTGTGTTAATCGCCGCCAAGCCCCAAGCACCCATCGCTTCATGTGCACCAAAAAAAGCTTGATTGTTTGGATTTTTCAACAAAGGCCATTCAGAGGTAAAATTCGGCCATAGCGTAATGTGTGTAATAGGATGTGATTGGATATCACCGCCTAAAAAGGGAACTGACCAAAATCGGGCATAAAACAAAGCTCCAAAAAAAGCCCCGAAAAAACAGACTTCAGAGAAAATAAACCAGCACATCCCCCATCGAAAGGAGCGATCAACTTGCAGGTCATAGACGCCCTTCTGATTTTCATAAATGACTTGCCCAAACCAGCCAAACATCATAAATATGAGAATTGCTAAACCCATCGTAAAAAGATAAGGTCCATACCAGTCAGAATGTAACCAAGACCCTGCTCCAACCAAGGTTGTAGTTAACCCGATTGAGCCAACTAAAGGCCAGTGACTAGGCTTTGGGATATAATATGTGCCATGCGCTCCCATTGTATTTAATTCTCCTCAGTCGTATAAATTCACAGATGATAACGATCATTAGTGAGCGGATAAATTAGCAAAAACACCTAAACATCAAAATTTATTCAATTATTACTTAACATTCAATAAAACAATCAGATCATCCTTATTGAATTTAACCTAACTAACCTTCTTGCCAGTAACATCAAATAAGGTATAAGACAGGGTAATGGTCTTCACATTAGCTGGTAAATCCTGATCCAAATGAAACAGTAACGGCATATCCATTGCTTCATGTCCATTAAGAGTTTGCTGTGTAAAACAAAAGCATTCTGTTTTCTTTAAATATTTTGCAGCTATTCCCGGCGTTACACTCGGTATTGCCTGCACTGTCATTCGGTGCTTCGTTTGATTTTCGGCATAAAATGACAATTTCGCTATTTCACCCGGATGAACCTTAATTTTCCGGATTTTCGGATAAAAGGCCCAAGGTATCCCGCTGTTATTAGTAGCTATAAACTCGACAACTACGTCACGATCGGCAGTTATTTTGGCGGTCTTTGCATCATAGGCAATCGCTTTCTCATTAGTTTTGCCATTAATGCCCAAGCTTTGACAAATGCTTTTATAAATTGGCACCAGGGCAAAACCAAAACCAAACATTGCAAGAACGACTAGAGCAAGGGTAACAATTAATTTTGTATGACTTTTTTTAGCCATTAAATCTCGCCTTCATTAACAAACCCACCTAATACAATTTCAAATTTCCATCCACTTAAATTATTAATCGAATAAAAGCTCCACCTTATTCGAATTTTTTCTTCACTCCTTTAAAATGATTAAAGGGGTGAAGCTTTAGCATTCACCCAATAGTCTTAATAATGCATAAGGTGAGGTGATTCAACATGCGGAGGTGTAACAAAGCTGTGATAAGGCGGAGGGGAAGATAAGGTCCACTCCAGGCCCCGAGCTCCTTCCCATACCTGATCATCAACCTTTGGTCCACGCTTTCGTACTGTGCGAATCACATTGTATAAAAAAAGTAATTGAGAGAATCCAAAGATAAAGGCCCCAACAGTTGCTACCATATTGAAGTTTGCAAATTGCAAAGCGTAATCCGGAATCCGCCGCGGCATTCCAGCAAGTCCAAGAAAATGCATTGGAAAAAAGGCAATATTTACAGAAATAACAGAAAGCCAAAAATGCCATTTACCTAAGGCCTCATTGTACATATGACCGGTCCACTTGGGTAACCAGTAATACGTCGCAGAAAACAAGGCGAAAATAACTCCTGGGACTAGAACATAATGGAAGTGGCCGACCACAAAATAGGTATCCTGGTATTGATAATCAGCCGGAACTAAAGACAACATCAGACCGGTGAACCCACCAATAGTAAATAAAAACACAAAGGCTACCGAGAAAAGCATTGGTGTTTCGAAGGTCATTGCCCCTCGAAACATAGTACTAACCCAGTTAAACACCTTTATTCCTGTCGGCACTGCAATTAGCATTGTGGCATACATAAAGAATAATTCTCCGGCGAGTGGCACCCCTGTTGTGAACATGTGATGTGCCCAAACCAGAAAAGATAGGATTGCAATACTGACCGTAGCGTAAACCATGAAATGATAACCAAACAATGGCTTACGGCTGAACGTAGGTATCACTTCAGAAACAACCCCAAAAGCTGGTAAAACCAGTACGTAGACTTCGGGATGTCCAAAAAACCAGAAAACATGCTGAAACAAAATAGGATCGCCGCCCCCCCCCGCTTCAAAAAAGCTGGTGCCGAAATGTCTATCAGCTAGCATCATAGTCACTGCGCCGGCTAAAACAGGCATAATAGCTATCAATAAAAAGGCTGTAATTAACCAGGTCCAGACGAACATCGGCATTTTCATCATTGTCATACCTGGTGCACGCATGTTAAGAATGGTCGCGATAATATTTATAGATCCCATAATGGAGGAAAGCCCCATCATATGGATTGAGAAAATCATAAAATCGGTACTTGGTGGCGCATATTTAGTTGATAAGGGGGCATACATAGTCCAGCCAAAATTGGGGCCACCACCATTGTGAAACAAGGTCGACCCAAGCAAAAGAAAAGCAAAGGGTAAAAGCCAGAAGCTCCAGTTGTTCAACCTTGGTAAAGCCATATCCGGCGCCCCAATCATCATGGGTATCTGCCAGTTAGCCATACCCGTGAATGCGGGCATAACCACACCAAAAAGCATGATTAATCCATGAAGGGTAGTCATCTGATTGAAAAAGTTTGGATTTACAAAGCGAAGGCCGGGCTGAAACAATTCAGCTCTTATTACCAAAGCCATAGCGCCGGCAACAAAAAACATGCTCATTGCTAACCATAAATACAAGGTTCCAATATCTTTGTGGTTGGTAGTAAATAGCCAGCGTTTTGCAAAGCCTATTAGACCCCTGCCTTGCTCTGGACCATGTTCTTCATGCACATCACTATCGTGCGTAAACACTTGACTCATCGTAAACCTCCGGACTTCGCTTTATCTACAATTTTAGGTTTTTGAGCCTCATTTTGACGCTCTTTTGCAACGTCTGATGCCTGAACCAGATCACTTGTGTTGTTTTCCCAGGCATATCGCTCATAGGTAACTATTGCTGCAATTTCTTTATCATTTAACTGGTCTCGATAAGGCTGCATTGCTGAGCCGGGTATCCCATTTAAAATCATGGAAATGTGCCGCGATATAGGTTTACCAACCGCCACTGAACTTCCCTTAAGCGCTGGATACATTGGTGGCAAGCCTTTGCCGTCAGCCGCATGGCAAGCAGAACAATATTGATCATATTTTTGACGTCCAAGACTCATAAGTTCAGAACGTTGTAAATTGGAATGCTCTGCCGGCTGACTGGCGAGCACATCATATTGATCTTTTACTTTAATTTGTTGTGAAACCCATTGATTAAATTGATCTTCATTAACTGCTTGCACAACAATTGGCATGAAGGCGTGATTTATTCCGCATAGTTCTGCGCACTGGCCACGGTAGGTGCCGGGCTTTTCTATTCTTGCCCAGGCTTCATGCATAAAACCGGGTATTGCATCACGCTTAACCCCTAATTTAGGAACCCACCAAGAGTGAACCACGTCATTTGAAGTAACCAAAAACCGAATCTTTTTATTTACCGGTAACACCAAGGGCTTATCCACCTCAAGGAGATACCATTGACCCTTTGCCTGTTTATTACGGATTTGGGAATAAGGAGTTAGCAAATTCGAAAAAAAGCTAATACCCTGGTCCAGGTACTGATATTGCCACTTCCATTGATAACCCACTACCTTAATAGTAACATCCGCATCATCGCTATTTTCCATACGAATCAAAACTTGTGTGGCCGGAATAGCCAAACCAATCAGGATGAGAAAAGGTATAATCGACCAGATAATTTCTAATCTGAAATTGTCATGAAAAGTCGCAGGTTTGTAGCCTTTGGATTTGCGGTGATGAATTAAAGAATAAATCATTACACCAAAAACCAAAATTCCAATAATTGAGCAAATAACCATGCCAATCATATGCAAATTGTACATATCATGACTTAAGGGTGTTACCCCTTTATACATATTTAACTGCCAGTAATCAGTCCTAGCCATTGTTGCCTGGCTCGTTACCAGACCAATCAAGGCAGCAAGTACCTTGCCTATTTTAGACCTATTCAGCATCCACATTCTCACTTTGTATCTTCTACACAATTTACTAAAAAACTTATTTGATGCATTTATTTTAATGCTCTAAAAAATCTGGATACCTTTGACCAAAGGCTTCACAGTGCTTAGCAAGTTTAGCTTTTACTTCTTTGGCCTAAAGATTTTTTTGAGTATTATCTACTTTGCATACAACTAAGGTTTTCCCCCAAAATACTTCAATTTGCGGCCAATTCGTTTCGTGCACAATTCGCACAACTCAGAGGCCAGCATCTGACAATACTTGTAGCGCGCATTCTCTTAACAATGGCTTATCATTTTTTTAATATTACTTTGTCAGCTTCAAGTCTGAAAATATCCTGCGGATTCATTACCACAGCGAAAAATTACCTTCTGTTTTGGAACGACTTACCATGTACTTAATGGCTTCAATTATTTCGCCATCTGTACAATGTTTACAGCCACCATTTTTTGGATGATCTGCACCATTGGTGGTTTTTTCAATAAGAATATCCATATTCTGAGCGAGCAAAGGCTCCCAGACCTTTTTATCTCCTGTTTTTGGAGCGCCTTGCTTACCTTCTTCATGGCAAATCGCACAATTTTCATCGTAAATTTCTTTACCATTTGATTTGTATTTACTAACACCGGCAGTTGTCAGATCAGACCACTGTGAGCGAGTTAAGGAGCTAGCGAGAATGTAATCAACTGCTGCAATAACATCGTTATCTGAACAAGTTACACAAGCGCCTTTAATGGGCATAGAATTAAAACCATCCACTGCATGGCGGTACATTCCAGTCAAACCGCTATGATTTAAGCGAAAAAACCAGTTAGAAGAATCGCCAATAATTGGGGCACTCATTTCGCCATTTTGATGGCAAATGATACAAGAATTGACATAGACCTGCTTTCCTCTTTTCAAAGTAGGCTGTTCTTTTGAGGGGGCAACACCCAAGGGTTCTTCACTAACTACTGTCTTTAGGTAAGTTGCCATAGCCATTTTATCTTCTTCAGTCAAATGACTTAAGCTGTTATGTATAACTTCAGCCATCGGTCCTGCAACTGTTCCGGCTCTATTAATCATTTCTCCGCTAGAGAAAACATCGGAAAGTTCAGAGTGAGTAGCGGAAAGCAATCCATATTTAGTTAGGTTCGGGGCCCAATAACCATCAATGAAAGCACCGGTCAGGTAGAAGCGTGTTTTAGGCGCACCAAAGACATTTAAAGGAGTATGGCACATAGAGCAATGGCCAAGCCCATCCACAATATATCTCCCTCTATTCCATTCTTTTGATTTTGAAGGATCATTAATTAAAGGATCATCATTAGGATAGAAAAACAGGAGGTTCCAGCCCCATAAAGTAAACCTTGCACCAGGAACACCAAACGGAAAAGGTAAATCTCGGTTTTTCAACTTCACCGGAGGAATGCTCATAAAATAAGCATAAAGTGCCTTTGCATCCTCGTCTGTTATTTTTGAGAAGTAAATATAAGGAAAAACAGGAAAATAATTTCTTCCTTGAGGATCGCGTCCTTCTTTTAAGGCTCTAATAAAATCTTTTTCAGTCCAGTTACCGATACCAGTTTCTTTATCCGGAGTAATGTTTGGACTATAAAAGGTACCGAAAGGCGTTTCTAAGGGTAATCCCCCTGCATAAGCTGGCGTTTTACCCTTCATATCGGTATGACAGGCAATACAATCACCCATTCTTGCCAGATATTCACCGCGCTTAATTAATTCCGCTTTTGCCCCCGTTGCCGGGGCGGTTGGGGGATAGGTGGGGTAGGCTCCACTCATCAATGGCTCACCGGCCACCATCGTAACTGCCGCTTCCATTTGTGCTGAAGTAGGCGGTGTTATTCGTGCGGGAGCAGGAGTTGGTGAGGTTGTAGCAGTAGGAGATGAAGTCCCTGGATTGCTATTGCTATTGCTATTGCTATTGCTATTGCTATTGCTATTGCTATTGCTATTGCTATTGCTATTAGCAGCATGTGCGAGGCCAGTCAATACAAGAATCATCGCTAAAAAAGACACGAGAATAGTGTGTTTTTTCAAAAAAGAGCCCACGCTCACTCCTTAACTAACATACCGGTTCATGGAAATTGAATATCAACTAAGCCGTGACTAGGGTTTGAAGATACGTTTATTTAAGTTATATCGCTTTTGATAGGATCGTACTATTTTGCGAATTTAAAAAACGATTAATTTCAATATCTTTCAAGACTAGGGCACAAACAACTTTCCAGGATTTTCAAAATAATCCGGCATTTTATACTCCTCGTTCGGCAAGAGCAATGTTGTTTAATGAGTTCATTAATGAATATCCTAAGTTTTGAGGCTGACTTCCCTACTGGACGCTGCTATGATGCTGCCAAAACAACTTAAAAGGAGTTCAATATGGTCTGGAAAGCTGCAATTGATTTAGCTGATTTACAAGAAAAACTTAGGGAGACCGCTGTAGTTGAAGGGAATAAAATTTTATTTATTTGGAATAAAGATCAGGTTCACGCAGTACAGGCCCATTGTCCGCATTTCAAATTACCGCTTGGCAAGGCTAAAATCACGGAAGAATGCGCGATAATTTGTCCTTTCCATAAAAGTGAATTTGATTTATCAACCGGTAAGGTAAAAAAATGGTCGCCCTGGCCGGCTGGGATTGGTAATTTATTAGGCAAAATAGGAAAGCCAAAAGATTTAAGAGTGTATCCTACTCGAATTGAGGAAGGGAAAATTCATGTGGATCTTGGCTAATTGAAAATAAGTTTTTCAAAAATATGAGCGTAAACCGCTAGAACTACTGAGGCCGCCTGGTTTTATAACCTTGGCGGCCTTTTTCATTTTAGTTGACGGAGCATTGCTGTTCGCCAAGCTGACCTATTACGGAATTAATAACATTGTAGGAAAAACGTCGGCCGCTTAAAAAGCGATGCAACATTGTCGTAGACTTTTCAGAGCTATCCCAATGGCCGCCTAATTTTTTGCGGGCTTCATCAAGTGCGCGTACATTTTCATTTTCAAGCGACAATAGCACTGTTGAAATCGTTTTTTCAGATATCCCTTTCTGGGTCAAAAGTTGGGAGATAAAACAATTACCCTTGTGTGCATAATGTTGGGCTAAATAGCTTGCAAGCCTCATGTCATTGACTAGTTGTAACTCTTTGACTCGTCTAATGACAGAGTCAATCTGAAAACCAAGATCTGGTAAAAAGGTAAATTGTTTTTCAAGATATAAACGAAGTTCTTGTTCACTGCAGCAACTTTCCGATAAACGTTCTATAGCTACATCGATAAGACGACTCATTTTTAAATTCCCTCTCAATATGGCAGCAACAGATTTTTCAGCAAAAGCTAATAAATTTTTGTACTACCTGATCCTTATCCAAGCTAATCCTTTAGCTCCAATTGTTACCTGGTTTTTAACCTTTTACAGGTTAGTACGATCCGATTAAAAAGCCAAGTCCATTTTTGAAAAAAAGCCGATTTAATGTGCAAGATGCATGCCTATTTTCTAAAATTTTAAATTATTGATATTTAATACTATTTTTTGGATCTTATTTATAAAACAAAGACAGCGTGGTAATTTCGGCATTATTTTTTATCTACAATACAAATCTTGCCAGAATGAGCCCATTTAAATTTTTAAATGATCAAGATTTGTTGGGCTTCTTGAATGATAATTTCAATAAAGCGCTGATATTGGTGAGCTGGTAATTGCCAGTAATGTAAATAAAGGGGCATTAGCCACCGTTTATCAGGACAAATTTCGACTAAATCGCCCTTTGCCAATTCATTTATAATATCCAATCTAGGCATTAAGCCATATCCATAACCATTAAGTGCGAATTGTTTATACCCTTGAACAGAAGGCACCTTATGATAATGGCCAAGTTTGAAGGTTTTTTTAAAAAAATGAGTGAAAAATTGCTCAGGCAGGCGATCGCGACTATCAAAAATAATTACTGGGGCTCTGACTAAATTTTCAGCGATTGTTTTTTTATTTTTGAAATTACGATTTATGAAATCAGGAGTGGCTACCAAAAGATAATCCATATGGCCAAGCAATATACATTCGCAACCCGGCAATGCTTTTTCATAACTGCTTATACAAGTTGAAACCGATCCCTGCCGAAAATAATCAATAGTAATTTCCTGATCGTCGGTAACAATATCGATATTGATTTTTTCAAGCAGGTTTAATTTATCAAGTACTTGTATGAACCAGGTTTCAAGACTATCGCGATTTAAGGCTATAGATAACCTGCCTGGCAGTTCATGTTGAATTTCTTGCAAGAAATGATCTTCAAGCAAACGCGTCCTACGCAATAATCCTAATAATTTCTCGCCTAAAGCCGTTGCCTTGTATGGTTTTTCCCTTATCAGTAAAGGTTGACCAAATTGCGTTTCTAATTGTTTAATCCGTAAAGTAACGGCGGGTTGGGTGATAAATAATTGTTTTGCAGCAGAAGCGAAACTCTGCGTTTGAATTACAGCATCCAGGGCTTGAAGGCCACGTTGTTCAATTCTCATAAGTAAATCTTATCAATCATAATAAATATTAATTTTAATTATAGTCTGAAATGATGGATAATTATCAATCTGCTTAATTTTGGATGAGGTTGCCTATTATGATCGTTTATTTCAACGGATTAATGTTGGGACTGTCATTAATTGCAGCTTTAGGTCCGCAAAATGTATTCCTTATTCGCCAGGGTGCGCTACGAAAGCATGCTTTATTATCCGCTTCCATTTGCTTTTGCTGTGATATTATTTTAGTTTGCGCCTCCGTTGCTGGACTACATCGAGTTTTGGATACACATCCAGCACTGCAAGTTTGGTTAACAGGTTTTGGTGTGGCCTTCCTTCTATATTATGGCGTAAAGGCTTTTAGACAAGCTTTTAAAACCAACTCTGCTAAAGCTGTCAGTGAACAACAAAGTACAAGTCGATGGCAAATTGTTATGCTGGCCTTGGGTTTTTCATTACTTAATCCTCATGCCATTATTGATAGCCTCATTATTATAGGCAGCGGTAGTAGCCAATTTCCGGACAATCCTTTGGCATTTTTATTTGGTGTTATTACAGCAAGCTTTCTGTGGTTTACCTCTTTAACCTTTACTACACATTATTTTTCAGATGTACTTTCGCGAGTTTCTGTTTGGCGGAGAATAGAGTTTTCAAGCGGTTTTTTAATGATTTTTCTCAGCTTTAAATTGGCAACTACTTTGTTTTGAGACAAATGCTTCGACATGTTAAATTCAAGCCGAGTACACTTCTCTTTTTACTGAAATTTGAAAGGACCTTTAGTGCAAGAATCTATCTTCCATGACATATCCGATTTTGTGGGCAGTGTTGGAGTAACTCTGATTTTGGGGGCCTATTTATTCTCGCAATTAAAGCATCTTTCGGTCGATTCAGTACTTTACCTGCTTAGTAATTTAATTGGTTCACTATTAATTACCTATTCTTTATATTTTCACTGGAATTTAGCATCTTTCATCATTGAACTTGCCTGGTGCAGCATTAGTATTTTGGGCTTGGTAAGAGTCTATCGTAAATCGAATAAATAGACTGGGTCTGTCTTAAGAGAACCAGCAATTCTAATAATTAGGAAGACGTATCGTCGTCGTCATCATCAGCTGTACTAGCAGAGTTGCTGTTAGTATTGGCAGCAGGAGGAGTATTATCGGTAGGTGGGGTTGCTACTGTTCCTGGAGCTGGCATGTTGCCGGGAGCTATTGCCGCGCCTGAAGTTCCAGGTGAAACGGGTGCAGGACCTGTGCTGGCTGTTCCACTTTGATCAGAAGTTTGTGGCTGAACTTGTTGCGAACCGCTGGAACTACCTGGGCTTCCATCAGCTTGTGCTAACAGGGATACTGTAGCGCCGCACAACATAGCCAGTAAAATAATTACTTTCTTCATTAAATCTCTCCTTCGATTAGTCATAAAGCAATCCTCCCTTTATGAGAGTTGATAACAATATAGCTCGAAATATTTTTAATTAACACTAAAATTCCAGTACTTCAGTCGCTTAGCGCCAGCTCTCTTAGCGATTCCAGATACTTTTTATCATCAGGTGCCTGATTATTACGCTGTGCTTGCCATAGGCATTCGGCAAAACGATCGATTATAAGATGTTCAACAACTAACGATTCTTTATACTTTTTGATGAGATTTTTATAAATTTCAATAATGCCTGCGGGTCTGTCAGTGCTGATTTGATCACGAACTGCCAAATGCAAGCCCAAATGTAAAAAGGGATTCGTTTGTCCAAGCTCGGGATAATAAGCTTGGTCATTAGGTCCTGAGGAATTTTCAAGCAAAGCGTGGTATTCCGGATGATCTTTAATCACTGCAACAAGTTGCTGCTCAAGGGGTTGAAGGGGCTGTTTCTGTCGATATTTTTGCCAACTTGTGAAAAACATTTTCCTGGTATCTTGTACATTATCACCGTAAAACATATAAATCCGTAATCAAATTTAGCATTAATAAACTGAAGTCTAGCCTTTCAAATATTAATAATAAAGAAAAATAGCATTTAAACAGGGGAAGATTGCATAAATTGTTGACATAAGAGGCCAAGAATGCGATATTTCCTCCCGCGAGGTTGGACTTGCTATGTGTCATTCCACTGGGTCAATTGGCGACACACTGATTGACCCTTTCTAATTTTCTCAATAAAATTCAAAAACCCATAATACCTGGCTCAATTTCATTGGGTATCTGTATTAAATCAGTTAAGATATGCAAACCGCGTATGTCTAAGAATCAATCAATGATCGATAGAGAAAAAACTACAGATTTTGGCTTTGACTCAGTTTCCTGGGAAGAAAAGGAAAAAAAAGTTGAAGCCGTCTTTGCATCAGTCGCTCAAAATTATGATCTAATGAATGATCTGATGTCTTTTGGCATCCATCATCTTTGGAAGCGCTTTACTGTTGGACTTAGCCAAGTTCGTCCTGGCCAAAGCGTTCTCGATTTGGCAGGTGGAAGCGGAGATTTAACCCGGTTATTGAGTAAAAAGGTAGGCTCAAATGGTAAGGTAATTCTTGCCGATATTAATGCAGCAATGTTAGCGGTTGGTCGGGACCGTTTGCTAGATGAAGGTTTATTTAGCAATATTGAATTTGTCCAGGCGAATGCTCAAACACTTCCTTTTGCAGATAACAGTTTTCACTGCATTACTATTGGCTTTGGTCTGCGCAATGTGACTGATAAAAATGAGGCATTACGCTCCATGTACCGTGTCTGCAAACCAGGTGGCAAATTAATGGTACTTGAATTTTCCCAACCGACTCTTTTGGGTTTGAAGCCGATTTATGATTGGTATTCTTTTAATATTTTACCGAAAATTGGTGGACTATTTGCCAATGATGCCAGTTCTTATAAATATCTTGCAGAATCCATCCGAATGCATCCCTCTCAAGAGACCTTAAAAGAAATGATAGAAAAGGCTGGATTTGAAGATTGCCATTATCATAACTTAAGCGGCGGCATTGTGGCTTTGCACATTGCCCATAAATATTGAGAAAAACATGATAAAAAAATACTCTCTAAAAGCACTGCAAAAGGCCATTAACCATGCCCTGGCTTTGGATGAATCGATGCCAGCTAAAATTGCCGCCTTACACGGAAAAGTTCTTGAAGTCATTGTGGCACCGCTAGGCGTCAACTTCTATCTTCATTTTGAGCAGAACCAACTGCAACTGCTGGATGATTATAATAGTCAACCCGATACCATAATCCATTCCAGCCCACTTGGGTTAATTCGCCTTAGTTTTTTACCAGCTTCCAAAGCTCGCTCTTTGTTTAATGATAAAATTCGTATCTCCGGCGATATTGAATTAGGACTCGCGGTCAAAAAATTATTTGATGAACTGGACATAGATTGGGAAGGTCATTTAGCCCATTTTACCGGGGATGTCGTAGCACATCAGTTAGGATCCATTTTTCGTCAGGGGCTTGCATTTAAAAAACAAATTAGTGAATCGATGCGTAGCAATCTCTCTGAATTTTTGCATGAGGAAATCCGTTGTTTTCCTCCACGCGAAGAGATTGAGGATTTTTTCTCCGACATTGATCAGTTATCGCTTGATGTAGAACGCCTGGAAGCCCAGGTTAATCAGTTAACGGCTAATTATGAAATCGATTAAACAGTTACTGCGCTTACTACACATCAATAGCATTTTGGCTCGAAATGGCCTGGATCAGGTTATCGTATCTATCCGTCTCTTTACTCCTTTCCGTTTTATTGTTTTTTTAAATCCCTGGAATTGGCTGCGCAGAGAAAAATTGACCCGCGGCGAAGCCTTGCGCAAAACCTTGGAAGAGCTAGGTCCCATTTTTATTAAATTTGGACAGGCTTTATCCACGCGTCCTGATATTTTGCCCATGGATATTGCTCAGGAACTTTGCAAATTACAAGACAATGTGCCCCCATTTGCAAGCGAAAAAGCCTTATCGATTATTGAAGAGGCCTTTGGTCGTTCAGCCTATGAGGTTTTTGCTAAATTCGACCCGATTCCACTTGCCTCAGCATCCATGGCGCAGGTTCATGCGGCAACTTTGATTAGTGGCGAAGAAGTAGTCGTTAAAATTTTACGCCCAAATATGCTTAAAACTATCCTGAATGATATAAGTATTATGTACACGATTGCTAATCTTGCCGATCGTTATTGGCCTTTGTCCAAACGCTTAAAACCAAGGGAAATAGTTCGCGAGTTCGAACATAATTTAATTGACGAACTAGACTTACAGCGCGAGGCTGCTAATGCAGCGCAGCTAAGGCGAAATTTTAATAATTCACCTTTACTTTATGTCCCGGAAATTTACTGGGACTACATTCATGAGAATGTTTTAGTCATGGAGCGTATCTATGGCATACCTATTGCTGACATGGCGTCTTTAGAAAAACATGGCATTAATATTAAAAAATTGGCTGAACGCGGAGTTGAAATCTTCTTTACACAGGTTTTCAGGGATTGCTTCTTTCATGCTGACATGCACCCGGGAAATATTTTTGTTTCTCCCCTTAATCCTCAGGAACCCCAATACATATGTATCGATTTTGGAATCATCGGTACATTAAATGACAATGACAAACGTTATTTGGCAGAAAATTTATATGCCTTTTTTAATCGGGATTATAGGCGTGTTGCCTTGTTACATATTGAATCTGGCTGGGTTGCCAGAACTACCCGAGTTGAAGAATTTGAGTCGGCTATTCGTACCGTTTGTGAGCCAATTTTTGAAAGGCCCCTTAAAGATATTTCTTTCGCACAAGTGGTCATACGCCTCTTTCAAGTGGCAAGGCGTTTCCAGATGGAAGTGCAGCCACAGCTAGTGCTTCTCCAAAAAACCTTGCTAGCTATTGAAGGTTTGGGACGTCACCTTTATCCGGAGCTGGATCTCTGGGCGACTGCGAAACCTTTTTTGGAAAAATGGATTAGAGAGCAAATGGGGCCTAAAGCCTTTCTAAAACAAATTCGCGAAAATTTGCCTTTTTTTGCGGAACAATTACCCCAGATGCCGCGTTTAATGTACGAAGTACTAGAACTTTCCAAAGAACAGAAAATACGTGAGCTTGAGTTTGCGCATTTGCACCAACGGAAAACAATTAATTCAAAAAAGAATTGGTATAAAGGCCTCGGCATAGGAATCTTTAGCACCATGATGTTAATTGGTGTTTTAAGCGCACTTGATCTCCTTCAAAATGATAAATTATCGACTTTAGCTTTTTCAGCTGCTTTAGGTGGTGCTTTTATCGCTCTCTTTAATCGCAAAAATAGGAGTTAACATGGGCTTTGCAAATCTAAGACCCCTTTCACTTTTACTGATTTTACTTATTATAATTGCTCTTTTTGGCACCGAAAAATTAAAAAACATAGGTTCTGATTTAGGAGCAGCGATCAAAAATTTTAGACGCGCTCTCAATGAAAAAGAGGATCAGCATGATTAGCTCAGAACTATTACTTACTTTTCTGGTAGCGCTTATTGTTTTCGGCCCTAATAAATTACCAATGTTGGCCGAACATTTGGGCAAGCTTTTTAAACAGATCGAGTCTTTAAAAAAGCAGGTAGCGATTTTTTGGCAAAAGCAAATGGATGAACATAAACTGCTGGAAAACAAGCTCAAAGCGGAACAAGCCGACGAAATTTATCAGAGAAAAAGCGAATAATTTAAATTGTTGAGAACATTTTAGCCTTCAGTTATCAAAATATTTAACAGGAATTCTTCAAATGAAATCTTATAAGATCCAATTAATCCGAGCCCTTTTTATAGCTTTACTCAGTTTTTCAACCTTTGGAATGGCCGAACCGGTTTCTCAATCCGCCTCAGATGCTGCAAGAATTGAAATGCTTGAAAGAGCTTTAGCACCTAATTCTGCAAAAGCAGTTGTTGAGATGTTTGCAAAAGCCAATAAAGAGCGGAATGGGGCTGTACAATTTATGTTATTTTCCGATGAATTAAAAAAGAAATTTAAAGATAACTGGCCAAGTTGGGTTTCTGGCGTTTCAAGTCCCTGGATCACTTCATATGCCATTAAAAATCTTACAAACAACAAATTTCAAATAACCTATCAATGGGCCACATCACAGGGACCCTTCAAACCCTTCCTGGTTCAAACTATAAAAATCGAACCTGTTCCCAAATCTCAGGCTGGTTCTCAAAAGTTTTGGATAAGCCAATTTGAAGAAAGCTCTGCTAATTGATCCTAATTTAGTGAACCTATCTATCATTGGATACGCGGCTTGTCCGCGTTATCCTTTTAAATCTCATCAAAGAAAAGCCTAACGAATATGTTTTATCTATGCATTACTACCGAAACAGAGACTGCAGTAATTGGATAAATTAGAAAAAGACCATAACAATATTAAATATAAGAAAATCAAAAAAAATCATCAGAAAAAAATTCCAATAAATGGGCTTAAAAGTGTGGCAACTCTCCAGGCTATCCAAAAATTTCTTATTCGAAAAAAGTGAAATATAAAGATTACCATCACTAATAGGGAGGAAATCAGTGGAAACAGATTTTTCATGCTGTGGACTGTATTTATCAAAAACTACCGCTTCAGTTTTTCAATAGTAGCCGTTGGCATTTGTGCGTTTTTTCTTTATCAACATCAATGGTCATTATTGTATATAATTGAGAGAATAAAAAAATTATAGCTCTGTTCCGATTAAAGAACATTGCGAGTTAGGTTCCACTGGTTTTCAACGATATAGACAAAGCGAAGGAATTCTAATAATAAAAGGATCTTAACTCTGTGCTTAGCAAAATATACCAAATCATACATAAGACTCTAAGCTCATTTACGGCCAAAATTGGTTTTTTTATTTTTCTTCAGTCAATTATTTTATCCTTACTTATTATCTTTTTTTTCTATACTGAATCGAGAAAAATCTTGATCCGCGATATGAATGCTCATTTAACAAATGTGGCGAACCTTGGTGTTCTAATCTTTAGCGATGAAGACCTTAAGCTAATTAAAGTATTAAGAAACTCTATTAATGAAAATAGCTCTCTTGTTTTAAAAAATGCGACGAACAAATTCTTAAATCCAAACTATACAAAAATGGATAAGGAACAGAGCTTACCGCCTGAACTCTCCAAAAAATATCAAAATTCTCCTGAGTACCAAAAAATTGTGCAATTGCTTCGTAAAATACGAGAAAGCTCAAGGACAAAGCCGGATTTCCATCAAAAATATTTTGCTCAGCAAGTTAAGGACGAGAACGATTTACCCTTAATAAGTTATGCCTATTTAATCATTTCCCCACCAGAGCAATCTAACCTTCCCTTTGTTATTGATATAGCTGATTCCTCTTATGAAAATATTTCGCCAAAAGGAGCTGATTCTGTAAATATGGCACTTCCTTTTGGCACTTTTTATAAAACGGAGCCTGCTTATGAAGCGGCTCTTTCAGGTAAAGCGGCCATGAGAAGCGATTGGATAAAGGATAAATGGGGAACCTGGTTCACTGTTGCCGCTCCTATTTTGGACGAAAATAGACAAGTCATTGCTGCGATGGCCTTTGATTATGATGTGGATAATAGCTCTAATTTTCTAAATGATATGCTTCGTTCAGCTCACTTATTTATCGTCTTATCTATTTTTCTCTCAATTCTGTTTGCAGCTTACATTTCACACCAACTATCCAAGCCAATCAATTCATTGATAAAAGCTGCTAAGAAAATTCGTCATCATGATTTTAGCGCGCGAGTAGACATTCAATCAGAAGATCAACTTGGTATGTTTGCCAAAGTTTTTAATAATATGACAGCGGAAATACAACA
This sequence comes from Tatlockia sp., assembly GCA_013697955.1. Lineage (GTDB taxonomy): Bacteria > Pseudomonadota > Gammaproteobacteria > Legionellales > Legionellaceae > Tatlockia. The sequence continues at coordinate 23,479 of JACCVV010000059.1, read as the reverse complement.
GTATTCCACCAACCTTGAAAACGTCATTCATTCTTATGCTCGCTTTGTGCCCATGGAATTTTTAAAGCAGTTGGATTTGCCTTCCATACTCGATGTCAAACTTGGCGATCAGGCTGAAAAGACGATGGCTGTTTTGTTTTGTGATATTCGTTCTTTTACTTCGACTGTAGAAAATATGAGTCCGCAGGACGCGATTCAGTATTTGAACGATTATTTATCAATCGCCGCACCTATCATCCGCGAACACCACGGTTTTGTGGATAAATTTATAGGTGATTCAATCATGGCCTTATTTCCTCAAGGTGCAAATGATGCGTTGAGTGGAGCTGTTGCCCTGTTGAATAAAATATCTGAATACAATCTTAATATCCGACAACAAGCTAATCCAGTTCGATTAGCTATGGGGATTCATTCAGGAAAATTAATGATCGGCACTGTTGGTGAAGAAGAGCGTTTGGAGGGTACTGTTATTTCTGATGTTGTTAATTTTGCAGCGCGACTGGAAACAACTGCGAAACTTTTAGGGGTGGTCTGTTTGTTTAGCGAGGATTCCAAAAAATCGCTACCCTCCGATTATAAGTTTGAATTCCGCTATTTAGGAAAAATGAAAACTAAGGGTAAAACAATATCAATAGGCATTTATGAAATTTTAGAAGCCTTACCCCAGGTTGAAAAGCAAGGGAAAATTAATTCCCGCACACTCTTTGAAAGTGCAGTTAAACTATTCGAACAAGGCCAAGCGAAGGAAGCAACTCAAATTTTCAATAAGATTCTAAAGCAAAATCCAGCGGATAATGTTGCTAGAATTTACTATGAAGTCTTAACTACACCAAACTCGCCCTATACGCAGTATTTCGACTGATATAAAATTTTATAACTCAGAGAAAGTCTGCCTTTTTCTATTGATAAAGGCAAAACAGAGTAATTTACTGCATTGAGCAGGAGCTGGTTTCTTCTTTGCTGGGCTCTTCTTTTACCAATAAAACTTTAGGCTCTTCCTCTAGCGATAATTTACGCTTTTCTTTAATCATAGCTTCCCAAGCGATTTTTTTCTCAACTGCAGATAGGGCTGGAGGTGTGGCAAAATGTTGTGGTTTAAACATAAGAATCGATCGATTAGCTAAGTTAGCGTAAATATTAGATATGATAGATGTAACTTCTTTAGGTAAGAGCGAGGGTAAAGAATTATTGTCAAATGCTTGTGCACTTAAGAAAATATTCTGTTTTATATCATAAAGTTTATCCGAAGAGGCAGGGGGCGCGATATTTTCCAGAAAATTTAACGCATCCGCAAAATCTTCAGATTGATAATAATAGGATGTACAGATTTCAACGTTTTTCAAAGCTTCGAAAGTTTTAATGCTATCACAGGAAGCGTTTAGATAAAGCACAGTACTAGCACTAATAATCGCTATAGGGTGAAAATTGGTAAGACATGCTCGATCCTCGATATCATTGATATCAATAGTTTTCCAAACATCTTTAGAGTGACTTGGGTATTTTGCATAAGCCTCTTGTTTTATGGAAAGATTATGGGCTACATAGAACTTGATACCTTTATGTAAGACCGTACCAAAATAATCTGGTCCGTACCCATCCTTATTAATTGAAAGTTTATCTTGAATTCCATTACATGATTTCAAAAAGGTAAGTTTATCGCTGGTGCTACCCACTAAGTAGACAATTAGAAAGGGTGAAGGCATAGCAGTCCTATATTTTAACAAAAGAGTGCAATTATTATTCATGATGTTCATTTCGTCAATAAAATTAACTTTTTTATGCAAATTTCCAAATTTTAATCAAACCGACGCTCAGGACGATGACAATAGGGTGTTTTTTGATGCTTTCCATAATAATTTTGATGATAACCTTCGGCTGGCCAGAAATTTTGCATCTTTAATAACTGGGTAGCTACGTCATAACCGTTTTTGCGCAAAAGCTGGATTAATTGCTCCCCTTCTTCTCGTTGTTTCTCATTGTAATAAAAAACTGCAGACTTATATTGAGAACCGATGTCCGGCCCTTGGCCTGAGCGCTGTGTAGGATCGTGAATTTCAAAAAAACGCTTTAGCACCTTGTGGTAATCAGTTATTGCCCGATCATAAACAACGCGAACCGCCTCATAGTGGCCGGTTTTACCGCTGCAAACCTGATCATACTCAGGATTTGAAACGGTTCCGCCACAATAACCTGATTCCACCTTAACTACTCCAGGAAGAAGCCTTAGAAAATGGTCGACTCCCCAAAAACATCCGCCAGCGACAATCGCTTCTTCACTATCAAGTATTTGAGAATCAGAAACAAAATCAATAGACGCTGAATTTACACAGTGGCGTAAATTTTTAGAGGTTAAATGTTCGCCTATAAACACATGACCTAAGTGCGCATCACAGCGTTCACAGAGAATCTCGGTACGTCTTCCGTCATTATCAGGAATTTGTTTGACCGCCTGGACAATATCCTCATCAAAACTAGGCCAACCGCAACCTGAACTAAACTGAGATGAAGCGCGAAACAAGGCAAGACCGCAGCGTCTGCAAAGGTAGGAACCCTGTTTCGCAACCGTATTGTATTCACCGGAATTGGGATACTCAGTCGCTTTATCGCAGATAATCCGTTTAGCCGTTGGGGTTAGACTGGCTGTCTTATCGAGGTAATCCATAAAAACTCCCCTATTGCACCCGATTACAAATTTTGTCAGCCATGTAACCTATTGCGCCAGCATAATAAATTGAATTGTTATAGCGCAAAATCATTCTAAAATTTTGAAAAGCAAGGAATACCGGCCCGCCAAAGGGTTCGACAATTGAGGCCTTTAAGTTTTCATATGGCAAAGTACCGCCACTTTCTGTTCGGACTCCTAAGTCGTTCCATTCTTTGACTGTTTTAACAATGGCTTTACCTTGCAATTTCATATCGAAATTGGCTGGTAATTTCACTTGAACCGCCCAGGGTTGATCTTTTTGCCAGCCATTTTGCTTCATGTAATTAGCAATTGATGCAAAGACATCGGGTTTTGATTCCCAAATATCTTTCCTGCCGTCTCGATCATAATCTACAGCAAATCGTACCCAGCTTGAGGGCAGAAATTGGGGTTGACCTGAAGCACCAGCCCACTCGCCTTTGAAATGGGTCAAATCGACATGCCCATCGTTTAAAATATGCAAGGCCAGGAATAATTCTTTACGGAAAAAGTCTTTGCGTTTGGAATCATAGGCAAGAGTTGCGAGCGATTTTATGACTGGGAATTTACCCATATACGAACCATAACTGCTCTCCATTCCCCAGAAAGCCACTATAAAACAGGGATCTACGCCAAAATCTTTACCAATATTTTCCAATAGCTCTTTATTTTTAGCGAAATGTTTTCGACCCATCACTAGACGGTAATTATCAGCGCGGGTGTGTAAATATTTATTGAAAGTCAATCGTTTTTCAGGCTGAGAGCGAGCCAGGCTTTTCACTGTTGAACTAGGTGCTTGGATATCCGCAAAAGCTTGATCAAATACGGGTTGGGTGATGCCTTCAGCAAGTGCCTGCTGTCTCACTTCAGAAACCCAAGTGTTCCAATTGGGTAGGGCATCTGCAAAACTTAATTGCGAAACCATTACCAAGGTCAGGGTTGCCAGTTTGTAGCCCCATTTCTTCATGCTCTTCCCCTAATATTCTATCAATAGCAGCGAATTGCTGCAGGAATCATGCCGCTATTCTATTTCTCTAGGGGGATTTTTGCAAAGCCAGACGCAGAATTAGCAAAGAGTAGACGTAAAATTACACCATATAGAGGAATAAAGGTCAGTAAACTAATCACAAGCTTGAAAATTAAATCAAAAGTCGCGATTTCTAACCAATGTGAACTCAAAAATGAGTTAGAGCATTGATAAAAAGCAATAAAAAAGAAAGCATAGGTATCAAATAGATTACCAAAAATATTGGATACAATTGGCGCTACCCACCATTGTTGTTTTTGTCTAAATCGTTGAAAAATAGTAATATCCAGCTGCTGTCCAACAACGTAGGCAAAAAAACTGGCAAAGGCAATGCGCAGAGCGACTGAATTAATCACCAGCAAGTCGCCTTCTTTATAGAAATTGGCAATAAAATACGAACAAACCAAACCCGGAACCATCGCCAACAGGATAGTTTTTCGAGCTTTCCTTTGACCTGCTAATCGAGTTGTTAAATCCGTCAGAATAAAAATTATTGGATAAACAAAAGCACCCCAGGTGGTTTTATAGCCGAGCAAGTCAAAAGGATATTGTACTAAGGCATTGCTAAGAGAAATTATAATTATATGAGCCAATACAAGCCAATAAACTGTTTTATTTTGATAATTCATAGGAATTTTGTTTAAAAATAAACCATTATTACATATAAGCGGAGCCAGATTCAAGCTTGTTTGGCTAATTGAGGTTACAGAATTTTGCATGATTCTTCATTTTTTACTATTGTTATAAATAGAAAGAAAGTAAAACTTGGATAGGATGGAAAAATGACTGAATACGATTATAAGAAATTTAAAATCCACTATAATATTCAATCAGATAAAACGAAGAAAAATTTATATGTCGCTGATGGTTACATTAGCAATCCTCTTGATAATAGCAGCCCTTGTACAACAAGAAAATTTCATACTGAATATTCCACCAAAGCTGGGGTGACGAATGAAATTAAAAAGCTGATAGAAAATTATATTGATTTTGAATGGCAGGAATTTTACGAAATCCACGGAGAAGCCCCTCAACAGAAACTAAAACCTAACTAAAAAGAAAATGTAGAAGGTACTTCTGAATTGATATTGGTCTTTTCGAGGGATATTCTGATGACGTAAAAATTGGTTATTAATTCTTTTAAGTTAAAAATTTGAAAGCCAATATTATCTTAATTGACAACATATTCACTCAATTATTAATTCGCTTCAGCGAAAATTCAGCGTTTATCTCTCTTTAATAATTAAACGAAAGACAAGTGCGATTCTAAAGTGTCTTGATCCCTGGCTGGAATAACAGGCTTTGTAAAAAAACGATTAGAATTCAGGGCAAAAACCCCAGTTGAAGCCGCAACACCTCCAGTTACACCTAAAACACTAGCAATGATTACAGTAGAAACCAAAGCACCGAAAGCAGGAACTATTAATCCAGCCGTGGCGACTGATAATCCTGCAATCAAAAGACTGCCGCCAATACCAAGAAGTAGATAGCCTACAAATTCCCGATCGGTCAAAAGATTAAGTGCTTGACTTGTGCTGAATCCCCGATCATTTTCATAATTGTTGAATTCATTGATATAGCTGTTCATTTCCTCAGAATGGTCATCATTTGAATCGGATTCTTCTGTCGATGATGAACCCGATAAATCGGCAAATTTGGAACTCTTCAATGACTCTAATTCAGCAAGCTTTTTTTCTGACCTTAATTGAAATTCAAGGTTAGAAAGTCTTAAATTTCGAAAATACAACATACTTTCTTTCTGGCCAACTGTTGCATATTGTTCAAACCGCTCTTCATCCGATAAGCTTTCTAAATGTTTCTTTATTCTGCTAACAGTGAATGCTGATATGTCTTGCCATACTTTTTCGAAAACAGGTGTACAGAGTTTGTAATTATTTTTAATAACTCGATCATATTCCTGTTGAATAGGGGTGGAATGTACGATTAATGAAAATACTGTGTCTTTTAAAGTATTAACTCTTAATGAAAGAAATTCTTCAGATATATCGCCATAGATGTCCAAACAGTTAAAGTGTTTTTTAAATTCGATAATGGATTTTCCAAAATCAAAAAAGTAAAAGTGGATTTCTTGGGCAAGATCAGTAATAACCAAAGAATTTGTACTCGCTTTTTTATCCTTTGTTTCATCTGTGTCTACAATAACGGCATTCCAGGCATCGCCATGAAAGTCTAGTCCATTAATAAAATACAGATACATATCCTGAATAAGTGGAGTCAAAATTTGGCGCCAATGCTCTTCACTGAGCATATTCTCAAGACTGCCAAATACTAAAGATTGTCCCGATGAGGATTCTTGATTTTTTTGATCGCGAATCTGCTGACCTTGTTCGGCTAAAAATTGAAAAGAGGGCATAGATAAAACGGGAATGCGGTTTTCGCTATTATCTATTGTTATTTCCGCCATTTGATAATTCTGAGCACGGAATCCCATCTCTCTCAGTTGTTTTGAAAAGTCGACTTCGGATTGAATATAAGCTCTTGTTATCTCAGAATTGCCGGTTAAAGCAATCACTTCTTTTCCATCAAGATTATATATCTGTTTAGAACCACCTGAAGGTAGTTTTTTACAGCTAAAAAACTCACTTTGGGAACCATTTTCACGGAAAATTGTAATGTTATAGCCTTCCGTTGAGTCTTTTTTAGAACGCATCTGTAACCAGCCTGATTATAGGATTTAGGGCATCATACCAATGAAATATTAAGAGACTATTAAATCAAGGTTGTAGAAATTAGTCTTATTTTAAAGATTTAATCAATTGGATGGGAGATACTTTCATTAATTTTCCGATTGTTTTTTAAAACTGAAAGATTTTTAGATGAAACCCTTAAGCGATTGTCGGGCCATAGCCGGCCCGATGTATTCTAACTTATTGATTTGTTGAATTTAAAATACCAACCTGGTAGTTAGGAAGGTCGTTTATCAAGCTTGCCAGCTCAGGACTTCCTAAACCTGTTACGTAATCATAACCATCCTTAGCAACGCAAACATCGCCACAGTCACCATTAGACCCGGATTCCACGTCATTAAAATTATAAATGTAATTACCAGTCGTTGGGTTTGCTGCCGCATATAATAAGTTGTTAAAGCTGCTTCCCATTCGTGTTTTTAACTCTGAATTTGCAATCGCCACAATTGCAGCCCATTGAGGTGAACCCGCACTTGTGCCACCTACGACAGCCCAACCTTTACCTTCATTGCCGGGAACCGAGTTGTAAACCGAAAACCCAGTCTCTGGATCAGCGTTATAAGCAACGTCTGGTAAGCCGCGCATGTTATTCGCATTGGGAATCGGTAAACTGCTTTGACTTGTAGGCCAGGTTTCCACGGTACTTAAACCGCCACCTGAGCCTGACCAGGCTGTTTCGCCCTGATAATTGCCATAGGAATCAATTTCCAAGGTTGTTCCACCAACTGCTAGTACATGTGGAGATGCGGCTGGATAAATTATCCCTGTACCACTATCACCTGAGGCCGCAATAAAAGTCACCTTAGGATTTGAAAAAATTTCGTCATATTGGGTTTCTTCTGCAAATTCACTTGTACCCCAACTCATTGAAACGACTGTAGCGCCATTATTGACAGCAACTTGAATTGCCTGAAACAAATCGACTATGTTTGCAGATTTCGCTTCGACTAACAGGATTTTAGCAGCTGGAGCCATTGCATGAGCCCATTCGACATCAAGTGCGGTTTCACCTGCCCAACCCGCATCAACCCTTGGTTTTTTGCCGGTTGCAAAGATTTTTTTGAAACAACCGTTTCTTGTAGTACAGGCTGGCAAACCAAAATGTTTATTAAAAATGCCTAAATCAGATTCTATATTTGGATTGTCATAGGCATTAACAATTGCAATAACCTGCCCCCGGCCCTGAGAAGAGATGCGATTAAAACCATAAGCATGGCTAATTTGAGATGGGGTTAATCCGGTGGAAATTAGTCTAGGAGTATTAGGTTTATAGTGAATAGGATGGTTGGCAACCCCGGGAGAAATGGGAACTACTCCTGCATGAGCTAATAAAGTATTCATTATGCAAGCTAAAAATATTGGCAACATTGATTTCAATTGCCTTGCGCCTAAATCCATTTCCTCTCCTTGTTTTAAAATTCATAGCGAAAAATAGCCCTATCCTGTCATAGCCATTTTCCTTTGTCTAGTTGCGGCTTCCCCTGGTTACTGCGCTACTATTCGCTCCTTAATGAAGCCATCGGTTCTAATTGCGATGCTCGCTTTGCAGGATAAAATCCAAAAAAGATTCCTGTAGCTACAGAAATTGCAAAGCCTGCCAATGGGGGGATCAGAAAGATAGTAAAAGACCAGTCGAAAAAATAGGCGACAATACGAGTAAAAATAAGGCCTAAAAGAACTCCAAGAGCACCGCCTAGCAGGGATAGCATGGTCGATTCGACCAAAAATAATAATTGAATTTCTTTGTTTTTCGCACCTACCGCCTTGCGGATCCCAATTTCTTTTTTGCGCTCACTTACTGAAACCAGCATGACATTCATAACCCCAATGCCACCAACCAAAAGAGAAATGCCCCCTATTACCGCCAATAATAGAGTAAAGGTATGGCCCTGGTTTTCCATTGAAGCAATAATTTGCTTTGCTGAGCGTGAAAAAACATTTAATTTTGGGGCCTGACTACTAATCAATTGCTTAATATCACTGATTGTTTCATCTATTTGGCTGTCTGATTTCAATTCAAAAACGGCATTATTGATTTTATTGTCCTTGGCAATCATTGCCATTCCCCCTATAGGAATGATCACGGATTGATTAATATCCTCGTTAAAAAAACCATTTTCCTTCCACGGTGCTGCAACACCAATAATGGTGTAGAGAGCCTGGCCAATACGTAATTGCTTTCCAACTGGATTATCAAGAGTTATTTCTTTTATTTGCTTTGCTAATTGATGACCAATGACGCAAAAATGCTCGAAAGAGGAAACATAAGACACGAAATGTCCAGCTATTAACTTGATGTGAATAATCCTAGCTAAGGATTCATCAGCGCCAATTATGGCTCCCTTCAAAACCTTACCTTCGAAACTTAAATTTTGATAGGTCATCGTATAGGGCGCCACTCCCTTTATTGAGGGGATGCGCTCTGGCATTTGCCGCCATAGGGATAAAGGAATTTGATCATCCCCTAAGCTTGATTTTGATTGAGTTGCTTCGTAGGCCGCTATAGCCAGCAAGTCCGTTCCCAAGGTTTTAAATTGCGCCAAAGCTTTTTCTGTCGCTAATTGGCCGCAACTTATAAGGGCCACAACGGCTGCTGTTCCTACTAAAACTCCGAGAACAGCCAGAAAAGATCGCAATTTTGAGGCTGCTAAATTAATAAAAGCCTGCTTAAAATGGGTGAGCAAGTTCATTGCCAACTCTCGGAAACAATCTGGCCATCAGCTAAGGTTATTCGACGAGGGCAAAGTGCGGCAACTTGTTCATCATGGGTAATAATGATTATAGTTCGCCCTTCGTTATTGAGCGCCAAAAATAACTCCATAACTTCTGTACCTGTCTGCGAATCAAGTGCTCCAGTTGGCTCATCCGCTAAAATAACTCGCGGTTCTCCAACCAGAGCACGGGCTATTGCTACACGTTGCTGCTGTCCACCTGACATTTGCATGGGCTTGTGAAGTCCAAATGATTGCATACCCACCCGCTCCAAAGCCTCTTCTGTTTTTAATTTCAATTCATTTGTAGCGACATTACGATAGGTCAAAGGTAGGGCGACATTTTGGATAGTGTTAAAACGCGGTAATAAATTGAATTGCTGAAAAACAAAACCGATGGTTTTATTACGCAAGTCGGCTAGAGCATCATCATTTATATTTGCAGTATTTCGACCCTGCAGCAAATAATCACCCCCATCGGCTTTATCAAGCAATCCAATAATATTCATCAGGGTGGACTTGCCTGAACCGGAAGCACCAACGATAGCCACTAATTCGCCTTCGTTGATTGTTAAAGAAACCTCTTTCAGTACCTTGGAATGATTTCCGCCAATCTGATAGCTTTTAACTATATTTTTAAGGGTGATCAGTGACTCTTTAGTCATAAGCCACCACATCGCCAGCTCGCAACCCAGAGGCAATAATGACTTTATCAGCTTGAGCACCGCCTGTTGTGACGACTCGACTTTTAAGAGCCCCATTTTTATCTTTCAGTCTAACTAAGGTTTTTCCTTTTTCTTGCTTAAGCGCTGCGATGGGTATTAACAATTGTTCATTAGAATCCACTGCTATCTCAATAGACGCACTCATGCCTACCTTAACCCAGGAACGTTGTAATTCATTTAGCGCTTTAACCTCAACCACGGCATTAAAAGAGGGTAATGCGCCCCCCGTATTAGAGGCCTGGCCATTTACAGCAACGACCATACCTTCCAAGATCTGCTTACCTAAGGCAATACCAGTCACTTTAGCATGCATGCCGGTGTGGATTTTATCGATATCGACTTCGGGAATATCGATTTCAACGCTAATCCCGGTTAAATCCCCAACAAGCGCCAAGACCTGACCGGATTTTAGCGCGGATCCCACATTTATTTTGGACGATTTATCAGACGATTTAGGTGGATATAGCAAAACTCCGTCACCAGGTGCTTTCAGTTGAATAGTATTATGATTTCCCGCCAAGGCTTTTCTGACCTTGTCAAACTCGGCAATATTTAAAGTCGTCAGAGTCTGTGCCTTACCGTCCATATTTGCCATCATTTCATTAAGCTTGGATTTGGCTTGCATCAAAGCAACTCGAGCAGTAGCAAGGCTTGATTTTTCACTTAGAAAATTATTTTTTGATAATAAACCTGAATTCCAAAGATCCTCAGTACCCGTGAACTTAGCCTGAGCGATAGCATAATTATCCTTCGCTTTGAGATATTCAGTTAGCGTTTCATTGTAGAGTTTTTGCAGTTCGCTTGAGTTTAAAACAAAAACAACCTCATCTTTTTTAACTTGTTGACCGTAATGAAAACGCATGGTTTCAACCACAGCATTCATCGGAGCAGCCATTGTGCTTTCATGTAAAGGTTGAATAGTACCGGTGAAAAAAAGCTTTTTATGAACTGCTTCAGACTTAATTTCATAGGTTTTTTGCAAATTTTTTGTTTTAACCTGACTGCCGCAGCCTTTTAGCAAACACATTATGAAAATCAGGATTAGCGTCAAACCTATCAATTTCAAAATACGAGGTTGATTAGCCAAAATAATCAATTTTTTTACAAACATTATTTTATCCGCCATACCTGAGTTTAATATGCCAATAGTCCAGAGTTTTTCCTAAAATACGATCCAGATTAGAAAGTTGATTAAGATAAGCTATTTTGGCGGCAATCAATCCGCTTTGCGCCTGTATTAATTGATTTTGCGTATTATTCACATCCAAAGCTGAAGAAATACCGGCTTCTTGCTTCTTTTTTTCTAAAATATATGACTTTTCAGCCAACGCCACCTGTTTTTCCGCAAGATGAAACCGTTTCGCTAGACTTTCTATATTAATGATTGTGTTTGTGATTGTAGTTTCAAGAGCACGCTTCGTTGCCACCATATTTAACCGGTCTTTTTCGAGCTTGACCTTAGCACTGATTAATTGACTGCGTCGGTTTAGATCCCTAAAAGGAATAGTTAGTGTGACTCTAGCAGTTTCATTAATATTTTGTCCCTTATAAATTGAGGCACGATTGAAATTATTATCCACATTGCTAACGCGACCGCTCTGAATGTTAGCGCCTACATCAAGTTGCCAGAGTTGTTGGTTCTTTGCGACTTTATAGGCTCTTTCGTCAGCACGTAATTGCATTTTCAAAGCCAAATATTGGGTATTGTGCTGGAGGGCCCAGTCCACTGTTGCCTTCAGATTGGGCAAGATTATTTTTGACAAGGCTACATTGCTTGGCACAGAAAGCCGCATTTTGGGGTCAAGACCGATAATCTGCAATAAATCCTGAGCTGCTGTTTTAAAATCATTTTCACCTTGCTCAACCATCAGGCTTAACGATTCGATTTGATAGGACTGTTGAATATTACCGGTTGGTTCAAGCTGGCCGGCTGCAATTTTTTTCTTATTAATTTCAAACGTTTTTTGGGCTTCCGTAAGTTGCAGTTTTTGATTCTGCAAATTATTGGCCGATAAAATCAAAGCTCGATAGGTAGTTATGACTTCGGTTATCTGATCGATAACGGCTTGTTGTAAATTTAATTTATTTAGCCATTCATTATCGATGGCATCCTTTAATCCGGCCTCGTTTGTATCCCTGCCAAAACCACGCAATAAGGGTTGGTTAATTGATAAATTCAAGACAGGAGTATAGGAATTATAATTGGATACGTTATTATCAATATTTAAGCCTATTTTTGTTCCGTATTTTGAACGCCAATTAAGTTCAGGGGAGGCGAGGTAACTTTTATTAGTTGTCTTGCCAACGCCACTGTAGCTTGAGCGCTCAACAGCGGCAGAGGCACCTAATGCAAATTGTAATTCAAACTCATTATGGGCTAAACGCAATTGATATCGTTGAATGATCCGATCAAGCTCCGCATTTTGGATATTGGGATTGTAACGCAGCGCAAGCAAAATCGCTTCCCGCAAGCTTAACTGCTGTACTTTTTTATTAGGGGAATCCGGTGAGGTTGGTAAATTGATCCAGTTATCAAGCATGTATTCAGGATTAGCGATTGCTTGTTGCAAACGGCTTTCGGCATCTCCAACCTGTGAGGCTTCTTGAGCAGGATTTTTGACCCAACGATAAAGTCCTCTGGCTTTTTCAGATTTTTCTGGCTTGGCAGTTGCTGCCATTAAGCAACTTGGTTCAATTATATTGAAAGCAATCAGGCTTATGTACAGCAGCGATCCTAGCCAATTTTTCAAGAATAACATCAAGGCGAACCCACCAGATTTTCATGCTTAAAATTTAGGCACACTCTAACACACTTAAAATGATTTAGCCCGTTTTTCGCACATATTGTCTTAGACAATCAGCTATAAGTTGAAAAGCCAATTTTTATTTTTCCCACTGCGCTGAACACAGCTTTTGTACACCATTATTTGTACTTCGAGCCAGTTTTTACAAAAGCCAAAGTAATATAGAGAGGCCCGGGGCTGTTTTCACCTTCAATTTTAATTTCACCTTTGACAAGGTTGGGCGTGGTTGCTGCAAACGATATGTTACATGAAGCACCCGGTGCCAAGTTATCGCAGTCTTCAGCATTATTAATGCTAACTCCTAGCCATTCGGGAGGAAAGAAACCACGAATATGGCTAAGCGGAACTGGACTTGCCAGATTGTTAGTTATTGTAAAAACCGTTGAACGGCCTGGATCGTTTAAATTTATTATTCCCGATGAAGGGCTAATGTCTAGTGTGGCCAGAGAAGAACTTAGAACTTTGATTGGTATTGAAATTTTATTAGTGACAGGTTCCATCTTGTCATTCAACCCCTGGATGCTAAGCGTACCCGATCCTGTAGTTTCACCGGCTACGAAATCCAGTTCACAAGTTGGATTTGAAAAGTCCAAACCTGCATCGCATTTATTACTAACCGAAACAGGCAGATCAGAAGGTATGTAAATTTTCACCTTTGACACCTGAGACGATTGCGTCGGTGAAACCAGTGAAAGACTAAATTTTTCCGAAGTTTTGCCTGAGGACAAAGTAAGAGGCGTTCTTGTAAAAGACAAGGAATTTTTGGCCCTTAGCTCCATTGCTTGCAGGTTAAAAGTTATCGGTAAGGTTACAGAGTTTGTATTAGTTCCTTGAACGACGACATTGACGGTTCCTGCTGTGGTTGAGCTAAAGTAAAAGGTACACGAACTTTGGGGAGGCAAAGCCTTTGGACAGGTAGAAACCATAGAAATGGTAGACGCGGGAGGAAGTATGGCTTGCAGATTGTCGGCTGAAGCATCAAAGCTAATGTTATTAATTGTAACTATAGCTGCAGAAGCAGTGCCTGAAATAGTTGCCGGTAGAATCTTTCCTGTTGTACTGACTTTAATACTATTTATCAAGTCAGCTGTTGTACAAAGAAAATAGTCAGGGTTGTTATCGCCTACTCCCTTTGTCTTACAGATAACCGGCCCGGAATGAACGCCTCCTTGAGTTAAGGCACCCAATATTTGTAAGGTCAATAAACAGGATTGATTATGAATAAGAATAAAGGGTGAACTGCAGCCGCCGGTTGGCGTTAGTTGAACTACTCCGTCTTGTGGTGCAACGGTCAGCATTCTCGGCTCGTAGGTATTATTAATAATTAGATACTGCGCAAGAGCGACACCATTAGCAGCGATAGGAGTTTGCGGCCTAAGGATGGGGATGATAGAAAATTTGTGAAGAGCCGCATGGGCTGAGCAAAGATCTAAACAGAGAATCATTATCCAGGCCAGCTGCCGCAAAAATCTGCTTTTTTTCATATCCGCTTATCCTTAAAGATCTTCTTCTCTTTAGGCAACATAACTAAAGCTAACTAGCAATGCATGGGCATACAAACTCTGAACAGAAAGCCCAGAGCCTTCTGTTTGACCATCTGCACGTGCGAGAGTACTTCTTCCCCAGTCAACAACCTCATAACCAAGGCCTAAGCGAAAGTTGGTATCAAGAGCGGTTTCCAAGCCAATACCTAAACTATAACTAAAAGAAGTTTCATCATTGTTATTAAACGGAGGATGGGGAACCTCTCCTGCTACATTGGTTTTGATAGCAAAACCAGAAGCTCTGTTAAAACTGATGCCAGCACTTCCGCTGAGGTAAGGGTAGAGATCGTAACTGCGGGTATCGTATAAAAATTTTGCTTTAGCTGCGATGCGGGTATTCCGTATGCCGTATGAGTAAGTGAAGTTATTGAAGAGAGGATTAGCATCCTCATAGATTGTGCCTCTTAACTTGACTTGTGAGGAAGCAGCGGCTACCAAACCAAATTGGCCTTCAACAATTGAATTAACTGCGCCCCGCATTCCCAAAAATAATTCACCGGTGGCCAGGGTATCGGTTCCTCTCGCAGTAGAAACAAACTTTAGAGCGCGGCTTGTTGGCATAGGATAATAAGTTTTTTGAACATCGTGCTGAAGAAACAGTGTTTGTTCATCACCTGGTCTAGCCCAGGCAGGCCCAAGGCTTAAAGTGGCAACAAAACTACCATTGTTAAAATTTGCTTCAGTCCCAGCCCAAACATTGGCCATTGTAAGACAAGCTAAAGCAACTCCGATAAATTTTCTGATAGCCATTTATAGTCCCTTAAAACTTTCGCGCCATGTATAGCGGTTAGCGAACAGCGTTAGTTTATACCTCATTCTAAAAAAATTTTCTATGGGGCTTAGCTCAAACTTAGAGCGCTTTCTTGCCAATTGCCATATTGATAAACAATTTTTTAATGGGCGAAAAATGATTAATAACCTGCAAACCCAGGCTTCTTATAGCGATTACCGGGGAAGAGGAATTTCCGAATAATGTTTTTAGGCTATCCATCATCGCAATTGTTTGCCAAACCTCAGATTTTCGTTGGCGTTGATAAGCGCTCATCGCTTTTTTGGCCGTCAGTTGTTTCTCGCCTTTTTCCATACCGCTTAGCCAGGTTGATAAATCAGCTAAACCGACATTCAGGCCTAAACCAGCAAGCGGGTGAATCGTATGCGCAGCGTCGCCAAGTAATATCCAACGAGAGCCGGTATATTGTTTAACATGGCGCATCAACAGCGGAAACTGGAAACGTTTGCCACAGACCTGCGATTCTCCTAACTTTGCAGCAAAGGCTTTGGTTAACGCTTTATTGAAATCTTCATTAGAAAGTGTCATCAATTCTTTGGCGTTTATCTGCGTTGTTGACCAGACAATTGAACAGAGCTTTTCATTAACCATGGGTAAAAAGGCAAGAGGACCATCCTTGTTGAAAACCTGATAGGCTGTTTGTTGATGGGCTTTTTCAGTAGTAACCAAGGCAACGATTGCTTCCTGATGATAGGACCAGGAGGTCAGGGGTACCTTTAACAATTGCCTGCAGGGTGAGTTTCCGCCATCAGCAATCATTAACAATTTGGCTTGCCAACTGCTATCTTCACTTAAAATCTCTATAAACTCTTCATACTCATTCAAGGCTTTTACCTTGCTGTTTGGAAAAAGTGAAATGCCTGTTTTTTGCAAGCTTAGGGCGTGCAGAAGTGCTTTTTTGAGTATCGATTCTTCAACAATTGTTCCTAAACGGTCTGAAGCGATCATTCTTGAATTAAAATCAATATGGGCGCCACTTGAGGAATCCCATACATACATTTGTCGATAGGGTGATATACGCGAGGAATCGATACATTGCCAGGCACCTAAGTTCTTTAGTAAATTTTGCGAAGCTTCATTAATTGCATAGACTCTTGCATCGGGATTTTTTTCATCAACTATCATTTGGCCTGCATCGATTAGGGCTACAGAAAATCCGCGCAGATTCATGGAAAGAGCCGCGCATAATCCCACTATACCGGCGCCAACTACCGCAACATCAAAGTGCTTGCTCATTTATCCTCCTGCAAACCCAGAGCAATTCCACAAACAAGATCTGGCGTTACGCCTGCGAAACCACGGGTATAATGAGTTAAACAGCGTTTTAAGACTGTCAGATTATCGACTGCAATCAGGCCAAAGTTACGAGCCAAAGAGACGCCGGGTATACGGGAGGTGAAGATAGCTATCAAACTATTAGTAAACTGTGTGATTGCCCATTCATCATGGTGTCGCATTTGCTGATGTCGTTGCAGCATTGCTTTATTTAACCCATCCTGAACAATACATTGCGCCAGCGTTGCTACGTCCCGCAAACCAAGGTTAAACCCTTGACCTGCAACCGGATGCAAAGTGTGGGCTGCATTCCCAACAAAAACCAGAGGCCAGGCAGTTTTGGTCGGCATAGTCATTTGTTTTAAAGGATAAATAAATCGCTTGCCGACCCGTATAAAGCGACCAAGACGGTAGCCAAAACTTTTTTGAAGGCAGCTAAGGAAGGCAGCCTCATCTAAAGCCATTAATCGCTTGGCTTCTGTTGGCGATAAAGCCCAGACTAGTGAAGAGCGCTTTTCTGTCATAGGGAGCAGAGCTAAAGGGCCGTGAGAGGTAAACCGTTCATAAGCAACATTGTGATGCGAACGGGCCAAACCAATATTGCTAACCAGCGCTAATTGTTGAAAATCCTTGGTTTTCACAGCAAGGCCGCTTAATTTGCGTACAGTAGAGTCGGTTCCATCAGCCGCGACTATTAATTTTGCCTGTACTAGAAACTCTTCTTCCGGGCTGCTGATCGTTGCAAGACTTTTTTCTTTATCCAGGGATTTTATTGTTGCTGGGGCTAAAATCTGACTTTTATCAAGCAACTGATCAATAGCCTGATTTATCTGATGCATCTCAACCACATAACCAAGAGACTGTTCATTAGCGGTGAGATTGGTGCTACCAAAACTTCCTTTTTCAGAAACATGAATAGAGTCAATCGCTGTGACTTTATCTTGTAAATGAGACCAAATTCCTAGCATTTGCAAAATACGAACAGAGGCCGGCGACAAGGCCAGACTACGTGCATCAAAGTCTGAACTTAAATTCGCACCAGGCGAATTAGCATCGACTAACAGGCATGAGTAGCCTTGATTCGCTAAAGCCAGCAGTAAAATAGCACCGGTTAAGCCCCCGCCAATGATCAGGATGTCTACTTGTTTATCAGCCACGCAACAATGCCTCAATTTCATCAACTTCAACTGGCAAGCCAGCGGTTAAATTCTCATAACCATCCGCAGTAACCAGAATATCATCCTCTATACGCACGCCAATGTTCCCCCAACGTGGATCTACGCCATTCATTTCAGCACTAATGTATAACCCAGGCTCGACAGTAAGCACCATACCCTCTTCCAGAAGACGCCATTGGTTATCAATTTTATAACGTCCGGCATCATGCACATCCAAACCTAGCCAATGCCCGGAATTGTGCATATAAAAAGGCTTATAAGCTTCCGCTGCTATAAGCTCACTAACTGAGCCTTTGAGCAAAGCCAGATCACAGAGTCCGGATGTTAAAATCCGAACAATAGTTTCTTGTATTTCGTTCCAGTGTAAACCGGGTTTAATCAGGGAAATCCCTGCTTTTTGCGCTTTGAGTACCAGTTCATAAATAGCACGTTGCTCTTCGCTAAAACGGCCATTGACTGGAAAGGTTCTGGTTATATCAGCAGCATAATTCTCAAACTCTCCCCCGGCATCAATTAAAAGTAACTGGCCTTTTTGCAAGGGCTGATTATTTTCAGTGTAGTGAAGAATGCAGGTATTTTCGCCGCAGCCAACGATAGGATCGTAAGCTACCGCTCGGCAACCTCCTTTGCTAAATTCATAGAGAAGCTCGGCTTCCAGTTGGAACTCATTTTCCGATTTCCTGCAAGCACGCATGGCGCTTTTGTGAGCAAGAACTGAAATTTCAGCAGCTCGGCGCATCAGTTCGATCTCTGCTTTCGATTTAATTAAACGCATTTCACTTAATATGGGCTCAAGATCTTTAAAACTGTCAGGCGCCTTAATGCCGCGTCTAATCTGTTTTTTAACCTCGTCAAAGGCCGTGAAAATCTCTGTTTCAAAATCAGGATTTCTGCCAATTGCGTAATAAATAGAAGCCTTTCCACCAATTAATTCGGCCAGGCGTGTTGCAAAACTGTCGATGGGATAGGACTCATCAACAGCCAATAATTGGCATGCCTCTTCCTGTCCTAATCGTTTTCCTGTCCATTGTTCCACGGCAGGATCGCGAGGACGATTGAAAAGATAGCTACGATTTGGATTTGCAGAAACTACTAATACCGCTTCCGGCTCATTGAAACCGGTTAAATAGTAAAAATCACTGTCTTGGCGGAAACGATAATGTGCATCACCATTACGCAGTTTTTCATTGGCTGCAGGAATAATTGCGATCGAATCAGGGGGCAACGTGGTAGCTAATCGTTGTCGTCTTGTCTTATATTCTTGCGGACTAATTGTCATAAATTTCCTTTTATACCGAAGCTCAATGCGCTGTGCCCGAACCGTGCTCATTATCATTCGCTAACAAGTCACTATACAAACGAAGTACCGCCATGCGAGCATATTCAGAGACTTCCATCAATGCTCGCTCATCTTCATCCTCGTCGATCTGCAAGCTTTCATATTCCAGTTCTGCGAATTCTGTTATATGTTGCAGGGCTTCCTGTGATTCTTCTTCCTGAAAATGTTCGTAGCTAATGCCTGAAATTCTCATGGATTGGATAAAACCTTCACACCATTGGCTAAAAGCTTTGGCGCGTTCGATTAAAGATTCACTGTCGCCGGGAAGAAACAACTCAAATTCGAAATCAAAATTCAACAACTGATGTTGACTGATAGTATATACTTCAAAAATAGCAAGGGCAGCTTCACGAGTAGTTTCTTCTTTTCTATTTGGGGTTAGGGCTCTTAAATAGGCTTCCCCTTCGCTGGCAGCCCCAGCACATAAATACCCGCACATTATGCCATGCAGTTCGCTACCCGAAATTGGCAGATTCAAAGTGGAAATAATATCGCTAAAGGTTTGGTAGGCGGGTAAGTGAGTAAGATCATTTTTAGCAGGCATAAGATGCTCACAAATACAAAATTGCTAATAATACCTGATTTGCTCGAGCATTCCAAAGTTGCTACTATTTACAATAGAATTTACATAAGGTGTCGGCTTAAACCGGATTGTTAATCAAAGTTTCTGTTGGAAAAACGCTCTTTCCGTAAAATTTCTCAGAATTCCAAATGAATGACGAGAAAAGTCCTTTTAGGAGGTCAAATAAATGACTAATTCAAAATCCTGCTCTATAAAATTGTTAAATAAAACTTATGAAATTAAATGCCCTGATACGGAAATTGCTAATCTTGAGCAAGCAGCGGAAAAACTGAATGAGCAATTAGTGCAAACCAAGAAAAAATTTAAACAACTTGATGAATTTCAGTCCCTGCTTTTGGCCGCGCTTAATGTTAGCCATGAACTGATCACTTGTCAGAAACAACAGGAACAGCAACGTCAGCAAGTCTCTAATTTTATAAATTCGCTTGAAAATAAAATTCATCAAGTGGTTCATGGAAATATCGGACAAGACCCTCAAACTGATTAAATTTTAGACTTAGCGAAAAAAAAACGTAAATTTTGTCAGTATTAGTTTACGCTTTGACCCAAAATGTTATACTTCATTTAACCCGGCAGTGAGTGATTAGTGAACCAATACTCACAACCAGGGGAGCGTCCTGCGGCTGGCGTTGCGCAAGCCCACTTTAAGTGGGAAGCCTGAACCATCCCATCCGTTCCCCACTTGAACTCCAGGGTTCAAAATCGTCGACTGTCGGGCTACCTTTCTCATTGTTTCAACAATTCTTTTATTACCAATAATTCATCTCGAACCTTTGCAGCTTGTTCAAATTCCATATTTTTTGCATGTTCATACATTCGTTTTTCTAACACTTTAATCTGTTTTAATAACTGATCAGATGAAAGATGCTGATAAGTGGCTTGGGGTTCTGCAATCTGCCCTTTTCGCTTGACGCTGTAGGCGCCTTCCATAATATCTTTGATGGATTTTTTTATTCCTTTTGGAGTAATACCGTGTTCAATATTATGTTCTGTTTGCTTGTCACGACGCCGCTTGGTTTCGTCAAGAGCGCGTTGCATAGACCCTGTTATCCTATCAGCGTACAAAATCGCACGTCCATTCATATTCCGTGCAGCTCGACCGATGGTTTGAATCAATGATCTATCCGATCGTAGAAACCCTTCTTTATCAGCATCTAGAATAGCTACCAGTGAAACTTCCGGCATATCCAAGCCTTCTCTCAGTAAGTTAATCCCAACTAAAACATCGAATTCACCTAAACGCAGATCTCTGATAATTTCTACGCGTTCAACTGTATCAATATCAGCGTGTAAATAACGAACTGCGATACCGTGATCCCGTAAATAATCAGTCAGATCTTCAGCCATTCTTTTAGTCAATGTAGTAATTAAAACTCTTTCACCTTGGGCTACCACCAAGTGAATTTCTGACATTAAATCATCGACCTGACTTTTGACTGGTCTTATTTCTACTTGCGGATCAATTAATCCTGTCGGACGTACGACCTGCTCCGCAATATTATCTGCATGCTCCAATTCATAAGGTCCTGGCGTTGCTGACACGAAAATCGTTTGCGGCGAGCGATCATTAAATTCTTCAAAACGAAGAGGGCGATTATCCAAAGCAGAAGGAAGACGAAAACCGTAATTCACCAACGTTTCTTTACGAGCCCTATCACCGCGATACATTCCGCCAATTTGCGGAATGGTGACATGTGATTCATCAATAATTAAAAGCGCCTCAGGTGGCAAGTAATCAAACAAGGTGGGCGGTGGCTCGCCAGAAGAGCGCCCCGATAAATACCGAGAATAATTTTCGATACCCGAGCAATAGCCTAATTCCAGCATCATTTCGATGTCGAAGTTAGTGCGCTGTTCCAATCGCTGGGCTTCCAGCAATTTGTTTTGACTATTAAATTCGGCAAGTCGAAGTTGCAATTCTTCTTTTGCGAGATCAATTGTTTCCAGTATTTTTTCACGCGGAGTCACGTAATGAGTTTTGGGGAAAATGGATATTCGCGGTAATCGATGCAGGATTTCGCCCGTAAGTGGGTCAAAGCGAGCAATATTTTCAACCACATCATCAAAAAGCTCAATTCGAACCGCCTCTTTCTCCGAATCAGCAGGAAAGATATCAATAACGTCGCCATGCACACGAAATTGACCCCTCTCAAGCGTTTGCGGGCTGCGAATGTATTGCATTTCAGCAAGCCGCCTCAAAATTTTGCGTTGATCACACTGTTCTCCCCTGGAGAGATGTAATAACATACGCAGGTACGAATCGGGATCTCCCAAACCATAAATAGCCGAAACGGTCGCAACAATAATTGCGTCACGTCGTTCAATCAGCGCTTTGGTCGCGGATAATCTCATCTGTTCAATGTGCTCATTAATAGATGCGTCTTTTTCTATGAAAGTATCTGATGACGGAACATAAGCTTCCGGCTGGTAATAATCATAGTAAGACACAAAATATTCGACTGCATTGTCAGGAAAATAGGTTTTGAATTCGCCATAAAGTTGCGCCGCCAAGGTTTTATTCGGTGCCATAATCAATGTGGGACGTTTCATAGCCTGAATGATATGGGCAATGGTATAAGTTTTACCTGAACCCGTAACGCCTAAGAGTACTTGCCGGGCTAAACCCGATTCAAGGCCTTCAATCAGAGAGCTAATTGCGGTAGGTTGGTCGCCGGCAGGCTGATAATCTGCGTAAATTTTGAATATACTTTTCATAATATAAACTATAACCGATCAAAAGAGTCTGGACAACAGGCATTAATTGACAAGTAACATTGTAGAGGAATTAAAAATGGAAATGGCAGCACGTATACAACAAGTTAAACCTTCACCCACTTTGGCAGTAGCGGCAAAAGCTGCAAAGATGCGTTCCGAAGGTTTGGATGTGATCGGTCTGGGTACCGGTGAGCCTGACTTTGATACTCCTTTACATATCAAGCGAGCAGCCATTGCTGCAATTGAATCAGGTTTTACCAAATATACTGCTGTGGACGGCATAGCCGAACTAAAACAGGCTGTTCGAGATAAATTCAGTCGCGACAATGGACTGGATTACCAACTTAATCAAATTTTGGTTTCTGTAGGCGGCAAACAAAGTTTCTATAATTTATGCCAGGCTTTTATCAATGATGGTGATGAAGTCATCATACCTGCGCCGTATTGGGTTTCATATCCTGATATGGTTTTACTAGCTGGCGGCAAACCTGTCATTTTACCTGCAACATCCGCTGAGCGTTATAAAATTTCTCCCAGTCAATTGGCTCAGGCCATTACACCCAAAACCAAATTAGTTGTGATAAATAGCCCCTCAAATCCTTCAGGAATTGCTTATACCTTACAAGAATTAGCAGCTCTTGCTGAAGTTTTGCTGCAGCACCCTCATGTTCTTATTGCAACAGATGATATGTATGAACACATAATATGGACAATGCCCTTTAATAATATTTTGAATGCATGCCCCGATTTATATTCTCGCACGATCGTTTTAAATGGCGTTTCAAAAGCTTACGCAATGACTGGCTGGCGCATAGGTTATGCCGCAGGCCCCGCCCCATTAATTGATGCTATGAAAACTGTTCAATCTCAATCAACCTCAAATCCCTGTTCTATCGCACAAAAAGCTGCCGTTGCTGCTTTAAATGGTGGTTTAGAAGCAGTAGAACCAATGGTGGCTGCCTTCCGTAAACGCCATGACTTTGTCGTTGAACGTCTCGAAGCAATACCAGGTATTGAAGTAATTCCAGCGGACGGCACTTTTTACATTTTCCCTAATGTACAAAATATCATCGAAAAACGAGGCTTTTCTAATGATGTGCAATTTGCCGAAGATCTTTTAAAAGAAGTAGGAGTAGCCTTAGTACCTGGTTCAGCCTTTGGCAATGAAGGATGCATACGCTTGTCGTTTGCAACCAGCATGGAAATTTTACGAGATGCCCTCAATCGCTTACAACGATTTTGCAAGGATTAATGGTAAAGAAAGAAAATTTCTCAATTTCTCTTGACCCACTAGCGGAATCAATTTAAGATTCCGCCTCATTCCCCGGTAGCTCAGTCGGTAGAGCGGATGACTGTTAATCATTAGGTCGGCGGTTCGAGCCCGTCCCGGGGAGCCA
>JACCVV010000072.1 GCA_013697955.1 Tatlockia sp. | reverse complement strand
GAGGTTTCCCACACTTTAATTTCCAAGGTTACTGATGCGGTAATTGATGAAGTAGTTGCTTGGCAAGCAAGACCATTAGAGGAAATTTACCCCATTATTTACTTAGATTGCATCGTTGTTAAATGTCATCAAGATAAGCGGGTTATTAATAAATCGATTTATCTCGCATTGGCTATTAATCTAAGTGGCCAAAAAGAATTATTAGGCTTATGGATTGCGGAAAATGAAGGCTCTAAATTTTGGTTATCGGTATTAACTGAATTGAATCAACGCGGGGTAAAAGATATTTTTATTGCTTGTGTCGATGGGCTAACTGGTTTTCCTGAGGCAATTAATGCTGTTTTTCCAAAAACAAGAGTTCAACTTTGTATTGTCCATTTAGTCCGAAATCCATTACGCTACGTGCCCCACAAAGACATGAAGGCAGTTGCAGCTGATTTGAAAGCCATTTATCGGGCAGTTACTCTTGAGGCTGCTGAAGCAGCTTTGCTAGAATTTGGAGAAAAATAGGACAAAAAATATCCTGCGATTTCTCGCTCCTGGAATAATCATTGGCCAAATATTTTAACTTTATTTGCCTTTCCTGAAGAAATTCGTAAAATCATTTATACGACCAATGCCATTGAATCACTCAATTCTGTCATTAGAAAAGCGATTAACAATAGAAAAATTAAAGCCTCCCAAAAATAGACTATGTCCTTGCGGGATTGGAGAGCTGCCATGAATTATTTTGCTATTGAATTCGACGGTAGGATCTCAGTATAAAATCGGCAGTTACACAAAAATATTTACAGGCTCTAAAAACGCCCATATTTACTGTTTTGATTTTCTATTTGGCTGTATTGAAAAGTCTATGGATATCCGTTTAACTTATCCAAGAGTCAATCTGCATAGACGTTATTTACTAACTAAACCCGCCTTCTTTAGTGAACATACATTTTTCTTTGGTTAAGAGAAGAACACTGATTTTCTATCCAATTTTGATCTTGCCCATCTTCTTCTTGTGACCACTTGCAGTTAGTGGCTGATCACCTTCTCTGTAGGTGTATAATTACATCTTAATTGCCCACCAAGAATAATTTCCGCACCTAAAAAGCGTTCAAACTCAGATAAAGTGAATAACTGTCAAGATTTAAATTCGTAATTTACTAACAATCACTTCATCTTCTGCATCGTACTCAAATGATTTATTATCAATGGATTCATGATTTCGTGACCATTCAATGGATATTTGCATGGATTGTTCACTTGAATACAATTCTTTGTAATTTAGTTCATTGCGTATAAGTTGTGTATCCGTTGTAAAATCTTGTTCCCAAGCTAAATCGGGCTCTAATAAGTGCGATGGGAGCTTGTCTCGGGGAAGGGTTATAATTTCATTGTCCCAACCCGCAATTCTACCAATATGCTCAATCCATTCGGATTCACTATAATCGAAAGTTTCTCCAATATTATAAATTCGATTACCAGAACGATTATCTAAAGCAGCTAATGTGATTGCGTGGGCAATGTCTTCTACATAGCCTCGGCTAACATGCCAACTAGCACTATGTTCATCCAATAAGATAGGTCTATTATCATCCATTCTTTTTAAATAGGAATGAATACGAGTATAGTCTCCTGGTCCATAGACCATTGGTAATCTTAAAATAGTACTGTTTATATCCACATCAGTACGAATTATATTTTCAACCAAAATTTTATCATATTGATAACGCCAGTCATTATCGATAGGAGATAGATTTTTTCTGTAAGGATAAAAATGCTCTCTTAATTTAGACTCTTCAGTTAAAGGCACAGCTACTAAAGGATTGGTGATGACTTTCCACAACCTATCGTAAGCCATGTACACATTACAGCTACTGATAATAACTATTCTTTGGGTTATTCCCCTGAATGTATTTGCCAATTGAATAGCATCATTTTCTGAATTTGAAATCATATCTATGACAACATCCAGGTTGAGTGAGGAAAATTTATCTCTAAAAGATAAAAGATCAGCTCTATCACCTAAAATAGAATTAATTTGAAATGGAAAAGAGTAGTTTGTTTTGCCACGATTAAATACTATTACTTGATGACCGTTTTGATGTAACTCTCTTACTACATGTGGTCCTATAAATTGGGTACCACCAATAATTAGAATTCGCAAATTATTTTCCTCTTAGTATTTAATCTAAGTAGTATGGGCCTTAAAAAGAAACCCCAAAGTATTCTAAGATAACATATCACTTACCATTCTGATGGCTAAGCAATAAAATTTGGTGTCACCAGGTATAGGGTATAATGTGAACGAATATGACGATTTTCAGTGGTATTAAATGCCAATAAGGAAGCAATGAAAAAACTGGATACCTATCAGAACCTTTGTTCTGAAGTCTATGATTTAAGTAAAGCTACTGCCCCACCTAATGCGTACTCTTTCTATCGAAGCTACGCTGTAGAAGCTAAGGGCAAAATTTTAGAACCCATGTGCGGTACAGGTCGATTCTTATTGCCTTTGACAGAAGAAGGATGTGAGGTCCAAGGATTTGATGCAAGCCTGTCGATGTTAGAGCGACTCCAGGCAAAGGCAAGCAGCAAAAATCTCAAACCTAAGGTCTGGTATGGTTTTATTGAAGATTTAAATCAATCCGATAAATACTCATTGATTTTTATACCTAGTGGCTCATTTTGCCTGATTACAGAAAAGGCTAAAATCCAAAAAGCTTTAAAGACCATATATGAGCACTTGGAGGATAAAGGTCTTTTTGTATTTGATGTAGAAACTAGTCATTCCGTACCTAAAGAGTTAGGTATTTGGAGAGGTTCAAGATGGCCAAAAGAAGATGGCACAATGATACTACTCAGCCAATTAGCTATGGTCGTTGAAGAGGTTTGTTTTTCCATAGGGAAATATGAACTTGTGGATAACAATCGTGTAATTCAAACAGAGGTTGAAGAATACCAAATTCGCATTTATCAAGACCCTTCTTTTTTGATCAATTTACTAACTGAAGTTGGTTTTAGTGAGGTTCGAATAGTTAAAGCGTTCGATCGATATTCATCGCCTGCTGAAACAGATGAAAGCTTGATTTTTGAATGCAGAAAATAATTGAGAAAGTAGGTAATAGATTTAATATTTTAAACTCAATTTCATTTGGTAAAATTAAATTGAATATTGGATCAATTGGGAAAGGCTATAGAAAAAATTATTAAAATATACGTAAATGCAGATTGCCATATAACCTGGCTCCAGGCTTGCACATGATGTTTTAGGAATTAGTGAATAAATATGATTCTTAAAAAATGGTGTTAATGAATAAATTATTTTTGGGCAGGTTATAGAGTTTTGTAGGTGAAAATAGTCGGGACAATAGTGCTGCTGCTCTTCCGTGATTTATAACTACAACAAAAATAAATCTCGCTAAATAAATACAAAAGATTATTTGGAAGGGGAGTTATATAGCTAAAAGTGTTGATTATCACAAATTTTTAATAGAATCACTTTTAGGTCGCAGATTATTTGAATGTCGCGCTTTAAGATTCACCATTGTGGAACGCTGGGTTCATAATATTGATTCCCAATTCATTAATTGCTTCTTAGGTTTTAAATAAAGAATTACTTAATCGGTTTTATAATACATTTAACTCTTTTACCTTTAATGTAGAATTTATGGGTAAATTGCCTGCAATCTGTATTTTGCTCTAATCGCTCAATTTCCTTTTCAATAATGTCTTCAGCTCTTTGTGTATGATTTGTGAGTAAGTTAGATAACAATTTTTTTTCTGTGACAAAGTCTCCATTTATTGGCTTGATACTAGGATCAGTTCATTAAAAAAGGAGTTTTTGCACTACGAGTGTATATTCCTTAAGATTCAATTTTTAAATGCTGATAGAAGAAAAGCCATACGTTATTTCTACAAGTATACTAAAGAGGTTTTCTAAGTTCGTTAGATAAAAATTACTTAAAGAATGGAGTCTTTAGCAAATTAGCGGTTATACCAAATGTTGGAATTTAATCCCAATCAGTCACGAACGAATTATCAGTTTGATTTAGAAGACAAGGAAAGAAGGGGAGCTGTATAAGCATCTTCGGGATTAGCATAAAAAATTATCGAAAACGGTATGAACAGTTAACAAACGTTAAGGACCTATTAAAAAGAGAGTATTGATTGATAATCGTCTTAAAATCGTTGGAGATAAAAGCAATTGGCGATTGGGAGATTGATATAATTATTGGTAAAATCATAAGCAAGCAGTGCTATCCATACTTGAAAGAGTCTCCAAATTCACATAACTTAAAAACCTAAAACCTAAAACCTAAAACCTAAAACCTAAAACCAGTGCAGCAACCCAAAAAGCGCAGAAGCAGTTGCTGTAATTAAAATTTTATACTCCCATAATGAGGTAATTATGATTTCGCGACTGTTATCTTAATTTTTATTTGGGCGTTGCACTAACCAGTTGAATCCGCCTCCCCAAAAGAGATGATAAGTCTGATTACTGTGATAATCAGACTTATCATCTCATAACCGTTCCATTACATCTCAAGCCAAAGTTCTAGTAGATATACTAGATTGAGCAATTAGAGTCATTGGATGATCCTTTTCATCTTCTACATTTACAGTCTAAAAAAGCCAGAGCGATTTTATTTAGATAGGTATTCCTCATACGCTTTAAACCTCCGATGAGATCTGTCATATAAATATCCTCATACAAATGTGTTGTAATTATCTAAAATATAATTATTTAAATCGCTTGACTGACTAACAGACTATTAGCCTGAGACATAATAAAACTTCTTTATAAATTTAATTGAAACATTTCCCACATACATATGAGCATCATGCATCGACTTACCCTTAGAATTATTATGAAGTATGTTGGGTTCGAGGTTGAAAGCAGAAAATTCAGATAATGATAACTTTTCATAATTATGGTCTTTATCATGTTGAGAACAGGCTTGGTGAATTACGGCTGAATTTTTTGTATAAAGGGTAAAGCTGCCTAAGAATCCACCACTGAAATTATATTATTGTTAAGTTCCAATTCCAGTCTTCATGCTCTGTTGAAGAATCCTTAGGTTAACTTGGGGTTTTTAATGGAATGCAGGTTCACCGCCCTTCCCTTTTTTCAATTGTTGAATTTTCTATCATGTCGCTCGCTTTGAAAAGACTTGCTTGGTGGGTAAATTAATTGAAACTAAATCTTTATGGGTAAAAAGCGATTTTGAATATCAGAAGATAATACACAAATATTTGTAGAAAATAATTTGGAGTTACGGCCCCTTGAGAATCTGCAGACTTTAATGACCTGTGAGAATTTACGGTCTGAAATAAATTATCTAACCGTAAATTCTTACAAGCATTGTTTTGCTATCTCACTACGTATTTAAACCAGAATATACTTATTGACTATATGCTCAGAGTGCTTAGGTCATCAGTTTTTTCTGAATGGTCTTTAACATTTGCCAGTATGCTATTTAATTTGTCAGTTTGTGCTATGGTAACATGGAAGGGAACTTCTTTTTTCTGACTATTCCACAGCTTAAAATTTTCACCAAACACACAACTAACCTTTTTAGAAAACATATCCTGGATAGCTTTTCCTGGCAAAAGGCTGAGAATAGCATCTCTACCATTTCCAACAACCGGTGCAAAGGCTAAGTTAGCTTTAGTATCTATTTTATTGAATTCTTGACTCGTTGAAACTACTTGAAAAGGACACCCATCAATTTCAAAAGATATTTCTTGACCATGTAATTCTTCGTAAGCTATATCAACTTTATACTGAACAAGTTCATTGTCCGTGTTCCTTTCTAATCGAAAATCCCCAAAATAGGCAAGAGAAAGATGGCATACATCTGTCATCCCTTCCGCCAATTTAAAAATCTCAAACAAATCTTTGACTTCTTTATCGGCAATTTGAATGAGTGGGAAATTAGGTTTTAATGTAGTAAAACACTTTCCACCGTTGTAATTGGGCTACCATCAATGTCAGTAGTTGTTTTTTTACAAACCTATCTGTTCGTCCAGGGGTTTTAATCATCTTAACTGTACCAGTAATTTTCATTTTATTGCCTCATATATAAATAAATTTCGAGATATCCAAATTAGATAAATCCAGGTCCTGATAAACGATTATCTAGTTCTTCATTCTGCTTTTGATTTTTGCCAAGCTTCATTGCGCGTGCTCGTCTTTTTTCAATACCGTATTCATTTTCTGACGATGAATGAGATTCACATGAACTCAAGAGATGATAAGAGCCATCTGGATGCGTTGATAGCGAACCAGCTATAGAAACATAATGAGGAGGCGTGGAATAATTGCTACCTGAAAAGAATGTATCAAAATAAGAGCATTCGTCATGCCGAATGATGCAACCGGATTTTAAGGTTTTATCCTCAAAGGTGTTATAACACATACCTTGAGCATGCAAATTTAAATAAGCTGTTCCTAAAAAACCCGCAATAAATTCTTTAACGTGGATAAGATAAGACATCCTATTATTTAGTTTAAAAATGGTTTTATCAGGGTTTCTGTTATTTTTGGCATCTTCTGCGTATATTTCTGTTGCTATCAACCAGATATTTGTATCGAATACCAGCCCAGGTTTAGACGCTTCTTTTAATTGTGACTTCAGAAAATATCGTAAAGCTTGTAGTGCATTTTTGGTATTGTCACTCATTGTATCAAATACTTTAACTTTTTCATCGATGGTCTTACAGGCTTCGAGTATTTTATAATGAGTATTAATTAGTGGATCACGAATAATTGTTAACGGCAATGTAAAAATGACCCACTAGCTGCAACTGAAAAATGATCCACTGTTGACTAAAGTTGGAAGAAGGCCCCAAAGCTGGAAACCGATATGTTAGGAGAAGAAACAGTGGTAGAAGTA
>JACCVV010000071.1 GCA_013697955.1 Tatlockia sp. | reverse complement strand
GGTGACAGTTATCGATTAAAAGATAAAACCAAAGCGGGTATTATCAAAACTAAACAACAAGGGGTGGATCAGTTTTAGACTGCAGTTTCATACTAAAAGTGGATCACTTTTCAATTGCCGTTGACATTGACAGAATCTAAGGATGATAGTGATGATAACCCAAAAGACCAACTAACCTTCCTTGAAGAAAAATTGTATGAAATTTTATCTGCTCTGGTTCTCAAAAGTGAAATAAGGGATCCTGAGTCTTGTGAGCAAGTATTCAAACCGGAAACACAAACCTTTGTTAACATTTTTAATGTCGAACAAATTCCTAAAGAAATAATACACAGAATTTTGCTTGAATTGTCATTTTACGAGCGGCTCGCGCTAATGCTTGTATCAAAACAGGCAAAAAAGATAATTAATGAAATGCCGTTTCATGAAAAGTATATATTCATTAAGAATGTTTTTATGATTTCTATTGAACAGCTGAATCAAGAGTATGACTTAGCTATTATGCCTGACAACTTAAAGGCCATCAAACCGCGAACAATCTATTTAAAAGAAATACATGGAAAAATTGCATACACCGTTATTCCCTTCAATAAATCAAAATTAGTGCAAAATATAGATACTTCACTGAATGTGCCCGAAAGGTTTTCAATAGAAACCTTGTTGACCTTAAAAGAGGAGATTTTGACTATCACAGCAAAGAATTATCACAGTCAAAATAAAGCGAAATCATCGTGGACATATAAAGAATTAAGAAAACTTGATGTGTTGAATAATGTTTTCAAAGCAGATGCTACTTTGGTGACTACTTATGCCAATGAGGTTCAAGAAGAGACAAGAGCTAAATTTCCCTGGCTGATAAGAGAGCCAGTAGGCATGACGATATTATGGTTCTTATTTTCAGCCTCTTTTATGATACCCATAATAATTGTAGAGGAAAAAACGTTAAAGTATGTGAATAGCACCCATAATTTTACTAAACAGGAACAAAGTCTTTTGTCCTATGCCGGGGATGGATTTTATGCAGGGTGTACCATGCTTTCAGGATTATTATCTTTGCTTGTTGTCTTAATGTTGCGCGAAAAATATGTTGCCATTCGAAATCATTCGGCTCGCAATGATGCGCGCCAGCTTTTTGGGTTTTTTAAGGATGAAAGCAGCGAAGAGGGGAATTATCAAATAGCTGAGATAGAAGAACTGAAAGATGAACAATGTATCGTAACGTTCTTATCCGAAGATGAAGAGGAGTTGTTACTTAATAGGAGAGTTTTTATTTAACTGTGTCAGCCTGCAACCGCAAAAATTTTAATTTTTATTTCAAGGAGTAATCATGTTAATCGTTGATATCTTACATAAGTCTGATTAATTTACCCAATCAGACATTTGGGAAAACCAAGTTCACTGAAAAATTGAATTTGCTTAACACCAGCTGATCTTCTTCAAAATATCCTTATGTTTTCAAAACCAGTTTATTAGTTGTAAAACAAAGAGTACCTCAACTGTAATATAAATTTTGATCTTCTTTTTACAGCTGAAGTGAATTTGAAGTCCTGTAGCTTTGAGAGGGTCTTTTTAAGCAGATGTTTCTAATGAATATTTTAAAATTAAAATGGGCTTTAGGGAAGCCAGGTTACCCAAAATTGTTGTTCAAAGAAAAAGAGGTGTTTAGCCAATTTAATATTCACTTAATATAAATATTATACAATATTCATGAGATTTTAATCGTGAGTGAATATATTATGAGCAAAAGCAAAGCCGATATGGAGTTGATGCAAAAATTAATTGGCGAATCTAAGGCTGCATTAAATGTTCTTAATACAGAGGGAGACAGTTATTTAGGGTATTTTGTTCGTCCTGGAGACTATCATGTGTTTAGAGACAAGAGTATTGTAAACCGCTATCAAGATGTAGGAAAAAAAACCAATTTTTATCATAAATTACACTTACCAGTAAATATAAAAAATGAAGACGACTATGAGAAATTATGGCGTCTAGTTACAAGCTTCGTTAAGGATTATCCCGAAATTGCTAGCACCAAGATAATTAGCCTTGACAACTCTCCAGAGAGAAACCAGCCAGGAAAAGAGGCTGTAGTATATTTTGCTCCTGATTTTTGGGAAGGGTATAAAAGTAATTATCAGATGTATCAGCGACAAAAAGAAATTATGGAAGATATCAATAATAGATTGCTTAATGCTGGTCTTTCTTTTTCAGAAGCACCATCTGGTGATATTCCTTTAAATCCTGAAGATAAAAGCTCGCTTGTTTATATCTCTGCACTTGAATATACAATAAATACTGATGGTAGCTATGGCAAATATGTCTATGCAAAAGAAAGAGATTTTGGATTTAGTAACCCGTATGATGAAGAAAACTTAAAAAAACTACTAATTGCAGAACAAAACCTTTCTATCGAAGTTACAAATGAGATTGAAGATAAAAATATCACTAAGTATTTCCCAAATGCCATGGATAATGTAAGTGAAAAAATTATTACATTAATAGATGAAGAAATTATTCGTTTACAGAAAGATGAAGAGGATAGTTTCTTCACTTTTAACTCCAAAAATAAGATAGCAGCCCTAGAAGAGTTAAAGTCTCGTTTTATAAATCCTTCTCAAGGTAAATCGTCTAGTAACATTATTGAAGAATGGGAAAATGAAGAAAAATATAAAAATGGCTGGGGTACTATTGTGAAGAGATCGACAATGCTCTCTACACACCGTAATTTTTTCTCTGATTTTTTTTCTCCAATTTCACATGAGAAAACAAAAACCCACCTATTTATAGAGATGTTAAAAAAAACCTATGGCGATATGAATGTAGAGCTTTTCAATATTGATAGGAAGATAAAAATATAATATCTGGGTTAATTTTTTCTAAATAGGTGAGATCATCAAACAAACGAACGCATTGATATATTAATCAATAATGCTGGCGTTTCATACTATGCTAAATTTTTCGAGGTGATTGAGAAAGATTCGAATGCACATCTTGATGTAAATTTAAAGGTGTTTTTTTCTTGAGCCAGGCCGTTGCTAAACATATGGTCAATCTGAAAATACCCGGAAACATTATTAATGTCGGTTCCATTGCCGGCAGCCAATCTAAAAAATACGCATTGCCTTTCTGTGTTTCTAAACCTGGATTACACCATCTAACAAAAATTATGGCATTTGAGCTGGTAGAACATGAAATCCGTGTCACGCAATTTCTTTAGGATTATTTCCTACTGAACTGACCACTAATTATATTGCGTCAGATGCAGGGAAGCATTTTATAGAAAAAATCCCCAAAAAAAGACCAGGGAAAATTGAGGAATTGAATGGTCCTCTGTAATTGTTGGCCTCGGAGGTATCTGCTTATATGACAGGATCTATTATTGAAGTAGATGGTGGTTTTGCAGCTAATATTTTTCTACGAGAAGATTTTGAGCACGATAAAACAAACACATTTTCAAGTCAGAGTAACTTGACTTAGATTTGTTACATGCAAAAAGATAAACGGATTCAGGACTATTCTTATTATGAAATTTATCATAAATAAAAAATACATTTAATTACAAATAGTTACGCAAATTGTTTCTGTAAAAATAAGTCGATCCCTATTTTGTAAGCAATAATTAAACGAGAACCGGCTGATTTTCCTTTTGATGAACTGTTTGAAATCCGTTTTTTATAAAGATGCCCACCAAGATTAGCTTCATAAGTACCCTCGGTAATTTCTTTAGCAGCAGTTCTCAAATCATCGTTAGAAATGTCTTTCTCTTTATCAAACCATTTTTTTATTTCTATTGAGAGGAATAAGTTCAAGGAGAATTCAGTAAATCGTATAGTTTTAAAACTATAGTCTTCGAGTCCATAAGGCAAGATTTTTTTTTACACGCGTCATATAGTTCTTGCAGTGCGATGGTAATTTTAGGCTAAATAGTTCCTCTTGAGTGTCAGAGGCATTAGAAAAAGTCAGTATAAACTCAATATTGCCAACGCTTTCAAGAAGTTTCTTAATCAACCAGCTATCGAGCCAGGATGCTATTCTTGGGTTTTAGGATAATGAATAATGTTATGGATAGTAGCTAGCTTTGAGGCATGATTACGATAACCGTGAGGTTGGTTGGCATTAAATCTAATACCCTCGCCATTTGAAAGAGCACGCCATGCTCCACCCAATAAAACCTCCATACTGCCCCCAACAACCACTATATGTTCAATGACCCCATGTTTATGTGGAGGCGATAAATGCTCACACCCTGGCAATAATTCGATAACAAAGAGTTCAAAATCCAACTGCGAGTCAAAAGAGAAAAGGGGGGAAACACGAATTTTTTTATCGTCACTATGAATAGCTTGTACTTGACCTGTACGATGCATCGCTTCACTAGAAACCGTATTAATCTCTTCGATAAAGGAAGAGAAAGAAGTCTCAAAACCTGTTGCTATTTTCCATAAAATGGCAATCGTAGGGCTAGATTCTTCGCGCTCTATTTGCCCAAGCATTGCTTTACTAACACCGGTTGCAAGGGCTGCTTTATCTAAGCTCCAACCCTTTTGTTGGCGTAATTTTTTAAGTGTTGTTGCGATGTGCTTGTATATATTTTCCACAATAATTCTACCAAAATGCTTGTGCGCTATGACGCACATATGATAGCATGAATTATTATGCGTTATAGCGCACATATTGTAAATTGCTGCAGAAGAGGTCAAAGAGATGTCAACCGAGTTATTTCAAAATAAATTAGTAGCTGTACTGAATAAAAGTATGGAACCAGGTAAAGTGATGAACGCCTTGGCTCATATGTGTATTGGTTTGGGTTCCGCTATTGGCCAACCTTATTTGAGACTAGCTGATTATCAAGATGCTGATGGTGGCTCTCATCCTTTTATTTCGGAAATACCTTTTATTATCTTATCCGAAAATTCCAATAAAATAAGAAAATTACGTTTTGCTGCCTTGAGCCAAAATATTTTATTAAATGATTTTACAGACACCATGACTGTAGGCACTTATCAAGAACAAATCGAAAGGACTGGCCAGACTAAAGAAGAAGATCTTATTTATTATGGCATTGTTTTATTCGGTGATTGGGCAAGGGTCACTGAGCTAACCAAAAAATGTTCTTTATGGCGCTAAATTTAAGAAGCTTCCAATGTCTGATGAAAATAAAATATTAAGCAAGAGGGCTCGGGGTGTACAACAAGCTCTAGTAGGATAAAGGCACGAGTTATACGATGTTAAAGTTAAACTAATCGTGTAAGGCGCATTATTCGATTAGATTTGCAGACTTGATCCTTCATTGAATAATTACGGGTCTTTGAAAAAGTTCCCATGCAGACCGAAAGGCAGATGGAGTGGCAAACATATTTCTGCTAGTAGTTGCATCGATAATGCATCTACAATCATCAATGAGGATAATTGAGTAGTAACATTGAATGCTATAGACAATAAAACCCCATCATCTTCCAATCGACCATTAGTTTTTGCAACAAATACGGCCTCGCCAAAATAGTAATTTTCTTTATCCCACCGTTGTATGTTTCCTGTTTGGATATTTAGTTTTTGTATCGCATTAAAAAACTGATCTTCTGGGTTAGCAATCAAATTAGTATAAACAAACTGATAATTATTTCCGTTGCAGCTCTTATAATTAATCCTTGGAAATTCATGGGCTTTGGGCGAAAGGGTTATCTGATTACAACTTTTTGAATGGATATCGATAACATAACGCCTTATCTCACCAGTGGGTAACATTGGTTTGCTTGAACGAAGATTTGCCAAATATAAATTATCATAAGGATTTCCAGAATGGTGACATACTAAATCTATAATTATATCGTTCTTATGGTCATAAGCATTCACACCATGCAAGCAAACAAACGGCTCTGTTTCTATTTCGTGAATTGTTCCATTTTCGCGATCAATAATAACAAAAAATGATGATAAATTCTCTTGATAAGACAAGGCATCATTAAAGGGCAATCCCAATATTAACTTAAATTTATTTAAAATTAATGGTGATTTAAATAGGATGATGTAGTTAGTTGTTATGCTAAAACTATGAATATAAAACAAGCTGTCTGAGGAGTATGTTTGAATAATTTTACGTATTTTTGTCAATGGTTCTATTTTATAGATGTGGTATTTGGTGGTCTTTCCAATTTCAATTGAAATATTGATTAACTCGCCAGTAGTAAAATCAAAATGAGGGTGAGCCGTTGTAAGATGTCCTGGAATTTTATCAATAAAATTGAAATCACTGATTGTGCTTAAGTCCTTAATATCAAAAGAAACAATATTATTACCTTCTGTTATTGCGACATGGTTGTCGTCAATACAAGTTGTGTTTACAACGCAATTATCGTGAGAATTACCAGTAATTAACTCATTGATAGAAGATAACAGGCGTCCTAGTTTAGATTTCCTTGCATAGGTGCCAAACTCATTACCTTTTAATTGACCCAGTTTATTACTTTCAATATATTCCTTTGAGTGTAAAAAGCGATTTTGAAAACGGACTTTACCAGACTTGAAGTCAAATTTTTTAAGCATGGCAAAACCATCAAACCAGTGATTAAAATGAGTTGACCCGACTTCAAACTGCCCTGGCCCATTGCTAACGAAGCTACC
The DNA here is from genome assembly GCA_013697955.1 of Tatlockia sp. Lineage (GTDB taxonomy): Bacteria > Pseudomonadota > Gammaproteobacteria > Legionellales > Legionellaceae > Tatlockia. Next base: position 101,166 of record JACCVV010000071.1, on the reverse strand, counting down.
GGATAGCCACGTAGGAACATCGCCCCTGATATGGAGGTTGTCCAATGTCGTTTCATCATACTGAGAGGAATATGCCTTAGAAAGATTTCGCTTTGTCTTTTGCATCTTGGTATGCTATGGTTATGTTAACGCAGTAAACATTATAAGTAGGCATGTTAACGATGTCAACATCAAATAAATCTCTTACCACAAAATCGACCTATCATCACGGTAACCTTTTAGATGAACTCAAAAAAAATGCTATCGGCATAATAGCAACCCAAGGACTATCCAAAATCAATTTGCGAGATCTAGCTATAAAAAGCGGTGTCTCAGCCACTTCTGTATACAGACACTATAAAAACAAAGAACATTTACTCGCAGTTATTGCAGAAGAGGGATTTACAAAATTGCATCAAACCATGTTAGCGACACAAGAGCCTAATAAATTTCAAAAAATCGGCATCGCTTACATTCATTTTGCTCTTCAACATCGAGTACATTTTCAGCTCATGTTTGGACCCTTTCTTGAGAAAAAAAATTATCCAGCCTTACTGAATGCTAGTACCGAAGCATATCAGGTGTTACGTATCCAAATAGAGCAAGGAATTGACCAAGGAGTAATGATAGGGGATGTAGACAGCTTAACTCGGACAGCTTGGGCAACAGTCCATGGTACTGCTGTGTTGCTACTTGATAATCAATTCGTTACTAATAACAATGAGGTTCTAGATTGTGAACAGATCGCTACCGAAGTCACAAGGATCTTAGGTAAAGGATTATATACTCATCATTATATGGAAAATACTGAATTACCCACGTGATATGGAATGACGCAGTTAACCATGCAGCAAAAATAGTTTGCGATCAGATGAAGAGGCCAGGAATGTTTTAATTGAGAATAACCATTCAAGGAAGGCCTGAGCGTGAAATTGGCAGAATCTCGCGCCAAGTGCGACAGATGATTAATCTATCATCAGTTGCATAAGGAGAGGGCGCATGGGAGTTAGCTATAAGCATTAAACCGAATTAGATCGAATATTATTAAGAATTATGTAGATATGCCAAGGCAAAAATTGCTCTTATTTTGAAAATTCATCGCTCAACGATATATAGAGAACTAAAACGCAATAGTTTAACAACGATTTGGACAAATCATGTTCCTTGCTATTTATCTTCATCAACTCAAAAAAGATATTTAAACGTCGAAAAAGATATACCAAACTGGGATCTGATCACCAATTGTGTTCCTATGTCCATGATAAATTAGGTTGTGGGTGGGCTTTTAAATACCAGTTTTTGTCATTTCTTGCACACGACCCCTTATCTATTAAGTAAAATGAACTTCATGGTTGTCTGTCACTTTTTTTCAAAAAAATATGCTGCAATTTATGATGCATTCACTCAAAATTCTCATGCTCTAATTGGGCTGAATCTAGTTTTAAAATTAAATTGAGTATAAAAATTTGCATTTATCGATGGATAATAATATAAGGTATAAAAAATAAGCATGAATAATATTAAATAGCCTATCTTTGATAAATTTGACCATCAATTATTGAAATTAATTGTCGAAAAAGTAAGTGTATTTATAAAGCAAATCATAATTTACCGAAAGAAACAACTCGAAATTAGCATCGATTTATAGCGGAAAAAAAGTCGACTCTTTAACGATAGGGAAAGTCACCAGACTATAATCGAGACTGTCGCTTTTACTGTCATCATTTTTTACATTCTACATATCCAGTGAGATTTTTTATGAAAAAACCCTTTGAAGCTTATCCTAATACCTTTTTTCTAACTGTCAATCCTGACCCTCTTCAATTTTTAGCCCAGCATTGTGAAAAATTTTCAGAAATAAATCTCAATAAAAAAAGGTATTCCAAAAAAGAAATAGAAGATTTTTATCATAAAGAGAAAGGAATTATTGATTCTCTCAATAGTCTAATTAAACGATTGAAAAATGCAGAAAAAGGATCTCAAGCAAGATATGAGGCTGCAATTGAAATGTATAAGGCTTTTGGCTTTAAAGTGGGTGATCAGAATATACAGGAAACTTATCAAAGATTAGATACAGAATCTGGAATTTCCGGAGATTCTCGAATTTATCACTTATGGCGACATATTGCTGAAATGGGAAGTCTGACAATCATTAACATTCTGGAACAAATAGGCCAGAAGCTTAACCATCAAGACATAATGAATACACAAAATTTTGGCTTCTTCCCTGCCTTTTATGCCAGTTTAGAAGGTAATTTCAAAACCTATTATAAATTATCACAGGGTTATATTGGAATTGTAAAAGGTTCATTTTCATTGGGTTTTGAATTCAACGCGTCTGATATGCACAATATTTTAGTATTGCATCCTCAAAAAATGAAGGAATATATGAATTTGCCGAAGAACTGGTTCATGCCAGACATATTTAATCATATAGGCATTTTTGATACATGGGATGAGATAGCGCAAAGCTTAAAGGAGTCCGACCTTAATTGGCATGAGCATGAAACAAATTTTGTTCCCCCTGAATGTGAAGATGATTTTTACATCAAGTCATTAAAGGATCATATTGAACAAAGTGAGGATGATTTAGAGTGGTCTCCTGTCCACTGGGCTATTTGCCTTGGAAATTATGATCTATTAATAAGCATGATGAAAAACCATATCAATATTCATCAAAGTATTCCTAGTAGCGATCACTGGGGACTGGATTTAGCCTCGCTTGCGGGACATGTAAAGATCGTCGCTCTTTTTTTAAAATTGTTACCCTTACTCGACCCCCTATTCTCCAAAGAACGTCTTAATCGAGCTATCATTTTTGCATGCTATGCAGGTCAGGCAGATTGTTTGGAACTATTACTCAATTATGCAAAAGACACTTATGAGTTATTGATACCCTTTAAAGATAATAATGATGTTCCTGCATTACATATCGCCTGTAAAGAGGGATGGACAGACTGTGTTAATCTTTTAGTTTTACATCAGCTAATAGACAATTATCAGGAAGACAAATTCTCGACCTTTGAATATGCGGTCATTAAGGGCTATGTTTCGGTTGTCGATCTTTTGCTAGAAAAGTCTCTCTTATCAAATGATAATGATAGTCAAACAAGTCTCATAAAAGACGCGTTAGCACTTGCAAAGGAACATGGTCAAAGCGAAGTCTATCAGTTACTTGATCTATACTCTCAAGCTGATAATCTTCCCAAAAATAACGGCTATAAAAGGTAAAATTGTCGACAGGATTGCATGCCTATTTCCTAACTGGGGGTTGAATTATAGAAACGGGGCAAATGCGAATAATAGTATTAATAAAAGTTAAATTATTTAAAAATAAATGTATATATAGAGTAATTGTTCAATTTAATTGAATCTTTTTAGGAAATATATTCATCCAAAGTGAGTAACGGTTAATTATTTAATAATATTTTTAAACAAAAATTGAGCCTAATTCGCATTTGCCCCGTTACTGTTATTTTAACCCAGTATTTGAATACAAAATTGACTTTGGCCAAAGTTACAGAATTTTGCCCAAAGGGTTCATATAAATAATTGCGAATGATCAGTAAAAAAAGGTAAAATGCTCGACTTTTATACTTTATGATTTATTGAGATTATGAAAATTTCATTTTTTGTCAGTAGCTTAGGTGATTCCGATTTAGCATTAAAAAATATTCAATCTTTAAACCTTAATGGTCAACATGAGACAGTAATTATTTCACTAACCAAAGCCGCTCAGCAACGTGTGGAGAGTGTCCAATCATCTTCACTAATAACCAAAATAACACTTCCTGACATTCTCCAATTAAATTCGGATTTATTTCCTGAAGGAACTTTAAATGCGCAGCAGCTTGACACAATAGGGCAATATGTACAAGGTCAAAAGATTACTTATGCTTATTTTGGCGTGCCATCTGTAAATAATGAAATTCCCTTCCAGTTGGCAGAGTCTCTTGATATTCCATTATTAATGGCCTATGAGTTTATGTTTAAGCCAGATAGCCATTGTTTATGGAAACATATACCAACCTTAAGTAAAAAATCCAATGTTAATTGGGCTCTCCCTTTAGCCTCCGCAAAAGAAGATTTTCCAGTGACTGATGAAAGGGTCTTCATCACTGGCCATTTGAGTATTGATAATGCTTATTCAGCAAACTTAGCAAGCACAAAAAACACTCAAGAGGTAAAAGAAACGCTAAAAGTCTCGCTAGATAAATCATTGACCTTTATAAGCAGCACTACTCAGCCAGTTGAGGTGGATGCAAGCTTTTTAGATTGTTTATTAACTGAACTAAAACAGCATCCGAACATGCAGGTTCGGCTTGGCCTCCATCCTGGTATTCAAAATTTTGATGCTTATTTGCAGGAAATTTTATCTATATATCGAAAACATCCTGAGATAGCTGCTCAATTTAAAATTATTTTACCAGATAATCTTATTGGTCGAATTGAAGCACCTGAATTAACCATTGATGAACCTATGTTCAAGAATGCATTCTTAAGAGTTAATATTAATGGTTCTGAGGCTGCATCTGCTTCAGAGCGCATTACACAAGCAGTACCAGGTGCGTTGCTTAATCAAGCTGGAGGGCAAACCAGCATATTCACATTTAGGTAAGCCCTATTTGCCACGCCAGTATTTTTCAAAGTCTATAGCGTCATTTTTTACAGCAGATCGTGAACCAGCTCGCTTGAAAAAAGACTTAGGATTAGATGAAAAAACAACTCCGGAACGATACGCTGAAATAATTATGAGGAAAGGTTGATTCCAATTTTGTTATGAAGGTAATTCAGATCGGGATGACCCAGCTACAAGACGCATTGAGAACTGCTTCATGTGTGTATTATACAATCGGTTAGTGGGATTTAATTTGTAATCCCACTTTTCGTCAGTCCTTTCACAGTACTCTTTGAGGCCACTGAGAGTGTTCTATTAATTGGCCTAGCTCTAAAGATTCAACATTAGTAATAACGAAAAGCATATTGATTTACCTCTATTTCAAATCTGTTTCAGCTCTTAACTATTTATTTAGGTAAGCATTCTTTTTCTTTAGGCTGAAGAAAACAAATATAACAATCAGATGTTTTCTTAATCATAATAGAAAAAATAATGTACAAAAATTTTTTGCTTCAGAGCGCAAGTTCCGGGGCACTAATCCTATTAGCTTTAAATTAAGCTTTTCCTCACAATTCACTCTTCGAATGTCCGGTTAGGTAAATTATGGGTCATCGTTGAGATTTATGGCTTTTTGGAACAATTCTAAAGTTAGGTTGTTTTTGGGGCAACTCGTTAGTTTCGGCTCCTGAATTACTTAATATTTAATTAATAATATATAGATATAATAATGAATTATCTGATTTAAGGACTTTATTGTGGGTATTTTTAAAGAGAAGTGTATAAAGGCATATAATCGAACCGGTTTGAGTGAGCCTTTAATGTGGTGGGGTTTTTTGGCGGCAAAAGCTCATTGGGATTTTCCCTTATTAGAAAATTTTTGGTTCCTTGGCCCCCTGTTTCCACCTTTTTGGATTATGACAAATGTAATATTTTATTTAGCTTTGCCTATTATCAATATAGCTGTCAACGGTGTCTGGGCTTTGGCTAATCTTCTTTTTTCTCTGGTTTGGGTGCCCATGACTACAGCAGTTCATTTGGTTAAAGACTATACTAGACAAGAAAGGGTCAATGAATTTTATGACTATGTTTCTACTATAGACGATAGTCAAGAATTTGATGAGCTAGTTACTAAACCAATAAACGATTACCAACCCTCTTCTGGTTTTTCAAAAGATCTAAAAAGAAACATTCTAAAACCAGAGATAGATAAGGCTTTAAAACCTTATGAAACTCCACTCATGGCAAGAAAAATAGCATTATTTAATTTTTTTAAACCCTCTGACCTTGAAGAAAATCAAAGCAATGCAGGTAGAGGAATTACATCTCAGTTATTGGACAATTTCGATTCATTCAAAAAATCAAAAATAATTAATTCAAAAGAGAGAAATACAAATCAACGCATTTTCGATTATCGCTTAAAAGAAGTTGAGCGAATAAATAACATAACCTCTGAAACTAAAAGCCTTCGTGTTTAATGGTTTGAAGTCCACTCGTACGAAAACGTACGCTTAGACAATATTTAGAAAAAATTTATACTCTCAAAATATTAAATCGAGTCAAAAAGTTGGGTTCAAAACTTAGTTCAGCAGCATAGGTGTTTTATCTCTATGATTTTTAGAACATTTTTTCTTTAGCATACTTTTTTGTACGTGTGGATTTCAAGCTATAAATAAGCTTTGGACAAATATGCTAAAGAATAATGTGGATTTACTTAATGTAACTGTCCGCTATATTGGGATTTAGTTCAGGAAGGTATGAAATTTCCAGCACAGCCTTGCAACCCTTTACCAGTCTAGGCTATAGCAAGTAAATTGAATTTTATTTATCCAGATATCGATATGTAACCATTGTCAATCTAATTCATTCACACGCCACTTATAGGCGCTAGCTAACACATTGAAAGGAAAAAGCAAAGATGAGGATGGGCATATATAATTTAGAAAATATAAGTCTAAGTAACAACAGAAAAAGACTAGAGTACCTTTAAAAGTGTATCAATCGTTTCAGTTCTAGACCCCTTTTCTGCTTGTTGAATTTTAGCAGCCATATTCTCATAGTTTTTTGCAAAATTTGATTGTCTAAAAAGACCTAAAAAAGAGGAGCTTTTTGCATAAGAATATTGATGAGTTTCTATGAATAATTCATCTTTACTTAACTTAGAATTATTAGCTAAAGTCCAAGCTTTTTCTGAGCGGGAATCTGGATGATCGTTTACGTATTTTTCGATTTTTTCGACAGTCAAATCCTTAGCATCTACTAATTCATTCCAATGTTTAAAACAAGAACTTTGACCTTCATATAAAGCCTTATAAATCGCTTTAAAACGCGTGATACGTTGTGTATTATTTTCAATTTTTGTACTTAAATTTTCAGATAAATGAACAGTGTTTATATTATTAAAATCCGCTTCCCTTTTATTGGTAAATTTCCATTCTTCTGGAAGAGCGCTATCGTCTAAATATTCAATTTGAAAATTATTGATTATAAAATTTGATAGGTCTTTATTAGCAAGAAATTTATTTTTAATTTCTTCGGAAAGACAAATAAGATTCAATAAATGGTGCTTATACTCCATGCTTTTAAGCTTAATAAAACTTAAGGATTCAATACTACAAAACTTATGACTGAGAATTGAATGAAGTGAAAAACAAGGTGATTGAACTATTTTATTAACACAATATTCAAAACAATCCTGGATTACTTCAGGATTTTTATTAGAAAATTCGTCAAAATAATTTGAAAATTCTCCTGAGAAAAGAGCACTAATAAAATATTGATAATTAAATCTTTTATCAAATTCTATTCGATTTAAAATCCATTCGTTAGAATCCTTTAATGAGAATAATTTCGAAGTAAAAAATAGATTATAAAGCCGATTAAAATTCTGATTGTTTGTTTGTGCATGTTTTGAAATTGCTTTAAATAATTGGCTACGAAGCATATCCAAATCTTTCGGGGAAAAGTTTGGGTTGTCGATATTTAAAAAGTGTTCTAATAAAGTAAAGGATGAATTGGAGCCAGAAAGAGCAGCTGAATAAACCAATAAATCAAAGGGATTGAAATGGGAACCTTCTCGGTAAAAAAACAAATTTATTGATAAGCTGGGGTGAGCAATCATTTTACAAATAAAATCAACAGTAATAGATATATTAACTAACCTATTATGATAATAATTGACTAGAATACATTCCAAAAAATTATTTTCGGCGGCGATCTGAGCATAAGTTGATTGGTTTAAAAGCCCCTTGAGTTCCTCATCAATTCCAATAGTTTCTAAATCACCATGGAGGGGTAATTCAGGAAAATCGATTAGTTCATTAAAGTTTAAAGAATTGATTAAGTGGGCTAAGCTTTTGACGGTGTTTCTTACTTTTTCTTTCTCAGCAGTAGACAGCTCAATTAAATTTTCATTCTCTCTTTTATTTATGTAATCTGCTAACTCTCTGTATGCCTTTGAAAAATTTAGTCTAAGCGCCTCATCGCCAATTACATTTTTTCTGAAATAAAATTTTACTTTGCGTAAGCTCTCGTACAATTGATTAATATCGGGAACCACATTAATGCTATTTAAATGTTTATCTCCCTGATTACCATAGAACTTCATATCGGGATAGTTTTGTATTATCAGGTTTGCAATTTGAAAATAGCTTTTTCGAGCAAGATATTCCATTAAAATTAGTACATTTTTATCTGAAATCGATAGCCAATTACCTAAAGAAATCTTGGAATTTTCTTTAATAAAATCTTCAACCTTGCTAAGGATTGCGTAATCAAAAAAATTAGTCCCAATATGCTCAGGGTTGAAGGTAGGATTATTTAAAATATTTGTTAAAGCTAAATCACAATTTTTAAAGGTTATCTGTTGTAAGTTGATAGAGGATAAATCCATCCCTTTTAAATTCTGATTTTCAAAAACTAAGGGTTCATCTAAAGGAAAATGCAGTAAATGTTCCTCTTTTAAAGCTAAATTTAAAGCTAAACCATAAATTTCAGAGCTATAATTTTTGTAGTTTAAATGATAATTTTTTTGAATAAGTAATTTGATAAAATCTTTGGCTATATTTTCTGGCATAGTGGCAAGCCATTCTTGCAGTAAAGAAAGGTCTTTAAAGAAATCATCCTTAACCAATTTCCAAAAAATTTGGTCGTTCTGATTATCAACAGGAGTACGAGGTAAGTCTTTAGCATAAAAAGACCAAAAATGTTTTAGAAAATTTTCTTTTCTGGAGTTTTCGAGATGATCAAAAAAGTGACCAAAGGAGTCGGAGAGAGGGGTTAGGTGTTTCTCTAACGAGAATAAATCAATGGGATAGTCTGCGAGAGAAGATACAAGATCATTAAATATTAGTTCAAGATCTGTAGGATTTTTACTCATAATGGATTTCATGGCTGTATTCATATGGTCTTTAATTAACTGAGTCTCAATTTCGCTCCCAAAGCCAAAGAAGGCTTTAGATTTTCTGTTAATTTCTTGATAGAAATAAGCCAATTTGTTTATTTGTATAAGATTTACAAAGGCTAATCCAGAATCCTCAATCATGAAAGTCACGTTGATTAAAGCCTGCTCAAGCTCATTTTTATCCATATGCATTGAAGGATTTCTATCAGTTCTTCTATCCTCCTCCATTAGTTCCTGGTTCTCTTTTTTAATCTGTTTGATAAATTCAGCAGAAGTAGAATCATTGAAAGCAACGATTTTTTTAGATTTTTCCGAGTAACATTCCGAGGTATTAATACCTATAGGAAGATCTCCAAAAGGATAATATTGTATATAGTGCCAAAATAAGGCCGGGTCTTCAGCGAGAAGCGCTTGTAAATTCTTTTTGCAAAATGCGAGATATTTTTGACTAATTATTTCTTGATTTAAAGGAGTAGATTCAGAAATTTTTACATCAAGGTGAATACAATCCAGTCTTGAAATAAGGATATTGAATGTTCCTCCCTCACAGCTTGTTACATCAATTCCATACTCGTTTTGAATATTAATCAATGTATCAATAAACAACCTTTTTCTATCTCGAACTTCATTGGAGCTCATATCAATATGATCAACAAAATCTGCAGGATTAGCGCTTGAGATTCCTAGCCATGCCAATGCCATTGCTTGTTGACCATTTAAAGAAACCTCAGATGAACATTGATAAGATCTCCTAAGAGTTAAAATGCGATTAAAAGATTTTTTGGCAGAATGCAGATTTAACCCCAGGGTTTTTAAGGCTGTTCCTTGATTAGTCATTGCTTGTAAAATTTTGGAAATATGTGGTTTTAATTGGGCTGAAGTTAAAGGATTGTTCCATTTGATTTGAGATAAAATGTTGGCGCTAACTATTTTCTTTGTTTTTGCATCAATGCAGGAATAAGAAAGTCCTTTATTGTTTAAAGTAAAATAAAGCGTATTTTTATCAATATTTTCTTCTTCAGGGACTTCAAAATTTAAATCATAACCATCTAACTCAAGCCATAATTCCAGATCCGATAGAGGAGACAACCAATTAAATTCAGACGTTTTGGCATAACGTAAATACAAATTAGCACCGCATTTCTTGACCGAATCTTCCACAACTGCCGTATGAACATTTTGGTCATGATTAGCAAAATTTCTAAGCCGATCATCCACCTCTAAAACAATATCATTTTGCCTATGATTATAATTGTTCTCGTAATCTTCTAATAAATCGAGGATAGTTAAATCAAGATGAAATAGTCGGGAATAGTAGGATCGAATGGTTTGCCCATTGTAAGTTTGGCTAGGATCAATCTCCTGATTGCCCATAAGTAAGTTAATTATATCAAAAGAAGGTGACTTTGGAGGACTGGGGCATATAGCTATCCATAGTGCGGATAAATTGTTTGAAGTAAAATTGTTTAAGTCAAAATCAGGGTTTTCTCTTAGCAGCTTTTCTAATTCAAAACAATTCTGATCTTCTATAGCATTTCTGATTAACTTTTTTAGCGATGACATTGCAATCCAATCAAAATATTTAACCTATTGTAATAAAATAGTCTTAAGAGAATATTAAATGGCTGTAATAATGGGATTTTAATCATACATGGGATCATGCTATACCCGTTCCTAAGTCTTTAAAGGACGTAAATAAAGGGATAGATAAAAGAGGAGACAATTGAGAGCCAAGACAGCTCCAAATGCGAACACAGGCTTATAGGTGATACAAGAATAGAGGTCAAAATAAAATTTACAAAAGCAAAATTTCAATAAGAATTGAAATTTTGCTTTATCAAATTATCCCTTTGATTGTTCAGGCTTGCGCTCAGGAAAAATATCTTTAAAGCGTAGATATTTATTTAGCTCATTAATGGTTTCGCGATTTTTAGAAAAACCGCCGCATTTATAGATAAGCATCGGTATGATAAGGCTCACGGATCCCATGATAAAAGCAATTTTATAAGTCGGGTCTTTATTCAATGCGAGAAATATCAGACAAAGAACCATCAATATAATCGCCACAATTCCGGTATAAGGAGAGCCAGGCGTTTTATACTTAAGGTCATCTGTGGTGTAGCCTGCTTGATATAAACGCTTGCGGAAATTGATTTGCGCCCAGCAAAGTGAAATCCAGGCGATTGCACCGGTAAACCCGGAGACTAATAAAAGTGCAATATATAACATCGATTGGCCGAAGAAATATGAAACCGCCAGCAACAGCCAGATTGATACCAGCGTGACTACTCCTGCATTCTGAGGAACAGCATTTCGATTTAAAATAGAGAGTTTCTGAGGAGCCATCCCATTGCGTGCCAAAGCACTCAAGGAGCGTACAATTCCATAAACACCAGAATTGGAACAGGATAAAGTGGCGGTGAGCGTCACAAAACTGGTCACTGCTCCTGCCCAGCGCAAACCATAAAAATTAAGCGCATCAGAGAAAACGGAGTTGGCTAGACCTGCCTTTTGCCAAGGGAAAATTAAAACCAGACAAAATACTGGAATGATATAGATAAAAAGAATTCTAAAGGTGACTGTTCGTATCGCACGAGGAATCATCCGCGCTGGATTAATGGATTCACCTGCTGCAAGTCCTATAATTTCCGAGCCCTGATAATTCACTAAAAGAAGTACCATTGCGGTAAGTAAGGCCATTCCGCCATTTGGAAACAATCCGCCCTGATCATAAATGAATCTTGCGCCAATAATTCCGCTAGGTTGAGGGCCATGAATTATTCCAAAGAATATCAAAACAGCAAGCCCGACAAAGCCCATTAAGGCTCCAATTTTGATAATGGCTAACCAAAATTCGATTTCACCAAAGGTTCCAACCTTGGCAATATTGATATATGTAATTAGTAAACCAAAGCATACGGCCCAAACATAGCCATTTATTCCCGTGAAATGCTGCATGATTATGCCGCCAGCGATACATTCAGCAGGGATATAAGCGACCCAGCTTATCCAATAGGACCAACCCACACCGCAGGCGACAGTAGGTGAAATAAAATCGGCAGTGTATGTGATGAAAGAGCCGGAAATCGGGATTGCAACTGCTAACTCACCCATGCAGAGCATGGTTAGGTAAATGATTAACCCACCAAGTATATAAGCGATAAAGACGGAAGGGCCGACATCGTTAACGACTGCGCCAGTTCCAAGAAAATAGCCTGAACCAATAATGCCGCCTAAAGCGATCATTTGGACATGACGATCTTTTAATCCTCGTCTATAACCGCCATCGGAGATGGGGGTATTAGAGTTTTCTTCATGATTAGTCAAAACGGTTTAATCTCTCAAAATAAAATCACTAGTTGGACTGCAAATTGTACAATATTTTTGTATTTTGTCCAAATTTTTTTAGAATATTCTTTAGCAAAGAGATTTTTATAAGAAAAAGGTCTAGAAGGCAAGATTTATTTTAGATCCAAGTCAAAATCTGGCCCTTTGAAAAATTTGGGTTCCTGGTAATCTAACCTTCAATAAGGGATATCTAAACTCTTTCCTTGTAAACAGAAGCTATAGAGTGATAAAATCCTGCTTTTTTCGAGCCGAATTAGACCCATGTGGAATTTTTTATACCAAATGGCTTCGCCAAAGGCTTTTTACCAAATAACCAAATCTTGGCTAGGTAAAATTGGCTTTAGCGCCTCGGTCTTTCTTATAGTTGGAATTATTTGGGGACTTGTTTTTGCTCCTCCTGATTACCAACAGGGTGACGCCTTCCGTATTATTTATATTCATGTACCAGCAGCCTTTTTGTCCTTGGCTATTTACGCCTGGATGGGTTTTCTAGCTATTCTTTTATTAGTTTGGCGTATCAAATTGGCAGGTCTATTCTTAGGCTTGGCGGCGCAAACCGGTGCATGTATGGCCTTTCTCGCTTTAACTACTGGCGCTATTTGGGGCAAGCCTATGTGGGGAACCTGGTGGGTTTGGGATGCTCGCTTAACCTCGGAACTAATTTTGCTTCTATTATATTTAGCTATTTTGGCGACCAAATCGGCCTTTCCCAATAGAATACAAGCAGATAAAATCATTGCCATCTTAACTCTGGTGGGTTTAATCGATTTACCGATCATTCATTACTCCGTGTATTGGTGGAATTCCCTACATCAGGGTGCCACCTTATCCGTTTTCGCGAAACCTAAAATAGCAGGTTCAATGCTCTATCCTCTTTTATTCACTCTGATTGGTTTCTCGCTATATTGTCTATGGATAATTTTGCATAAGGCGCGCATTGAGATTTTGGAGCGCGAATACAGACAAAATTGGGTAAAAGAGTTAGCTGAAAGAGGTGTTTTATGACTCAATTTCGGCTCTGGTTGGCAATGGGAGGATATTCTTTTTATATCTGGGCTGCTTATGGTTTGGCTGCGTTGGTTTTGCTCATTGATATTCTTGGCATAAAGCTACAAGGGAAGCGTGTTCATCGGAAATTAAAGCAATGGTTTAAGAGACAAACTTTATGAATTCTGTCCGTAAGCGAAAAATTGGTCTTCTTTTATTCATTGCCGCCATCCTGAGTTTAGTAACTGCTTTGGTACTTTATGCTTTGCGGCAAAATATTAATCTATTTTTTACACCTACGCAGGTTGCAGAAGGCAAGGCTGCAACTAATCAGATGATCCGCTTAGGCGGTATGGTGGTTAAAGGGTCCATAATTCGTTCGAAAAATGATCTAGGAGTGAAGTTTCAATTAACTGATTTCAAAAAGACCATCAGCGTAAATTATCGTGGAATTTTGCCAGATTTATTTCAAGAAGGTCAGGGAATAGTTGCTCTTGGAGAACTAAACGATAATCACAATTTTGTCGCCAAAGAAGTATTGGCTAAGCACGACGCAAACTACATGCCGCCTGAAGTTAAGGATGCTTTAGCCCAAGCTCAATTAAGCGAGGAAAAGAAAACAACATGATCGCTGAAATTGGCTTATTTTCCTTAATTCTGGCTTTATTTTTTGCATCTATGCTGGCTGTCATTCCTATGATTGGCTTTTTGCGCTCAAAATCGAGTTTAATTAATGCTGCGCCGATTTATGCTAGCGGACAATTTATTTTTGTAACGCTGGCTTATTGCTCTCTAACTCTTTGCTTTTTGCGTGATGATTTTTCTGTAATTTATGTTATAGCTAATTCATCTACCTCACTTCCCTGGTTTTATAAATTATGTGCAGTATGGGGCGGACATGAAGGTTCAATGCTTTTGTGGGTAGCTATCTTAAGTTTGTGGATGTTAGCTGTCAGTTTTTTCAGTTCCGCTCTTGATAAAGCGATGCGTGCTCGAGTTCTGGTGGTTTTAGGTGGGCTCAGCATTGGATTTATTCTTTTTCTGCTCACTACTTCAAATCCATTTATCCGACAATTCCAGTCCCTAAATACACAGGGGCGAGATTTGAATCCCTTACTTCAGGATCCGGGCTTTCTTTTTCATCCACCAATGCTTTACATGGGTTATGTTGGTTTTTCTGTAGCCTTTGCTTTTGCAATAGCAGCACTTTGGGTTGGCCGAGTTGAGGCGACTTGGGCGAAATGGACAAGGCCCTGGACTTTAGCTGCCTGGTGCTGTCTGACTGCTGGAATCACTTTAGGTAGTTGGTGGGCCTATCGCGAATTGGGCTGGGGCGGATGGTGGTTTTGGGATCCAGTTGAAAACGCCTCTTTTATGCCCTGGCTTGTAGGAACAGCATTAATACATTCTCTAGCCGTTTCTGAACAACGGCAGCAGTTTAAGGCCTGGACAATCCTATTAGCTATTACGGCTTTTTCTTTAAGTCTTGTGGGTACTTTTTTGGTGCGTTCAGGCGTGTTGACCTCTGTCCATGCCTTTGCCGTCGATCCGCAAAGAGGCCTTTTTATTTTGGTATTTCTTTTAATAGTCATTGGCGGCTCTCTTTTGTTATTTGCCATAAGAGCCCAAACTCTTCGGATTCAGGATAAACCCTCACTAGTTTCACGAGAATCTGCGCTGCTTTTAAACAATGTTTTCCTTGCAGTTATTATGCTCACCGTTTTGATGGGAACTGTTTATCCCTTGCTTATTGATTCTCTTGGTCTTGGAAAATTATCTGTAGGCGCTCCCTATTTTAATTCTGTTTTTGTTCCTTTGATGATCCCCTTACTTATTTTGATGGGAATTGGTATTCATTTGAATTGGCAGCAGGATAGTTTTAGAAAATTGCTTTCAAAATTATCTTTAGTATTTATTTTGAGCGTGTTGATTCCGACTCTTTTATTATATTTCCTCTCCAAATCAATAGAAAGTTACTCTTTGCTTGGTTTAATTTTAGCTTTCTGGATTATTTTAAGTACTTTTAAATTACTCCATTTGCGAGGGAAGCAAAGAGGGTTTTCTAATCTTGGCCAAGCTCTTTGGGGAATGGTATTTGCTCATTGCGGTATAGCAGCAACAGTTATCGGGATTTCCATTTCAACTGGCTATGGCATTCAGGATGATGTAAAAATGTCACCCGGAGAGTCAATTCCGCTTGCCGGATACCGGATTACTTTTATTAGTGAATCACCTTTAATTGGTGCGAATTATCATGGCAGTGAAACTGAATTTGAAATCACTCAGGGTAATAATCAGACAAAAATACACCCTCAAAAACGGATCTATAATGTTGGTCAAATGGCGATGACTGAATCAGCAATCGACGTGAATCCTTTTAGAGATATCTATGTTGCACTCGGTGAGCCTATTGGCGATAAAGCCTGGTCGGTGCGTATTTATTATAAACCCTTTGTACGCTGGATTTGGGCTGGAGGATTTTTGATTTTGATTGGTGGTTTGCTGGCATTAACAGACAGACGTTATTATCGCAAACCTGCAATCTTAAGATCTGCTAATGCGCAGGAGATTAAAATATGAAAACTTTTTGCTGGCGCTTGATGCCGCTGATGATTTTTACTTCCCTGGTTTTTTTCTTTTGGCGAGGTTTGTCTCTTGAGCCATTAAAATTACCCTCGGTGCAATTGGGCAAGTCTTTACCCGATTTCAAATTACCAATGTTAGGCGATGAGAAATTGTTTACTCCCGCTTCCATGCATGGAAAGGTGGTTTTATTGAATGTATGGGCAAGCTGGTGTGCAGCCTGTGTCGATGAACAGGTTTTTTTAATGAAACTTTCTCGTGAATTCGTACCTATTTATGGTTTGAATTACAAAGATAAAACTGAAAATGCATCCCGATGGCTAAATGAATGGGGTAATCCTTATCAGGCGATTGGTGAAGATAAAGAAGGAAAGGCAGCCATCGATTTAGGTGTTTATGGAGCACCTGAGACTTTTTTAATTGATAAAGAGGGGATCATTCGCTACAGGCATGTTGGCAGTCTGAATGAAGCCATCTGGGAAAAAGAGTTTTTACCGCAAATCAAGAAACTAAAAGGTGAGGCATGAAAACTATTGCCTTCTTGTTTTTGTCTTTGTCCATGACGTTAGTTTTTGCAAATAGTTTCTATCCTTTGGACACTAAAAAACAGGAGGCTCAATTTACGCATTTGTTAAAAGAATTGCGTTGCTTGGTTTGTCAAAATCAGGATTTGGCCGATTCTAATGCTGGACTCGCTAAAGATCTGCGTTATCAGGTCTACAATCTTGTCAAAGAGGGACAAAGCGATGGTGAAATTATTAATTATTTAACGGCTCGTTATGGAGATTTTATTTTATTCAAACCACCCGTTGGAACCGTGACAGCTATGCTTTGGTTTGGACCAGGATTATTTTTATTTTTGGGCTTATTAATATTTTGGCGCACCTGTTTAAAGCGAAATTCGAATGAATGAGTTTTTTTTATTATTAAGCTTTTTTGTTATAGCTATGTTTGCACTGCTTCTCATGTTTTACCCGCTGCGTAAAAGCAAACGATCCCTTATCATTCTTACTCCTTGTTTCATTATTGCTTTATGCCTGGGTTATCTGCGTTTGGGGTCCTGGACTGATTGGCAGAAAAATGTTCATGACGAAGCAAATAAGGAAAAAATTGAAGCAGTCTTACAAAGCATTAAAAGTCCGGAAGAATTAATTAATCGAATGAAAATTCGATTATCAAAAGAACCCGAGAATCCCAAAGGCTGGTATCTTATAGGTCGAATCTATGCAAGCCAAGGGCAATGGTCAAAGGCACATGAGGCTTTTCTAAAATCTCATCAATTGAATTCTGACGATGAGCTAATAACAGTTAATTACATCAACAGTCTTTTGCAATTAAATAACCAGCACTTCAATGAAACCATCCGAGATCTTTTGAAAGAACTATTAACTAAAAATCCTAATCAAGCTGATGCTCTCGCAATGGTAGCGATTGATTCATTCAATAACCGTGAATACCAACAGGCAATTAATTCTTGGCAGCAGTTACTCAAATTAGCACCAGAGCAATCAGAAGAGGCGAAGATGGTTAGAAAAGCAATAGCTAAAGCGCAGGCCGGCTTAAAAGAAAAGAGATGAGCTATAGCCAAAAGAAAGTAAAGCATAAAGGATGAAAGGAAGGAATTTTCCAAAACCGGTTCTTAGATTCATCTTAGTCTCGACGATTTATTTATTACCTAAAAATGCAAGAACCATGCCCGAGCTTATGTTAGCCGAGTGATGCAAGATATACTTTATTTCCAACTCAGATATTTTCCTCTACACTGAAAATGTTAAAAAAACTAAAGGAGTCATGATGAGCAATCGGGTTTATCAAATTGTTGAATTGGTAGGTACTTCTGTCGACGGTATTGAAGAAGCAATAAACAATGCTATTGCAGAGGCGGCAAAACTGCATGGCAAGTTGGATTGGTATGAGGTCATTTCAACACGAGGATTTATAGAAGATAATAAACATAAATATTATCAGGTTCATTTAAAAATTGGTTGTCATGCTCATTAGGTATGAATGAAGGGAGTAAAAAGACGAATTTTGCTCCCTGCTTGTAAAAATTAATTAATATCCACTTCATTAAATTCTTTAAGCGCTTTCAAAAAATGCAGGCCATAATGGCTTAATTTATGTTGGCCTATTCCGGAAATATTAAGTAATTCATCCAAAGTCTTTGGTTTCTCTCTTGCCATCTGATCCAAAGTTACATCAGAGAAAATCATAAATGGCGGTTTATTCTCTTCATCAGCTAACTTACGCCTTAAAATCCTTAGTGTTTCAAAAAGAGGACTATTCTTGGTGGTGAGAATAGATGTGCGATCTTTATTTTTGCTGGTTTTAGTTTGAGTATCTGATTTAGCTATCGATAGAGAAACCTTTTCCTCTCCTTTTAAAACACCAACGGCTTTTTTTGTTAAGCGCAGCACATTGAAATGATTCAGATCTTGGAAACAGTAATCGCGGTGGATCAACTGCCAACCTAATTGTTTCCAATAATGGGCTGATTTATCCTTACCAATTGCGAAGGTCGTTAATTGCTGATGACCTAATTGCTGGATTTTTTCTGAGCTTGAACCACGAAGAACATCAATGACATGCATCATGCCAAAATTTTGCTTCAATCGATAAACACAGGAGAGAAGTTTTTGAGCATCCTCTGTTGCATCTACCCTTTGAGGAGGGTTATCGCAAACATCGCAATTATTACAAACCTGGTCGCTAGACTCGTCAAAATAACGCAGCAAAATTTGGCGGCGGCAATGCGTAGCCTCGGCAAAGGCAAGCATGTGATTGAGTTTAGATGTTTCAATACGCTGCTGTTGCTCATTAGTCATCGCTGCAATCCAACCGCGCAGCCTGGCGCAATCCGCTGGATCATAAAGAAGCAGAGCAAGCGCTGGAAAGCCATCACGTCCTGCTCTGCCAGTTTCCTGGTAGTAAGATTCAATTGTTTTTGGTAAATCATAATGGATTACAAAACGAACATTGGGTTTGTCGATTCCCATACCAAAGGCAATGGTTGCGACCACAATGTCGATGCGATCATGTCGAAATAAAGATTGGACTTCACGCCGCTCGCTATGAGGAAGACCGGCATGATAGGCACGCGCACGGTAACCTAGTTCTTGCAACTTCAAAGCCACGCGTTCGACAGAATTGCGAGTTCCGCAATAGATAATGCCGGATTGCTGACCCTCTTGCTGCAAAAATTGATGCAGCTGTTTGCTGGGATTGTTTTTTTGAATAACAGAGTAATGAATATTGGGCCGATTAAAGGAGGCAACGAATTGCTGGGGTTGATAGTTTAATTTCGCAACAATATCCTTGCGCGTTTGCTGATCTGCAGTTGCTGTAAGTGCAATTATTGGAATATCAGGAAAATGAGTTTTCAAAAGTCCCAAAGCTGCATATTCAGGTCGAAAATCATGGCCCCATTGCGAAATACAATGAGCCTCATCAATAGCAAACAAAGCAATAGGGCAATCTTCCAAACGTTCAAGAAAGGACTGACTCACTAAACGCTCAGGAGCAATGTAAAGCATATCGAGCTCAGCCTTATGTAACTGCGAAAGCACTTGCCTTGCTTCAGAACTACTAAGAGATGAATTATAGTAAGCTGCTGAAATACCTTGTAACTTCAAAGCAGCAACCTGATCTTCCATTAGGGCAATCAGAGGTGATACGACAATTCCAACGCCAGGGCGAACAATTGCTGGGAGTTGATAACAGAGCGATTTGCCGCCGCCAGTAGGCATAAGGACAAGTAAGTCTTTGCCAGCTACCAGATCATCGATAATTTGTTCTTGCGGGTCTCGAAAAAAATCGAAGCCAAAATAATCCTTTAGAACACGCGAAGTTTTGCTAGGTATTGCTGAGGATTCCATGTGAGTTATTCTTTTTTTTATTCACTGACTAAAAGTTGGCAATAATAGCATCTTAAAGACTAAGGTAAAAATAAAATGCTTAATTCAGTGCTAAAACTGATTTTAGATAAATGAACTATTGATACCAGGACTTTGCTTGGGGTAATGTAGTGAGCGTATTTTAAAAAACTCTAGAACCTATTTAAATTCACCACTCTAAGAAAGGATTTCTCCAATCTTTGTTCAATTAATGGCTGAAGTTTAAAAACAAGGGAAGGACTATGGACTTTAAACTCAGTGAAGAGCATCAGGCTTTTCAAGATATGGCAGCAGAATTTGCACGCAATAAAATGGCTCCTTTTGCTGAAAGCTGGGATGAACAATCGCATTTTCCAGTAGACGTTTTACGCGAAGCCGCAGCACTTGGAATGGGCGGTATAGTCTCAGGGGAGGACATTGGCGGTTCCAATTTAACACGTCTGGACGCAGCAATTATTTTTGAACAGTTAGCCACAGGTTGTATCACAACGAGTGCCTATCTTTCCATCCATAACATGGTTACTTCTTTAGTTAATTTCTATGCCGATGAAAGCTTACGTAAAACCTGGGGCCCAAAATTAACTTCAATGGATGCGTTGTCAAGCTACTGTTTAACTGAACCGGACTCAGGCTCAGATGCAGCATCCTTAAAAACGAAGGCTACTAAAGAGGGCGATGATTATCTCATAAATGGTGCTAAATCCTTCATCTCCGGGGGCGGCACATCCGATGTTTATCTGTGCATGGTTCGTACAGGCGATAATTCCCATCACGGCATCTCCTGTATTCTGGTTGAAAAAGACAGACCGGGTCTCTCCTTTGGCAAGCAAGAAAAGAAAATGGGCTGGCGTAGCCAACCGACCTCAATGGTTTTTTTTGAAAACTGCCGCGTTCCCATTTCGAATCGAGTTGGCGAAGAGGGAATGGGATTTAAAATTGCCTTAAATGCGCTTAACGGCGGACGTGTCAACATTGCTTCCTGCTCTCTTGGCGGGGCAACGGCTTGTTTGCGAATGACTCAAAATTACTTGCAAGAACGCCAGCAATTTAATCGACCTTTAGCAAAAATGCAGGCGCTTCGTTTTTATTTTGCGGATATGTTAACTGATCTAGAAGCCGCTCGATTAATGGTCTATCGTGCCGCGGATTCTTTAGACAAAGATGATAAAAAAGCACCCATGTACTGTGCAATGGCCAAACGTCTGGCAACCGATGTCGCTTTTAAAATCTCCGATAAAGCGATGCAATTGCATGGCGGTTATGGCTATTTAAGAGATTATCAAATTGAGCGAATTTTTCGCGATCTGAGAGTTCATCAAATTCTCGAAGGAACCAATGAAATTATGCGTGAAATTATAGCCAAGGCAAGTTTGGATGAAGACTATTTTATCGATTAACAGGAGTTTCAAATGAATTTAATTGAACAAGATTTAGATGGCAAAGGCATTCTCACCTTAAAATTAAACCGCCCCGAAAAATTAAATGCTCTCAATAATGAGGTATTAAATGCTTTAATGGAAATTTTTCTTGCAGCAAATGAGAACGAAAAGGTCAAAGCGCTTCTAATAACAGGAACAGGAAAAGCCTTTTGTGCTGGAGCTGATATTTCACGATTAGCAGAATGTGATGCCCAAACCGGCTATCGATTTGCACTTGAAGGTCAAAAAGTATTTAGGACTCTTGAAACTTTAACAAAGCCTTCATTAGCAGCGGTCAACGGCTTTGCCTTTGGCGGCGGCTGTGAACTGGCAATTTCTGCAACCATGCGCATTGCATCAACCAATGCTTCTTTCGGACAGCCTGAAGTAAAACTAGGTGTCATTCCAGGCTATGGCGGAACTCAACGTCTGGCAAGGCTTGTTGGAAAAGGGCGGGCAATGGATTTATGTTTAACCGGTCGATTTATTAATGCGGAAACTGCTTTCAATTGGGGTTTGGTATCCGAAGTTAGTGAACCTGATCTTTTAATAGAAAGAGGGAAACAAATATTAAACGGAATTTTAGCAATGGCTCCTTTAGCCATCACTTCGGTAATGGAAGTAATTAATCATGGCTTTGATTTATCTTTAAACGACGCGCTGCATCTTGAAGCCGTCCATTTCGCTAAAGTCTGTGCTTCTCAGGATAAAAAAGAGGGAGTTGAGGCATTTTTAGCTAAACGGCAGGCTGATTTTAAAGGAGAATAAGATGACAAGCGATATTGTCTTTAGCCGCGAGCAACATATCGGCTTAGTCACCTTAACGCGTCCGCAGGCTTTAAATGCTTTAAATCTTTCAATGATCAAAGCGCTCCAGCAACAATTAGAGCTTTGGCAAAAAGATGATGCAATTCATGCAGTCGTTGTTCAGGCAGAAGAAGGCAAAGCCTTTTGTGCCGGTGGCGATGTACGTTGGCTTTATGAGGCAGGCCTTGCTGAAGATCCTGAACAGATGCAATTTTTCTGGCATGAATATCGTTTAAATCATTACATTCATCAATTCAAAAAACCCTACATTGCTTTGATGGATGGAATAACCATGGGGGGCGGTGTGGGTATTTCCTTGCATGGATCTCATCCAGTCGCAACTGAGCGTTTTGTGTTTGCCATGCCGGAAACAGGTATAGGATTTTTTCCTGATATCGGCGCTAGTTATTTATTAGCAAGATGTCCAAGCGCGACGGGACTTTATTTAGGTTTATCCGGTAATCGTCTAAATGCTCATGAAGCCTTATCTTTGGGATTAATAAAAAAGGTAATTAACTCAGAACAACTACCTCAATTATTAACCACTCTTGTAAATACTAATTTAGCAGCTGATGCGCATCATCGAGTGAGCGCTTGTTTGCAGAACTTGGCCTCTCCGCTGGAAAAGAGCGCTATTGAAGATGGACTGGCATCGATTAATTCCTGTTTTGCAAAGGATAAGGTTGAAGCAATTTTTCAAGCCTTGGATTTAAGAGCTGATGAATGGTCTTTGTCGCTAAAACGGACTCTGGAGCAAAAAGCACCTCTTAGTCTTAAAGTTACTTTAGCGCAGATTCAAAAAGCAAAAACCTTGTCCTTAGCTGATTGTCTGAAAATGGATTATCGGCTGGTCAATCACTTTATGCAGGATTCTGATTTTTACGAAGGTATTCGTGCACTGTTGGTTGATAAGGATAAATCGCCTAAATGGCAACCAGAAAGTCTGTCTTTAATTGATGATGCAAAAGTACAACGCTATTTTGAAAAAATGACCGATGATTTGGAGTTGGTAGACATTTAATTGTCTGTTGCTGCCATTTCACTTAAAATGCCCAATTCTATTCTTGCAGGTTCCATTTATGCCCGATTATTACGAGGATTTTTCCAAGCGACGCACTTTCGCTATCATTTCTCACCCGGATGCTGGTAAAACAACTGTAACTGAAAAATTGCTCCTGTTTGGCGGTGCTATTCAGCTTGCGGGAACTGTAAAAGGTCGCAAGGCGGATAGGCATGCAAAATCCGACTGGATGGAAATGGAAAAAGAAAGAGGGATTTCCATTACCACTTCCGTCATGCAATTTGTCCATAATCATCATGTTATGAACCTTCTTGATACGCCTGGCCATGAAGATTTTTCTGAAGATACTTATCGCACCTTAACTGCGGTCGATTCCGCTTTAATGGTTATTGACGTGGCAAAAGGTGTCGAAGATCGAACAGTTAAATTAATGGAAGTTTGCCGTTTACGAGCA
This sequence comes from Tatlockia sp., assembly GCA_013697955.1. Lineage (GTDB taxonomy): Bacteria > Pseudomonadota > Gammaproteobacteria > Legionellales > Legionellaceae > Tatlockia. The sequence continues at coordinate 77,659 of JACCVV010000071.1, read as the reverse complement.
ACACCCATCATGACCTTTATCAATAAATTAGACCGTGAAGGCCGCGAGCCGATTAGCCTACTTGATGAAGTCGAAACGGTCTTAGGCATTCAATGTGCACCTATAACCTGGCCAGTCGGGATGGGCAAGCGATTCAAAGGTATTTATCATCTTTATCAAGATACTGTTTATCTTTACCAAACAGGTAAAAATGCACAAAAACAGGAGGCGACTCAAATCAAGGGTCTTAATAATCCACTATTAAATGAATTATTAGGTGATACTGCAGAAGAATTACGTGCTGAGATAGAATTGGTCAAAGGCGCATCCCATGAATTTGTTCTTGCTGATTATTTGTCCGGAAAATTGACTCCTGTCTACTTTGGTTCAGCGATTAATAATTTTGGCATCAAAGAGTTATTGGATGATTTCGCCGAATATGCACCAGGCCCCTTGCCGCGTGCTGCTGTTGAACGTCAGGTTGAGCCTGGCGAACAAAATTTTAGCGGCTTTGTGTTTAAAATTCAGGCTAATATGGATCCGAAACATCGCGATCGCATTGCTTTTTTAAGAATTTGTTCAGGTACTTTTAAAAAAGGAATGAAATTAAATCACTTACGAATAGGAAAAGAAGTACAAATAGCCAATGCGCTAACCTTTATGGCCGGCGACAGGACCCATGCTGAAATGGCTATGGCCGGGGATATAATTGGGCTACATAATCACGGCACAATTCGTATTGGTGATACCTTTACCCAAGGCGAAACCTTGAAATTCACTGGAATTCCTAATTTTGCTCCGGAATTATTCCGTCTGGTTCGTTTAAAAGATCCTTTAAAATCCAAAGCGCTGGTAAAGGGGTTGATTGAATTATCAGAAGAGGGCGCAACTCAGGTTTTCAGACCCTTAAACTCAAATCAATTAATTTTAGGTGCTGTTGGTGTGTTGCAATTTGATGTGGTAGCTCACCGTTTACAACATGAGTATAAGGTTGACTGTGTTTATGAATCTGTCAACACAAGTTGTGCTCGCTGGGTTTATTCAGAGGATGATAAAGCAATGGCTGAATTTCGATCCAAGGCCTTTGATTATCTTGCCCTAGATGGCAGTGACACACTAATGTATCTGGCACCAACGCGAGTCAATTTATCGATGGCCCAGGAGCGATATCCAAAGATTCAATTTTCAGCGACTCGAGAGCATTAGATTTTTTGTGAAAAGGGATCCATAGAAATTTTGGCATTAGCAAAGTTGATACCTGAATCCCTTGATTTCACAAATGAAGTGCAAAAACAATTTTAGCTGTATTCTCTTTGTTTTGTTAAAGTTAAATAATGAACAATGGTTTGTTTTCTGCAGCTTCCCTATTTATAGTGTTAAATTTTTTTATTAATTCCGAACTATGTTTTCCGAAAAACGTACAAGCTTTAGATAACTTTTCCTTATCAGGAATGTAATGATTGAATAAATCCTCATTAGCAATGAGAACTTTAATAACAGGTTCCAATTTGAAAGGGTCGCAACAAAATAATTTTTCCATTGTAGCAAAGTTTTTAAAAACATATTTAAAGAGAACTGGGCTGGCAAAAATCGTGTTAAATATCATATTCTCATATGCATTACTATTGTAACCATTTGACAAGTTCCAAAATACGCCTCCAATAGTTAAAAGCATCATGGTTAATAATTGCCCGCACCATACACATATAGTGAAAATAGTGCAATATCTGAATGCAATCACAAAAACCCCTTCGGTAGGCTCCGGTACAAATAATATTAAATTCAGAAATTTGAATTTTAGGCTGAAGTTAGCAATCTATGCCAAATTTTATGGAGAAAATTTGATCCCTGCTGCAAAAAATCAGGGATCAATATTGTTAGCTCATTAAACTTTACAATGCGCCTTTACAAGGTGGGGACCATGGTTCGTTAATTGCACCTTTGCGCCGGGATCAGCAACAATAGTCAATGTTTCAGAGGGGTGAACTACTATCGGAAATCTGGAGCCTTCAGAAACCGGTATTCCATTTACAGAACCTGTTTTATGTAAACCAACAACGTCGATAACATTAGAGCTGTCTTCTGTCACAATTTCACATTTGGCGGTTATCTTCCAGATAACCGGGTTAAAAAAAGTTTGCGCAACATAGGCAGGTAGTTCGAAATTACGTTCTATAGCGGAAAGGTTGTAATTTTCAGCCCAACACGTGGTCGACAATAAAGCAGCAGAACAGACTAAACCGTTTTTTATTATTTTTAACATTTGAACCCCTTTATTAAAAATTGAATTTTGAAAAAAGCAAATTTCTTAATTCTTCTGAGCACATTCCGAGCAGAAGATAAGGGATTCTAAACCTCTGCCAAAGCTTTTGCTATGGATTCCGTCATTGTTTTAGCATCGCCAAATAGCATGTAAGTGTTATCATGAAAAAACAATTCATTATCAACACCTGCATAACCTGGCGAGAGGCTTCTTTTTACAAATAAAATGGTTTTTGCATTTTCAACCTCAAGTATGGGCATGCCATAAATTGGCGAACCCGGATCGGTTTTGGCAGAGGGATTGGTAATATCATTAGCCCCAATTACAAAAGCAACATCAGCGGTTGCAAAATCGCGGTTAATTTCACTTTGTTCATAAACACGGTCATAAGGAATATTTGCTTCTGCCAATAAAACGTTCATATGACCAGGCATACGACCTGCTACAGGATGAATAGCAAAACGCACCCGTATACTTCTTTTTTCCAGTGCATCAACCAGTTCTTTCACCGCGTGTTGCGCATGGGCAACAGCCATTCCATATCCAGGTACGATGATGACGTCCTTTGCATTGGACAATAAAAAGGCTGCATCTTCGCCATTGGCCTGTCTAACTTGCTGACCTTCATGGCGGGAAATGGTACTTGAGGCATCAACAGCCTTGATTCCTCCGAAGATGACATTAAAAATTGAGCGATTCATTCCCACACACATGATGTAACTTAAAATGGCTCCGCTTGCACCCACTAATGCGCCAGTAATAACTAGCAAATGATTAGAAAGGGTAAAACCGATACCTGCAGCTGCCCATCCAGAATAGGAATTCAACATCGAAATAACCACCGGCATATCTGCGCCGCCAATCGGAATAATCAGTAAAAAACCAAGAGCAAAAGAGAGCGCTGCAAGGACAATAAAGCTATATAAGGATTGATTCATTACAAAGAAGATAAGTAAAACAATAATCGCTACTGCAATTGATAAATTAACAATCTTTTGGCCATGAAAACGAAGAGGTTGGCCTGTCATCCAGGCTTGCAGTTTCAAAAAAGCAATGATGGAACCCGAAAAAGTAATCGCACCGATAATTAAACCTAGACTCATTTCTATCAAGCTGGTCGCTTCTATATGACCAGGCCTGCCTATATGAAAGGAGTCAGGTGATAAAAAGGCGCAAAAGGCCACTAAAACTGCAGCTAAACCAACAAGTGAATGAAAACCTGCTACCAGTTGTGGAATCGCTGTCATATTAATTTTAAGCGCAATTAATGTTCCTACAGCTCCGCCTGCCAATATAAGGGAAATGAGTAACCAGTGATGTGCTATTGAAGGCATCATTAGCGTTGAAATAATAGCAATAGCCATTCCACCAATCCCAAGCAGATTACCTTTTCTAGAGGTAGAAGGGCTGGCAAGTCCTTTTAGTGCCAAGATAAAACAAATTGCAGCTATTAAGTATAAAAATGGTACTAATGAAGTCATATGATTTCCATCCTAAAGGCATTAAGTCTAAGCGAATCAGCGCGAGCTTTTATACATCCGCAACATACGTTGAGTGACTACAAAGCCGCCAAAAATATTAATAGCTGTAATGAATACTGCAAGTCCGCCAAGATAGGTAATGGGGCCAATGGCTGTAGTTCCAGTAGCAATTAAAGCACCCAAAACGATGATTGAAGAGATTGCATTAGTCACCGACATAAGCGGTGTATGCAAAGCAGGTGTAACCTTCCATACTACGTAATAACCTACAAAACAAGCCAGTACAAAAATTGTTAATATCGCTATGTATGGATTATTCAAGGTATTTATACTAGTCATTTTGAATTTCCTTGGCTTGTTGGAAGGGTAGATAGTTACCATTGTGACAAAGCGTTGCCTGATTAATAATTTCATCTTCTGCATTAAAATTAAGATCAGGAGGTGAAGCAGCCAGCAAGGTCACCAGTTGTAACAAATTGTTCGCATAAAGCTCACTTGCAGTTGCGGGAATAAGACCTGCCAGGTTTGAAAAACCAATGATAGTTGTCCCTTTTTTTGTTTTAACTATCTCATCGCGTATGCTCATCTCACAATTTCCGCCTCTGGAAGTGGCAAGGTCAACAATAATCGCAGAAGGTTTCATGGCTTCGATTGTTTTTTTTGTTAGTAATATGGGTGCTTGTCTGCCAGGTATAAGGGCCGTTGCGATTACTATGTCAGCTTGTTGTGCAAATTTATCAATAAGCTCCGCCTGCAAGCGTTTGTATTCTTCAGAGGTCTCACTGGCGTAACCTCCAGCGGTCTCATTATCTTGGCCTTCACCCACTTCAATAAATTCAGCACCTAAACTTTCCACCTGTTCTTTCGCTGCTCGACGCACGTCAAAAGCATAAATGACAGCGCCCAATCGTTTGGCTGTAGCAATGGCTTGTAAACCAGCAACGCCGGCACCGAGAACCAATATTTTTGCCGGATGAATCATGCCAGCAGCAGTCATCATCATAGGTATGGCGCGATTGTAATGATAAACCCCCTCAAGTATTGCTCGATATCCGGCAAGGTTTGCCTGAGAAGATAAGCTATCCATACTTTGTGCGCGACTTAGGCGGGGAATTAAATTCATTGAAAAAACATCAATTTTTTCTTCGCATGCCCATAGCAATAAAGCGCTATCGGGATCTTTATCAATTGGGGCAATGATTAAAGCATCTTCTTGAAGTCCGTCTAATTCCGAGGGCGCAGGTTCGGCGACAGAAACCAGAATATTAGTTTTTTTTAATAGTGATTTGCGGTCGGCCTCAATATTGGCTCCAGCTGCGATATAATCTTCATCGCTAAAACCAGCCGCTTGTCCTGCGTTATTTTCACAAAATACTTCAAAACCAAGTTTCAGATAGTGTTTGACAGCATTGGGTGTGATTGCTACGCGTGAATCCTTCGTATTAATTTCATTTAAAGCGGTAATGATCATGAAGAAGTGTCCTAACTCTCGATTCACCTATGCTATTGGAATCTATTGAAATTTTCCAGAGTTATTGATTGCTAAAATTTTATGTCAGGGAATTGTGATTCAAACAAAGTTGTTATAAAGTAGCCGCCACTTTGTAAGTCCAACTAGTCAAATATGGAAATTCTCTGTTTTTATGCAGGGATTGCTTTTGTTTATACAAAATCAATCTACTCCTTATTGCTCATTGCTATCAGTCTTTTTTTCAAGCCGTACTGGCCCTTAGTCATTTGGTTTTTGGCAGCGCTTTGCTGGGGTTTTTCCCATCAATTTTGGGTAAAGGATGTTGGTATGCCGGATGTCCGTGTTCTTTCTAAAGCTAGAGTTGAGGGGGCTATCGTTTCTATTCCTAACTCGAGTACTGCAAAAACACAGTTTCAATTTCATGCTATACGCCTTAACGAAAAGTCAGTAGATGCTACGATATTACTTTCCTGCTACCAAAATTGCCCGTTATTTAAAGTTGGGGAAAAATGGCTATTAGATCTGAAATTAAAAAAGCCTGAGAATTTAGGAAATCCGGGAAGGTTTGATTTCGTAAATAGCCTAAAAGCTCGGCATATCAATTGGACTGGTTATATCCGGCGCGGGGCAATAAAACTAAGCGAAAGATCCGAAAAGCAGGATATTCTCAGTGTAAGAGAAAAATTAGCCGAAACTATGGAAAAATCTCTATTAAACAGTCCAACTCTTGGCGTCATGCAGGCGCTTACCTTAAACGTGACAACTCACATCGACAAATCGCAATGGGAATTATTCAGACGTACCGGAACAACGCATCTTATGGTTATTTCCGGGTCGCATATCGGTTTGATTGCTGGTTTATGTTTCTGGATAGTTAAATGGCTGTGGTCGCGGTTTGGCCGTTTAACTTTGTATTGTCCTGCAGTTAAAATTGCTTCTATTCTTGGCTTTCTTTCAGCCTTTATTTATGCGTTATTAGCAGGTTTTGAACCGCCTTCGCAACGTTCACTTATTGCCTGTTTTTTTCTTTTCCTAAGGAATTTCATAAGTCAGCGCTTTACCGTTTGGCAAGCCTGGCGTTATGGATTGTTTTTGGTCTTGATTTATGAGCCGCATGCAGTTTTGCTTCCGGGCTTTTATTTATCGTTCATAGCTGTTGCTGTCTTAATAATGATTAATCGGCGAATTGTTGGAGGAACAATAAAAAAAACAATTTATATTCAGTTAGCCTGCCTTTTTGGCTTAATGCCCCTTAGTCTCTACTGGTTTTCCTATGGTGCAGTGAACGGATTATTCGCCAATTTGTTAGCAATTCCGCTTGTTGGGTTGGTAATTGTGCCTTTTGCTTTGATTAATTTAGTTTTACTGCAAGTTTTTAAAATTGACTTTTTAGTGGCTCCTGTAAAATTTTCAATCGCGGCTTTATTCTATTATTTACAGTGGATCGACTCCTTTGCTTTTATGAATTTTAATTTTTCCTATAACGATTTATTAGCTCCACTTGCTCTCATGCTGGCAATGTTTTTACTTATTTTTATGCGGATAAAAGCGGTTTTCCCCGCAGTCTTTATTTTAATTTTGTCTGGACTCTTTCCTGCCTATAAGCGAGTTGCTACGGGAGATGTACGGGTAGATATTCTTGATGTGGGTCAAGGTTTGGCCGTAGTTGTTCAAACAGCAAAGCACCTACTCATTTATGACACGGGTATGAAGTTTTACCAAGGCGGTGACATGGGAAAACTTGCTATCATCCCTTACCTTAATCAGTTAGGTATTACCAATATCGATAAAATTGTGATTAGTCATCCCGATTTAGATCACCGCGGCGGACTGTCCTCACTTGAAGAAAAATATGCCATTGGAGAACTTTTAGTTGATAAGGTTTCTTTTTATCGGCGTGGCAAATCCTGTCATCAATATCCCGATTGGGATTGGGATGGGGTTTCCTTTCGCTTTTTATCCATTAGCAAAAAATTCCATGATAAAAATAATAGCTCCTGCGTTTTAATGATTGAAAATAAAGCAGGACGAGTTTTATTGACAGGCGATATTGAAAAAAGAGCGGAGGATTATTTAATTAAAACTTATGGGAAGCAACTTAAGGCTGATGTTTTATTAATTCCACATCATGGAAGCAAAACCTCTTCTTCACCTGAATTTATCAAGGAAATCTCGCCAAAATATGCGGTGATTTCATTGGGATTTGATAATCGGTATCACTTTCCACACGAAAAAACACTCGCAACCATGGCAAGCCAAAACATACCTATTTACTATACATCCGATTGCGGCATGGTAACTCTTGATTTGAAAAAACCTTTTTTTAAACCAAGTTGTTACAAAAAACACTAGCTTTTGTCAATTGACAATAAAATGAACATAGTGTATTATGCGCAAACTTTTATCTGGACTTTAATTTATGAAATTCGCTGCCCCCATTCGTTTATTTGCTTTTCTTACCTTGTTTATTAGTTTTGCTGCTAACGCAGAAAGCTTAAATTGTCAACAACACCAATGCATGGCAGTTGTTGACGCCGGTTCAACAGGCACTCGCTTGCATGTTTTTGAATATGACTTTGACAAGACCCAAACCCCAATAAATATTAAAGAACTATGGACAAAAAAAATAAAACCCGGTTTAGCAACTCTTGAACCAACTCAGGCAGCGATAGACCTTTATCTCTCCTCTTTATTTTTAGATGCACCTACAGAAAAAATCCCCACTTATTTTTATTCAACAGCAGGCATGCGTCTACTGTCTCAGCCTAAGCAAAAGCAGGTTTATAATTTAGTAGAGAAATGGTTTGCAAAGTGGCCTCAGTGGGAATTACGAAGCGCAAAAACAATCTCTGGCGCGGACGAAGGACTCTTTGCCTGGCTAGTTGTAAATCATCAACTGGGAAAACTGAATTCAGATGAAAAAACTCCCGTTGGTGTTATGGATATGGGTGGCGCTTCCGTTCAAATAATATTTCCAGTTGAAAATACTGAAGGGCTGAATAATTCTGATTTGGTAGAATTTGAACTTTACGGAAAACATAGAAAATTATTCATTCACAGTTTTCTAGGGCTTGGGCAGACCGAAGTATCTCACCAATATCTGGATGTAGCCTCCTGTTTTTCTAACAATTATCAGTTGACAGACGGCTTGGCGGCCGCCGGTGATGCAGGAACCTGTGAGAAGGAGATTTCCCTTTTAATAAATGAAGTACATCGCGTTAATCCTTTAGTGCAACCTGTCTTAGCAGAAAATCCGGTAAACCAATGGTACGTTTTAGGCGGAATGGCAGAACTCGCTCAGACCAAGCCTTTCCAATTTGAAGCCAAACAATTTACAAATCAATCTTTATTAGATCAGGCCAACTCCTTAGTCTGCCAACAACAATGGCCGACCTTAATAGCTCAATACCCAAGCAACGATTACCTCTACGGCTACTGTTTATTTCCTTCCTACTACTACGCATTAATGGTTGAAGGCTATGGAATTCAACCGAACCAATTAATCAACTACATAACCTCAAACCAAGGCGGCGACTGGCCTTTGGGCGTTGTTTTGAGACAGCAGGATAGAGGATTAAATTCGCTTTAATTTCTCTATTCGGTAAAAATTAGTCGCAAGGAAACGAAAGGGAATATTTGGGTTTAATATTAATCAACCTTTTAAAATTTCCGGAAATTTATTAAGTGACATCCCAGATAACAGATTTTGAGCGATGATTTCCTAGCTCAAAATAATGTGTTTTATAGCCTACCAGATTTTCAATCTCCAGGGTCGTACTACCCTTTTTAAATTGGAAACAAGTTGCAGGTGCGGATTCTACTTTTACATTGTTATGATGCAATGTGTAGTCGCCGTGAACATGGCCACATATAGCGAGCTCAACCTTAGTATTTCCGATAATTTTCCATAATTCTTCTTGATTATTTATAAAATATTTGTCAATTAAAGGGGTACCGAGCGAAACGGGATGGTGATGCATGATAAGAGCAATTTTTTTGTTTAATAATGCTGCTTTTTTAATACCATTTTTAATTAAAATTAAATCATGTTGATTAATGAAACCATTAATTGAGCCTTCTAATTGGGTGTTTAAAAAAATAAATATCCAATGCTTAAGTTCAAGCTGATCCCTTCGAAAAAACAAGGGAGATACACTAAAAGCTATGTTCATTAAATTCAAATTATCATGATTACCAGGAATCCAAAATACAGGAACTTGATAAGGCTTAAAGGTATTTATTAAATGTTGATAAGAGCCAAAAGATTCATCTTGTGAAAGATCCCCTGTTAAAAGGATTAAGTCAGTATCATGGAGCTCATTTTTAAAAAGGTTATTCGTTACGATATCAAAGGTTCTATTACAATTAACTCCAAATAATAGTGAATCATTAGAGAATAGGTGAGTATCTGTTAACTGAATTATTTTAAGATAATCTTTCTTATCAATATCATTGACCATACCGGCTTTTGCCTTGTGAAGAGTGTTAAATGCCTTTAAAGCATCAAAAAAATACCGCTCAGAAAAACCAACCTTCTAAATATGCTTGATAAAATTGATAATGCTTAATTAAAAGTTGGATATAATTTCCCGAGCATATTAATAATTGGTAAAAATTATGAGCAAAAGCAAATCAGATGATAATATTTTTTATCGCTTGCATCTGCAATAATTAAATAGGAGATCAAAAACAAAAAATATTAAAAATTGTTTTAAATTTGAACTAAATAATGGTAGCCTATGTGCTTGATAAATATCAAAAGTGTTTCTTTCAATGATTAATTCTGAACTTTCCGAACTACAATCCTTTTCCCAATTACCACTTCGTCAAGAACTTATTAAGAGTCTTAGTTCTTTAGAATATGAAACGATGACTCCTATCCAAGTCCAAAGCCTTCCCAAAATTTTGAATAATGAGGATATTATTGCGCAAGCTAAAACTGGAACGGGCAAGACCGCTGCATTTGGGTTGTCGCTGCTTAATAATTTAAAACTTTCATTTTTTGGAGCGCAGGCCTTAGTACTTTGTCCCACTCGTGAACTTGCAGAACAAGTGGGTCAGGCAATTCGTCGCTTAGCCTGTTTTCTGCCTAATGTTAAACTAATTAATTTGTCTGGCGGCATACCCATGAAACCCCAGCTCGATTCATTAAGACATGGTGCGCATATTATTGTGGGCACTCCTGGAAGGGTTCTTAAGCATTTACAGAAAGACTCTTTAGATTTAACTCAACTCAAAACTTTAGTACTGGATGAAGCGGATAAAATGCTGGATATGGGATTTTTAGATGATATTAAAACTATTATTTCTGCTTGCCCAAAAAAACGCCAAACCTTATTGTTTTCAGCGACTTATCCACAGGAAATTAAAGAGTTAGCTAAACAGTTTATGATTAATCCACAAGAAGTCATTATCGAAGCCCCTCAAAAAGAACTTGATATTGAACAACGTTTTTACGAAGTTGCAAAAAAGGATCACAAATCTGGACTTTTAAAATCATTACTTTTGAACTTTAAACCAATTTCCACATTAATATTCTGTAATACCAAGCAACAAACGATAGAGGTTACGAACGAACTAATTCATGAAGGTTTCAGTGCTACCGCCTTAAATGGAGATATGGAACAAGTAGATCGCGATTTGGCTATCTTGCGATTTGCAAATCAAAGTTGTTCTATATTGGTCGCAACTGACGTTGCCGCCCGCGGTCTTGATATCAAAGAACTTCCTGCGGTGATTAATTTTGATCTCGCTTTTGATTATGATGTCCATGTTCATCGAATTGGTAGAACTGGTCGTGCCGGCTCTAAAGGCTTGGCCTTAACGATTACAACCCCAGCTGATGCTGCCCGAATTTGTATAATTGAAGAGAAGCTTAACCAGCCTATAATTTTCGCAAACTCTAATGAATTGGATAACAGCGATTCAACGCGATTAATGCCAGAAATGATTACTTTTTTCCTTGGCGCTGGTAAAAAAGATAAAATTCGAGCTGGTGATATTCTAGGGGCCTTAACTAAAGATGCAGGCTTATCAGGTGATGCTATTGGCAAAATTAACATTAATGCGCTGCAATCCTATGTTGCAATACACCGCAGTCAAGCTGACAAAGCTCATCAATATTTACAAAATGGTAGATTAAAAGGACGGAAAATTAATGTACGGATACTAAGCTAAAGGAGTTCTTTTCAATAAAAGTAGAGGAATTTCCGTAGCTTCGAAGCCAAGCACCTAAATTATTGCAAAAGGGTAGTACCAAGCTACTTAATAAATTTGGTTTTATAGCAGCTAATCCCTGACTGCTACTCTGATCAGAACATCAACAAAATGTTAAAACTTTTTTTAAAATAAAAACCTAATTGTTGTTTATGTATTCATCCTGTTGTATTGTCACTCATTAAAATGGAGAAAGGAATTTAAATGGCCAGAGGTAAGATTTTCGTATTTGGTGATAAAGGTACAGGTAAAACTGAACTGGTCAAAGGGCTAACTAATTTTCAATCATTTAGTGATGAGCATAAATCAACTATAGTTTCGGATTTTTTTACTATTAGCAAAGAAAAGACGAACTTAGCTATTTGGGATACTTCTTCTGTTTGTATGGATATATCTCTAAGCTTTTCAAAGGGAACTACCATTGCTCTCTATTGCATTGATCTTTCAAAGCCAATTAATTTTAAAAAAATTGAAGTTGACCTTAAGATTTTTAGATCAAGTGACCAAAACTCTGAAATTCCTATTATTTTAGTTGGAACAAAATCCGATCTTGAAGCAAAGATTAGTGATGAAGACTTTGAAAGAGCTGTCCACAGCAATAAATTTATAGGAGGCATTAAAGTCTCATCTAAATCGCGGGCTAATATCGAGGAATTGCTGACTGAGCTTTTCAGAATAGTAAATCTAAAATTAAATTCGTTAAAAAATCTTGCTGATTCGATGATTAATTTGGTATTTAACCCAAAGCCAAAACAAAGCCAGGCTGAGGAACAAAATAATTCAGTACCGCTAAAGTCAGAAACCTCACCACAAAAAATAAAAAGCATAGCGGAATGTTTGTATTTAAATATAAAAAATAAAGAGAATTTGCGGGTGTCTTGTTTTACCGCTAACGAACAAATGAAACTCGATTGTTTGGTATCTATTAGCGCATGGCTTGACAGAGAAGACCTTAGTTGGAATCAAGAACTGGCCATTTTGGCGATTTTCAGGGATCTTTGTGCAGTTAAAAGAAATCCATTTGGCTTTTTTAGTCCGCACAGCGTTGAGGAGTTTGAAAAGATTGCGCCAACACTCAAAATTCCTGACCATATAAGAGTCACTGAGGAACAGTTAAAAAGTTTGATAAATGCCGATTCAGTAGAAAAGCTGGTGAGTTGTTTAACAGTTCAACTTCAAAACAGCAACATTCATATTTGTCAGACGGTTATCATTACAGAAGAAGATATTTTAAATGCAGTACCCAGCGAGTCTTTATTGAATTTTTAGCAGCATAAAAGCCGCATTTATCTCTAATTTAATTGCAATTTAGACATGGACTAGTGAAGATGCAACCCTCACTTCATAGGTGTTTAATGTCCTTAATATTGCCATTTATGCCTAAAAATAATACTATCCAGTTTTTTATAAAGGATCGAACAAATTATGGATGATTAATTTTTAGGAAAGATTCTTAATGGCAAGAGATCGCAGTTTTCATGAACTGGTAAAAGAGAATTTCAAGACGTTATCGACTCAAACGCAAGAGGCAGACGATTTTACCCTAGCCGCAAAGTACCTTGAAGAGGCTTATATCAAAGCAGATATATCTGAATGGAAGCCTGAACAATTCGTAAATTTGATCAAGGAAACGCATCGATTAGCTGCTAAAACGGTGTTGGATTCCAATCATGCCTCTCCGGCGGGAACTTTTCGAAAAGATCCTATTTTTGTAATGAGGACTTCCTTTCAACTAATTGCTAATTTTAACCCTATGGCCGTGTTGGCAATTTGTACCTTTTTATCTCAGCAAAATGTTCAAGCTGAATCAATTAAGAATTTCATGATTGCTTTTCATAAATATTTTTTCATGCAAATTAGGAGTCCCTCAGTTCAATTGCGTGAACCGAATCACAGAAAAAATATAATTGCTGCAGCTAAAATGAAATTCTACCTTGATATTAATGATAAGGATTTTAGTTCAGAAGAATTTTTACCTTCAGAAGCTCTAGCTTTCAACATTGTTTACAAAATATTTATTGATGCTGAGCTAATCCCGGAAGAATTATTAAAATTAGCTACTAAAACCTTAAATGAGTTTAAGTTAAATCAAAATATAATTAAGACCTCAACAGAATTTCTGTTGAGATGTATAGCAATACATCCCTATCATAATGTCAATGGTCGGGTTTCACGTCTGATTTTCAATGCAAGCCTGGATAAATTTGGGTACAAGGTTATCAATTTAGCTTCTACAAAAATGTGCACCATTTATTACCATGATTTTGAAGATCCTAATCTTGAGAAAGTTTACAATCAATTCAGGCAAATTATCCAACCTGAAACAGGTAAACAAAAATCACCAACATCATTTCATTTGGCGACAATCGCAGCGAATACGGGCAACAAAGAAATCGATAGTATTTTCTGCTCAATTAATAAATTGTTCACAAATCCTCAAACGAATAAAAAATTCATACCTTTTTTTAATGCAATGTCAGATAAACAATACGCAAGGGCTTTACGTATGCTTTGTATCAGAAAAGAATCAGAAGCCTTTTCTGCAATTAAAATATTGGTTTCCAATAAAGAACTTTTGCAATTCGATATTAATGAGCAGGCTGGTGAAAAGCGATATTCTGCTTTGCATCAGGCAGCAATTCATGACAATCGACTTATTTTTGATTACTTGTTAGAGCAAAATGCTAGCCGAGATCTGGAGTTACCCTTGGAAGTAAAATCTCATTTACCAGAAAATTATTTTCCAAAAGAAATTGTGGAATCCGCGGCTTCACATTGTTTTACCTAATTAAGTCGGCTTGTATGCAATGCATCCCTGATGGGAACGATCTCGCGGTTTTTCGTCGAAATTAATTTGGTAATTGTCGCCCCGATGAAAAAGATCTGAGCAGTGTAATACATCCAAACTAAGAGAATAACAACCGACCCTGCTGCGCCAAAAGCTGAGCTTACATTGATATGACTTAAATAAATGCCAAGAAGATATTTTCCCAAGGTAAATAAAAGGGTAGTAATGATCGCACCAAGCCAGACTTCATTCCACTTGATGGCCACATCTGGCAATATTTTAAACATCATTGCGAAGAGTATGACTTCCATTAAAAAGGAAAAAAGCTGGGAGAATAAAATATCGAACACATCAAGTCCGATGAATTGAGTTATATAGCTGCTCACCGCAGTAAAAAATACGCCCATAATTAAAGAAACCAAAAGTAAAAATGCGAGACCTAACACGATAGTGAAGGAAAGAAATCGCTTTTTTAGCAAATCGAACCAAGTCCAATCCGGATTCGTCTTCACTTCCCAGATTGTATTGAGACCGCTTTGGATTTCTGAAAAAACGCCCGATGCACCAAAAATCAGCATTATGACGCCAAAAAATTGAGCTACATAGGCTGTGACTGGTTTATTGGCAGTTTCAATCATTGTTTGTATTTGTTTGCCTGTTTCCTGACCAACCATACTTCCTATTTCATTCACGATTTTGCCTTGAGCCGCTTCAGGTCCAAAAAAAATTCCGACTAAGGCAATACAAATCAATAAAATCGGAGTTAACGAGAAAAGCGTATAATAAGCGAGAGCCGCGGACATAGAGGGTATTCTGTCTTTAGACCAGGTTGCAATGACCTCTTTGCATAAAGTGAAAAAATTATTCAACATATCGATTTATCCATTCTAATAGAAACCAGGTTTTTTTTCAGATTTCACTGTACAATCAATAACGGACATTTAGAATAGCTAATTTTATGATCGCGATTATCATCAATAGTCAAGCAAGGAATGCAGAAAAAGTAAAACTCTATCTTGATCAATTTAATGAATCCAATCTCGGTTTTGATTTATATGAAACCGAGTCTAAGGATTTAACCTCCACAATTGAAAAATGCATAAGCAAATATAAAATCATTTTGATCGGAGGAGGAGATGGATCAATTCGCACAGCTGCTCAATATTGCGCCAATACTTCAATTCAATTAGGCGTACTCCCCTTAGGAACCATGAATCATTTGGCTAAAGAATTAAATCTACCGCAGAGTCCGGAAGAGCTTGTTGCAGTAATAAAAAATCAATCTGTTTGTCAAGTTGATGTGGGTGAGGTGAATGGTCTTATTTTTTTGAATAATTCATCTATTGGTTTCTATCCCAAATTCACAATCCGGCGGATACGATATGGCAAATTTTATAATAAATGGATAAGTTATATACCCAGTTTTATAGACAGTTTAAAAAAACATGAGGTATTTAAGGTTGATATTAAATCAAAAAATTTAAACCGCTCTCTAAAGACCTCTTTTCTAATGATTTCAAACAATATCTATTCTTTAAAATTTCCGCTAACTATCAAACGTGATAGTTTTAAGGATGCTACTCTTGGCCTTTATTACTTTAAGCAGGGTAAAATCAGATTAATGAAGATTTTAAGAAGCCTTTTTAATAATAAGAAAAATTTTGAAATTTTAAAATCAGAAGCGCCTATAGAGATGTATTTTTTAGAAAAGGATGAGGTTAGCATTTCTTTAGATGGTGAAGTTCTAAAGGTAAAAAATCCTTTACACTATAAAAGCCGTCCCAAATCACTAAACCTTTTGATGAATAATGATGAAAATAATTCAAATCTCTGATCTACATTTTGGAATGCATAATCCTGCCTTGATAGAGCCATTTCTGAATGATTTGAGGGTGATAAAACCTGACTTGATATTAATTTCGGGGGATTTAACACAAAGGGCGAAGGAAGATCAATTCAACATGGCTAAAAATTTCCTAGCTCAGCTTCCTGCTCCATTTCTTATAGTACCAGGCAATCATGATATTCCTCTGTATAACCCTTTTAGTCGTATTTTTAATCCTTTTTATGCTTATAAACGTGAAATTTCCAGTGAACTTCTTGAAACTTCTTTTACCAATGATGAAATTAATGTTTTAGGAGTAAACTCAGTTAATCCATACAAAATAAAGGACGGAAAATTAAGTAAAGAGACTTTAGACCGTATAAGAAATCATTTTTCTGATAGTTCTGGGCATTTAAATATTCTTTTTTTCCATCATAATCTCAATTATTTCTCTGGAATGCATCATCCTCTAAATAATGCTGAAGAATTCATCGATTATTTGAAGATAAGCCCAATACATATGGTTTGTACAGGTCATCTTCATTATGCAAATGTAAAAATTATAAGCAAAAATGAATCTCAAAAATTCGCTTTACTTCATGCAGGCTCTCTCTTTTGCGAGCGCTCTAGAGATAAAATGAATAGTTATTATTTAATTGAAACGAACCAACTGAGCTGTGATATTGAAATGCGTGTTTTCTCAAAAGACATTTTTGTTTCACACCAGCGGCATGCGATTAATTTTTCTCCTACAGTTAGTTAAAAAATTTTCCAATTTATGTTCTATAATAAAAATACCTTTTTTGCCGAAGTGCGAAAAAACTGCCTCTACCCATATAAGGAAATTAAAATGAATATTTTAAATAAATTGTTTAACGGTCATGATGTTAAATTAAAGAGAATGGCTGAAACACAAAAAGAAGAAGCAGCTGATTTACTGGAAAGAGGTAAGGATAGAATATCTGAAGCCTATGATTTATTTAGTGAAACTGTTGATGATGTCTATAATCAATCTAAAAATACAGCTAAAAAAGCTTATAAACAAGGTTCAAAAATGGTTATCGATGTTGAAGAAAACCTAAAAGAACATATCGAGGATGTAGGGGTCTATATAAAAAATAAGCCCGTGACCTCTGCTATTATCGCGGCTGGAATCGGCTATCTGATTATCTCCATGTTACAAAAGAAATCAGACGACTAAAAACAACTTTATACAAAGCATTAACAGATTTATCCACAGAAATTGTGGATAAATCTGAGTTTGTTGGTTATTTTCAAAATACCAAAAACCCTATATAAATATTAAGTTTTAACCTAAATAATCTAATTTTATTTTTAAAATTGAAATGCAAGGTAAAAATAATATCCACATCAGTGGAATTTGAAGAAATGAATTGTGAGTCAGACATATTAGCAAATAAAATCTAAAAAAACAGTCTTGACTTCTAATTTTGACGAAATTGCATTCCGCAATCCTATCTCTAATTTTACCCCTGTCAAAAATGACAGTACCAATAATTTAGATTGAAATTTATACTGCGTGGGTTGTCAATCAACCATGTAGGATATAAATTGTTTAAACTGATGAAATTGAAGAACGCCTCTCTGCATATTGGCCTTATTATCTCCAGCTCGATATTTAATCCTGCAGTTCTTGCTGCCCAAGTGAGTGATCTTAGGGATCCCAACCCAATTCAGGCTGATAAACTGGTTACTGCTTATCTATTGATTGATACTTTACCTCAATTAAATCAATATATGGATGATTTGAAAAAGATTAATAAACCAAATTTTAATCGGGTTATTTTTTCCTTCGTAAAGCCGACTCTAACTGAATACACTCCCGACGATCTGGCAAATACAGGAATTCTTGGATATTTTGATCAAACTAATGAAGATGGACATTCCAAGGAAGCCTTTAATATTCTGAAACAAGCCATAACTTTATCTCGGCAGAAAAATATCCAAACCTTTTTATCTGTTGGTGGCTGGAATTATAGCTGTAATGAGAGGATTGCCGGCGCAAATTGTGGGCTGGCAGGTGGGCAATACGACTATTTTCCTGATCCCACTGAGCCAGAAGAAGCAGAAAAAGCACAGCTTTCGTACTCAAATTTAGTTAAATTAGCGAATGATTTAGGCGTTCAGGGAATTGATTTCGATTACGAAGAATTTTGGCATGCAGATAGATACGCTCTTCCTTGGGCACCTAGTTCAACAGGAGAATGGTCTACAACAGTCGCTAATTCAATTTTGAGTGCTGGAGGACCAAGTTATACTAATTTAATGCAATATGGTACTGCTGGATCAGGTGCTGCTTTTGTAATGCCGAAAACTATTAATAAGGTATCTTCAATATTGCATGAGATTATAGACAATCCCGCTGCTAAGAATTTACTATTTGCAACCGCTGTTCCTCCAGTTGGAGCAAGACCAATTACGGGTTTTGTCTATGGAGATAATTACCCCGATATCTACGAAAAAGGGGGGGTATGGTGGAAAGGAAATTTAAAAGGTCTTTGGTATAATTTAGTATCAAAAGATAAAGATCTTGCCGACCGCTTTGATAGCTTGGGCTTAATGACCTATGATTTATGCGGTGATAATGCACTAATGTGCGCGCCTTATGGCGGTGCGGCATTAGATTTGGCAAGCCAGGTATCAGCATATATAAAAGATTACACAACTTGGTTAAAAACAAGTGATTCTGAGGCTAGCTTAAGCGTTTCAAATAGAAAAGTTTCATTTTTACCTGCTAAATATAAGTTGAAAAGCAAAATACAGTTTGGTTTTGAAGTGAATAAACCTGCTTATCCTCAGAATGAAAACGGCCAATTACAACTAACCAATTCTTTGGTCAACGCAATTTTACAACAACAAAAAAACACTGACGGAGTAATTATCTGGCAATTGTACTCAAAACAAAATAAATCAGTAATCGATTCAACCTCTGCAAAATACAGCCTTCAAAAATCTTGTGAAACTTTTTTGGCCAAGGATAATCGCTATGACTGCAGTGCAGATTTCCCAAGCGTAGCGAAAGAAGATTCAGAAACAACATAAGCTATTTAATTGATGGCATTTTAGCAATGCCAACAATTGCTCTTTAACTATCAGATTTGAAAAATATTTCACCAATAATTTAGCGATCTTTCTAAATTAAAATTTAAAAGCTTGCTCACTTAAGTCTGTAAAAACCTCTTTATACGGAAGATGTTTAGACTGATCCGAACCCTTATCTTTTAAATAAATTTTATTTAAATTTCTTCGGTCAACTAACTGATTTTCATCAAGTATATGGTGCGCTTCCATATTATAAATATGCAAGGTTAACGAAATGCCTTCACCTAAGTTTTTTCGTCTTTTTAATTGATGAACAAAATTGCCTTTTAAATCATCTTTATTAGTGTGAAATCGATACCGATCATAACGCTCAATTAATTGTGCTTTATTGTCTTTAGTAGGGAGATAGAATTTCTCCGAAATTGGCTCTTCCAAAACTATTACGGTACCTTTATATAAATGATCATGAATTGATGTTTTTTGCTTGGAAGCAAAGGCAAATACCCAAATTGAGAAAGGATTGGATTTATTGGGATGATCATAAATGAGATATCTACCAATTCCTTTAGACTCAACTGTAGATAAATCTGCAGGTTTATAATCAGAATGATTCAGAATCAATTTCTTTTCAGCGATTAACCTAGGCAGCTGATCCGAGACTAATTCATAGTTTGGATCACTGGCTAACTTTGAGATTTCATTTTTGATCAATTCAAAATCACTTAAACTTTCTTCTTTGCTATAACTCATTTGTTTTCTCCAAGGTGTGCCAACCTTCTAAAAGGTAGGCTTAGTTATTGAGGGTTGCTCCTTGTTGTTAGATTTGAGTTAAAGTTGATAACTTTACCCCTTCACCCTTTTATTTCTCCAAAAGCTATCTATCAGTTGGTAGGATAAAAAATTTAAAATTATAATAACAATTCATTCTCATGCATCATGAAAGGTTTTTTAATTGCGAGAGCATTTCCTGACAACTGTTTTTAAATAAGGAAGGATTTTCCAAAATCCGCGCTAACATCAGTCCGCCCTGAAGTTGATTTAAAATTTGCCAGGAAATATTGATAATACGAATTTTTGAAAGCTTCGTGTTAGCAGCCAAAATATCAGCTAGCCAATCCGCATTGACAGAAAGAAAATTACGAACTTTCATTTTCACTTCTTCAGGTAGGCTGTCCATATCGGAAGCTAACATGCCACAAAGGCATAATTTGTCCTCGCTTAAAACCGTTTTATAAACCTCGGTATAGAGTTCAATTTTTTTTAGCCAATCATTTTGACCATTTATTGTTGCAAGATAAGTATCAAAATCTTCG
This sequence comes from Tatlockia sp., assembly GCA_013697955.1. Classification (GTDB taxonomy): domain Bacteria; phylum Pseudomonadota; class Gammaproteobacteria; order Legionellales; family Legionellaceae; genus Tatlockia. The sequence goes on along the minus strand of JACCVV010000071.1, from coordinate 57,260 downwards.
CCATAGCGCTCAATAATAGCTATAGCTAAATCGACTTTTGTGGGGAAGTGATGATGAATGCTCGCCTTACGAATACCAACTTTGCTTGAGATATCGGCGTAACTAAAACCATTATAACCACGCTTTTGGATTAGTGATTGAGCACAGTCCAATATTTCATTTTTTTTGTCTGATATTTTCATAAACAACAATCTACTAGTTGGTAGACAGATTGTCAAGTTTGTAATGGGTGAAATCTATTGATTGGACTCTGATGACCTCAAAGCTCCACTCTATGTTCAAGCTAAACTTTTAATTAAAGATTTTGATATTTTGTTTCTTGATGTAACTTAATTTGATGAATAGGCAAAAAATTAACAGTTTTTAACTAAGGTCTTGATTTCCAAGCTTAAGCAATCTGAACTTTCCTCTAATTCCCTCAGTAATTAGCAATCGTTTTTGATTAAGGGTGGTGGTTATGGCTTTTGTAAAGTTTGAAAGAAACTAACTCAAACAGTAAGAATTATTAATTAATTTTCCCCTGCCGCAACTTCACTACTGCCTGGAAGTTTACTGATGAAATCTGAACCCATTAATTGAGCAGGAGTGGTATAGCCTGCTTTTACTTTATTTTTTAGCAAAAATTCGACTACCGCTAAGCTACCGCTAACTGTAAGTGCATATCCATTAGCTGTTTTAATGCGAACAATTTTTCTTTCACCCTTAGCATTTTTTGCTTCTCCCCATACAAAAGTATCAAGCTGTTTTAGTTGTTTGTAATCGGGGCCTTTTAGTTTCACGGCTTTCTTTTTTAGAAAACTCTGCACAGGACTTAATCTTAAAAGCCAGCCAATATAATTGGCTGCTTTTAAAATAGATAGTTTTCTTTTGGATACGGGAATATACACTTCAATATTGGGTATACCGGTATTGTAATAAGCAGTGCTTACATCTCCCCAAGCAATGGTTGTTGCTAATTTTTTACCCCTGCCAAAATCAATATTATGAGTTTTCCAAGCTAAAGGAACTTTTTTTATTTTCCCGTTACTACGGATTTTTCCTCCCTGTGCTAGGCCCTCAACAGCTGTTTTTGCGGTCCCTGGTGATAAGCTTGTGTGGGTATCAAATCCAAGGGCTAAGTAGTTGGCGTCAGGCAGGGCTTGTTTTAATTTTGCCGCTATACAGTCCGTTGGTATGACATCGAATCCAACTCCTGGACAAAGTAGGATGTTAGAGGCTATTGCTTGTTGATTTTGGCTTTGAGCATATTCGAAAACTGAAATTTCACCAGTAATATCGATGTAATGGGTTCCTGATTGAATGCATGCTTTAATCATAGCTAAGCTTGTGGAGGAAAATGGTCCAGCACAATTTAAAACCAATTGCACATCTGCAAGCTGCATTGTTAATGCTTGCTGATTATGCAAATCAAAAATACGACTAGTAAACCCAAGCTCTTTAGATAAGGATTGAATTTTAGGTTCATTGCGTCCTGCAATAATTGGATTTAGCCCTTTTGCTTTTGCTTCCCTTGCAATCAATTCTCCAGTGTAACCATTTGCTCCATATATCATCCATTTGGACATATCATATTCCTTTCAGACTCTGCAATCTGAACGTTATCCTGTTAAAGATCGCAATTATTGGTTTAATTCCTTGATTAAATTGATTCCCAAATGCATCTGACAAAGATGAAAAGAGGAAATGTGAATCACCTGAGTAAACCTCGGTAAAGAGCGCTCAGCGGAATATTCTCAATTAACATTTTCTTATTCATTTACTGCCTTAGAATTTTATCAAAAACTTGTATATAGCGCGTTTTGCTATGTGTGCTACAGCGCAAATAATCCTACAGATAAAAATATCGTCCTAAAGTACGTTTTTGTACGCGCAAAACTGACAATTATTGAATCTTACCTTAAATTTTTTAAGTCGATATTTTTTTTGAATTATCTATTTCAATAAAACTCTATTCTCTCAGTACATTGCTTCTAGCATAGGCTCGTTTTGTTTACAGTTTTATTACAAAACTTTACATTTTTTCTTTGATAGTGCACAATTTCAACCCGAGTAAAATAGAAAGAGGGCGTCATGAGAGATAAATATAATCCTGATTTTTTTGATAAGTTTTTAAGAAAACAGTTTCCTAAACCTGAAGTAGCGAGCTTAAGCCCTGAATTAATCGAAGCGGTTCAACTTTATAATAAAAATGAGCATAAAAATTTAATTAGCCAATTCATTAAAAATTCCTCCAATAAAAATGCCGTTGATAGAGAAGGTCATTCACTATTGCATTTCGCAGTAGTTTCAGGAAAGGTTGGTTTAGTTAAATACTTCTTGGGCTTAGGTTTTAATAAAGAGTTAGAAGATGATTCTGGGTTTACCCCACTTATGTACGGAATTTTGAAAAGAAAAGGGTTGAATCCTGCCTTAGGAAATAAAGTTTTTGAATGCTTAAACGTATTATTGGAGGCTGGGGCACACTCGAATCAGATAGGCTAACATCAAAATATGCGCCTAATATTGCTGCTATGACTAATGATATAGAAGTAATAAAATTATTAGACAGTTATGGTGTTTCCTTAACTGAAGAGGTATTTGGTACGTCTCCACTGTGGTGGGCTAATACTAGTAATCCTAATGGTGAAAAAGATGAGATCATTAATTATCTAAAAAATAAAGAGTGCTCATCCACTAACAGCATTTAAATGAATTGCTAGTGACGCCCATAAAAGTGTACGGAAAAATAAACCTATAAATGTGGAATCTAATATTAGCAAGCATTTTTATTTTCAGAGCTGAGCTTAACCGAAGAATGTCATCATTAAATAGACGCCTCTGTGCAGCAGCACAGGGGGCACTACTTTGAATAAGTCTCCAATTGGCTTATCCATAGATTTTATTGAATGTTGTTAAATACGGTTTTGTCTTAATAACTTTATAAGACCTTGTTAATAAAAGCCTACAGTAAAGACTTGAACTAAATCGTTCATTTTTATCCGGAGCCCGTGGCCTATTACACAAGCAATCTGCCTTGCCGTTTAGGTTGCTATGGTGATACAAATTTGATACAGTTTAGCCACTTTAAACACATTAAAGCCTCAATGATTACTAAAAATGAAATAAATAAACTCCCAAAAATCCATTATAAAATCTTTGGAAAAAAAGATTTAGATCATTGTATTGAACATTTAACCAATGAGGTTAAACACTGCTCAATACATTTCGCGGCGAACAATCTTCCTGAAGAAAAACTAATTACACTTCAACAAAATTTAAAATCTCAAAAATCACTCATTAGCTTGGCTCTGACAGGAAACTTGTCATGCCAGAATAGCTCAAATATAATTGCAGAGCTTTTTGGTAGCAGCTTGGAAAGTTTAAAACCTTCTTTAAAATCACTGACTTTTAGAGGTCTTTATGGACAAAATACCTGCTCCTATCTTGCTCAACTTATATTTGAAAATAGTAATTTGACCTCCCTGTCGGTTGGTAGCTTTTGGTTACATCAAAATTACTCTGGCTTGAACAAGGATACAGCCCTAGAGATTGCCCACGCTTTAAGAACAAATAAAACACTAGCGATTCTTGATTTTAGCGCAAATAAAAATTTGATGGAGGGAGCTCTGGCTATTGCCGACTCACTTAGGTTAAATCAAAATTTGCATGAAATAAATTTTAAAAATTGTTCTTTATCTGACGACCTTGAATTGGAATTTTTGGAAATTTTTAAGCATTTAACCAAAATTTATCTGGATCAAACTATAATTAAACCTTCATACTATTCTGCAGCTATTGTGAGTTCTGAGGCTTTGGAAAAAACACTAATATTCCTGGAAAATACAAAAAACCTTTCTTCTATCACGTTAACCTTTTATATCTCCGATCCATTATTAAATGATAATTTACAACGCCTCAATTTAGTAATTGAGCAAAATAAAAGTCTAAAAACATTAGAGCTATACAATGAATTTGATACTTCGATTGATTTTGTACTGGAATTAACGGATTCACTAAAAAATCATCCCAATCTTGAAGAGTTAGTGGTTAGAAATTCGATGGGTCTTAATGATGACACCATTCCAAGCCTTGTCGACGTGATAAATTCTAATAGAGCGTTAAGGTATATCTCAGTAGGCGTTTTGAAGGTTACACAAGTAAAATATGCATGTTCCAAGACAGCCTGTTTTTCTCTTTTTAATGCCTTGAGAAGCAATAGAAATTTGATTTCTGTTAATTTTTGTAGAAATTTTTTTCCAGCATCTGATGAGACTGCTAATGCTATCGCAAAAATGCTCAAGACGAATAAAACACTTAAGTCACTCAATTTATCAAACTGTTTCTCTACTATAAACAATAAGGCAGTCCAAATAATTCTTTCGGCTTTAGCGGAAAATCAAACGCTTACCAAGCTTAACCTCTATGGCAATTATAGCTATTTAACTATGCCTGTAATTAGTCAATTGAAGAAAAATTTTAGCCTAACTTGCCTTGATCTCTCAGATTTTTCACACAATTATCGCGATTATTCTTGGGGTAGCCGTCTCAGTAATGGTAGTAATAATAAAGTTCCAGAAACATTATCCTTGGGCATTGAACAAATTTTAGAAAGAAATATAAATCGTAAAATTAGCTTCCTTTATCAAAATTTATTATTGCTTACCTCTTTTGGCTTACCTCAAGAGTTGAAAAATTATATTTTCATTCTTATGCTTTTGACTTTTGAATATGGTTTGGTATCAAAAATTAGTGAAAAATCGTTATTCGAAAATAAAGACTACATCAATCCTCCCGTAGTTGAAGAGATGGTCGAACAGGAAGCAGATCCTAAAATTGATTATTTTAAAACCATTTATAAGGCCTTGTATGTAGGACAAAGTTCCTGCTTCAAGAACTGGAATTATTTGGTGGATAAAGTGGACTTAAGCGAAATTGATATTAATCATTATATTCAAAATCATCCCAACTCCAGAACCGCCAAAGCTTGGGAACTTGCAGATGATTATGTTAACCAACGCAATTTCCGACAACTTTTTAAAACAGTTCATCAATACTCTTATGCAAACAGCAGCAATTTTTTTGGTTTATTTAAACGATCCTCTACTTTTTCCAATGGGTATCACGATAACAGCTATCATAATTCAAAACCAGGCTCCAGAACCGAAGCAATTTCTGAAGTTTTGGATTTAGGCGCCATTAGACTCTAATCATGGTCTGAAGATCTTTATTCTTTTTGAAGGCGTTGGAGAGGCTTAGGTTTGTGTTGCTAAGGCCTTTCGTCTAGCTATTCCGCGGTTAATTTGAATGATCTATAGCTGTTCATTTTGTTATTTAAGTTAATTATTTTTCGACTGAAAAATTGTTTGTAGTGAATATGCTATGTAACTTTGAGTTGCTTACTTAATATCGGCAATAGCTAAGATAAGTAGTAAAAAATGGTTGGCAGAATAGAGATTAAACTTAGATTAATAATGAATACGCTCGTTTTCCTAAACTGCGTAATAATATAAAGCAGGTGTGCTGGCCTCTTCACAAACACCTGTTAATGCAAGGGCTATTCCAGAAGCTTAAACATCGCAAGTCCAATTGCTATTCCTTTTGATATAACGGGATTGGAGCTTATTATCCCGATAAAATTAACGCTCCCACAGGCTTCATTAATAATCTTTCTAAATGGCTTCCCGGAGAGGCGAAGATACTATCTCCAGCGTCCTATTGCTGCCATTAATAAATGGACCTTTTCACATGGAAGACAAATTGGTAACTACTTTTAGAGTGGTCTGGCTATAACGCACATGATTGATGCCATAAAAATAGGGAAATTTCGGATTTAAAGATCTTTAAGGTCTAAAGGTGTTTTATAGGAGTTATTTACTTTTCTGTAACTCTTTGATTTTCTTGGTGGCCAGAGACGGAATCGAACCGCCGACACAAGGATTTTCAATCCTCTGCTCTACCGACTGAGCTATCTGGCCGCAAGAGGTTGCTATTAAACCCCTAAGAGGGTTTTGAGTCAAGAAAAGTTTAGGAATTTTTTCTGAAAAAATGGTGTGGGTAATTTCATTGAATTGTTTGTTTCCTATTCGAATTATTTTTAATCTATTGATTGCTGATAATAGGCTTTGGCAATGTCAGATCCTAAAATTGCGTTTGATTTTATTAATTCCATATTGGCATGAAGGCTTTGGCCGGCGGTGAGCTCTGCTATTCGTTTTAATAAAAAAGGGGTGATTGCTTTTCCATTTAAATGTTTGGCTTCATCCTGGGCTTGTTTGATGATTGGGAAAATTTTATCATCAGGAATTTCAGCTTCTTTTGGAATTGGATTTGCGATAACAATCCCATTTTTGATTTTTAGTTTCTTATGATAGTTCATCATTACAGCAATTTCGCTGGCTGTATCTATTCGGTGTAAAAGAGGTATGCCGCTTGAATGGCTGAAGAATGCGGGAAATTCATCGGTTTGATAACCAACCACAGCAACGCCATAGGTTTCAAGCATTTCCAGGGTTTTAGGTAAGTCGAGAATGGATTTGGCGCCTGAGCACACAACAGTTACCGGAGTAGAGCCAAGTTCTATCAAATCTGCCGAAACATCAAAGCTTTCCCCGCCATGGTGTTGCACGCCTCCAATACCACCGGTAACAAAGAGTGGCAGGCCTGCTAAATTAGCGCAAAACATTGTTGCTGCAACTGTGGTGCTCGCGGTTATTTTGCGGCTCAATACATAGGAAATATCACGTCTTGAGGCTTTAATAACGTCTTTTGATTTTGCCAAATGCTCCATAATTTTTTCACTAATACCAATATGAATATTTCCTTGATAAAGAGCAATTGTTGCCGGTATTGCTCCATTATCGCGAATAAGCTGTTCAACCTGTTGGGCGGTATGTAAATTATTCGGGAAAGGCATGCCGTGTGAAATAATGGTCGATTCCAGCACGACTATCGGTTTTCCTTGCTTTAATGCCTCTGAAACCTCGGGATTAAAATTCAATAATTCATGGAACATGGTTTCCTCATTCTTTGGGGACAAAGCCAGCCGGCTTTTCAGAGCCATCACCGAAAAAGAATTTTTTCATTTCTTCGTGAAGGAATTCGCGAGCTTTGGGATCAATTAAACTTAGACGATATTCATTAATCAACATTGTTTGGTGTGAGAGCCACATTTTCCAAGCTTGTTTGGAGACTTCGTTATAAACTTTTTCCCCCAAGGTGCCTGGGAAAGGAGCTTTTTCTAAACCCTCTTCTTCTTGCTTTAATTTGGAACAAAAAACAAATCTTGTCATGCTATATCCTGGCAAAAAAATAATAGACCCACATTATCATGGAAAAACCGTTTTGAGGAAACTCTCTAATCTGCTTGGCATTCCGATTTTTGCGCAATCATAATGTGCTGGGAAAGCAACTGCTCCTGTTCTCTGTCCAATTCTTCAAATTGCACGGCGGTATGGTACTGTTTTTCATTATGATATTGGCTATAAACCACAACTGCGGAGACCATGATAGGAATCATTTTTGGTTTAGTATAAATAACCACTTTTACCCTGGTTTTTTCCTTGATTCGTTCTTTGGTTTTAAAAGCCATTCCACCTAAACTGATATTCACCTTGCGTAGATGAATCTTTTCGCCAATCAGTAGATGACGTGCTAAATATTCAATTTTGGCATTAATTAGATTCAAATAATGGGCAATTGCAGGCTCTTTCAAAGCTAACGCTTGGGTGAGTTCTGCTAATTCATAATCGAGGCTCTGAAAATATTGATTAGTTTCAAGATAACGTTTGCCGCTTTGGCCTAAAAGCTCTTCTTTAACTTGTTTATCGGAATAAATTGAACCCGGCTCGATTATTTTAAAATCAAAGTAGATTTGATCCTCGATGCGGAAATGTTGGCGTCTCTCGTGTACTGGCATGATTACTCCCAATTCCATTTAGGATACGGTTTACCTATAACTATAGAACAGAGAATTACATTATTGGTGAAATTTACCAATAATTAGCGCAATTTGGTTAATAAATACAAAATGCTCAGATGGAGTGGATAATATATATAGAATAAATAGCGGATTCGGGGGATTTTTAAATCAATTTTTGTTGCGAACCAAATCACGGGAAGGCTAATTGAAGCCCAATGATTATTATTAATAAAATCAAGAAGTAGAAAGGCAATAAGCCAGCCTGACAAAGTCAAGAGAGTGGGCTTTCGACAGTATGACCAGGCTGTGACGCAGAACAATATGCCAACCCAATCGTATTCAACAAAAAAACCGCCTATTAAAAAGATAAAAAGAGCAATCAATTGATGGCTTTTATCTTCTTTATCTAGAAAGTAGAAGATGCCTACCGCTGCAGCCAGCAGAAACATTATATTTAGCGGAAAGGGCTGCTCGAGCTGACGCATGGCCATATAACCCGGTGTTGCTATGAGTCCAAAGAATAACAAGCGCTGTAGAACTTTAGTGTAGAGTCCACTGGAGCCGACTTCTGGTTTGGCAAGATTATAGGCGAGAATGAAGGCGAAAAGCGGCATCGCCAGGCGACCCGCACAATAGGCAGGATAAATTTCAGTATTGAAGAAAAATCGATTGATATGATCAATAGTCATTGACAGCAAAGCCAGCCATTTGACCGCTTCCATCGTTCCACTTGTTATTTTTATAGGCTTTAGCTGCATCAACCGGCGTCCAGAGAATTAAGGGCTTAGTCTCTCATAACTTTGCAAGAGATAAACCCTTTTATAAATATTGTTGCCAAGCAATTTGTCATTAATAGCAACTATTCTCGAGCCAGCAAGCACCGAAAGGATTACATACTTCGACTGTATGACATTGGGGAACATAATAATTAGGAGCAGGGACTTCAATAATAACATTGGGACCAGACCAACCACCGCCGTAATTATATCCGCCTCCGTACGACAGTCCGCGATGGTAAGTATTTCCATAGTCAAGACTTCGATGCTGATTACCATGATGATGTCCATGCCATGTAAAACCAGACGTGCTTGCAAGCAACCCTAAAGCAAATAGTAAACCACCTATTTTTTTGTTTCTGTTCAATCGCATCATTTTTACCTCAGGAAGTTTAAATATTACTCGGAAAAGTATACTTGAGATTATTTTAAGATGAAATCTATAAAAGAGTAAAAATCTGCTTAAAAATTAACTAATATGACGATTATTAATCTTGACTTTCTATTTCGTCAGTCTTTAGGAAGGAATTGTATTTCCTTACGCAAAAGATCTCCAAAAAAAGGCTAATAATAAAGAGCCATTTTTTCCTGAACCTCCATTGGCCAAACACCACATTGAACTTGCCCAATGTGCTCCTGTTTTAAAAGCAGCATAATAAGCCTGGATTGACCGATTCCTCCACCGATTGTTTGTGGGAATTCCCCGTTCAATAATTTTTGATGCCAGGTTAAATCAAGTCTATCTTCGTTTTTAGTAATATTAAGTTGTCGTTTTAAGGATTCTGCATTAACTCGAATACCCATAGAAGATAATTCAAAACTGTCATTTAAAACTGGATTCCATACTAAAATATCACCATTTAATCCCTTGAATCCCTCTTCGTTTAAACTAATCCAATCATCATAATCAGGAGCGCGAAGATCATGAGGTTTGCCATCAGAAAGAGTAGCCCCAATACCCATTAAAAAAACGGCGCCCAATTCTTTGGTAATTGCTTGTTCACGCTTTTTGGGACTAAGGTAAGGATAGCGTTTTAACAATTGCTCACTGTGGATAAAAGTTATCTTTTCAGGCAAAAAAGGTTCCAGACGGTATGCGGTTTCAACCGCGGTTTCTGTCTTTTTAATAGCTTCATAAAGTTTGGAAACTACTTTTTTTAGATAATTGAGATTTCTGTCGCTTTCATCAATAACTCTTTCCCAGTCCCACTGATCCACATGAACGGAATGGGTCGCTGAAAGTTGACTTTCATCAGGGCGTAAGGCTTTCATATGAGTATAAAACCCTTCATCAACTGCAAATTGAAAACGGCCTAAAACTCGTCGTTTCCATTTTGCTAAAGAATGGACAACCTCAAAATTGGTATTGGGCAGAGCTTTAATATTCACATTTACGGCTTTTTCCACACCGGACAGATTATCCTGTTCACCATCATTGACTCGACTTAAAAGAGGTGCCTGAATTTCGATTAAGCCCAGCTGCTCTTCAAGCTGACTTGAAAAAAAAGATTTGACGAAACGAATTTGATTTTGTTTTTGGATAAATAACTCTTTCATGTGTAAAACCCTTTTAGTAATAAAAACAAAGCTATTTCATCTCAAAGACCATTCACTTTCAATAGGATCTAAAAAATTTTGACTTCTCACTGATTTTTATTTAATTTTAACCCCTTTTATTAAATAACATCAAAAAATACCTGGGAATTTCAATGGAAAATTATCAAATCGATAATCTAGATAAAAATATCTTGGCCGCAATAATGGCAAATGCTCGAACCCCTTATGCCGAATTAGCTAAAAATTTCGGCGTAAGTCCAGGAACGATTCACGTTCGTATAGAAAAAATGAGACAGGCAAGAATCATTACCAGCGTACAAACTCAAGTCGATCCGAAGTCTTTAGGCTACGATGTTTGCTGCTTCATAGGTATTATCCTGAAAGGAGCGAAGGATTATCCTTCAGCGCTTGAAAAGCTGGAAAAACTCGATGAGGTAGTGGAAGCCTATTATACAACTGGTGCTTACAGTATTTTTATAAAAGTGGTGTGTCGCTCGATTGAGAAACTACAAGAGATTTTGATTAATAAGATTCAGTCAATAGATGAAATTCAATCCACTGAAACAATTATTTCCTTGCAGAATCCTATTATGCGCACGGTTGTGCCTTAGCAGCCATTCTATTATTAGATCAGCAGGTGCTCTACAACCGGAAGCACAGGCCCTTCAGAAATGGAATAGAAATTTACATTGCACAAATAAGCTGTTGTTGATATCAGCTTTGTATTTCTTGGGTTTCAATTTAAGGAAACTTACTAGGTTCTTGTAGGCGAGTTCGTCTAAAACCTGAGACATTAAGTAAATGCTGCAAATGAGTAAATAATTGAACAAAAATCAGAGTTAGTTTTGCCTACCTTAGAGGGAATAGAGGACGATCTGTTCTTTGAGTGCTTATAAATGCAGATTATAAAGCGAATTGGATTAAATGAACAAAATCTATTGCAACACCAACCGTCTATCCACAATAACTGTGGATATCTTTGTGGGTTCCCTGATGATTAAAAATTAAAAACCGCTACAGCTCAGGCTCTGGTTGGATTTTCAATGATTCAAAGAGTGCTGTTAGATTATTACCCATATTAAGATTTCCAGAAATATCATTTAGATATATCTTGCAAGGGAGAATTTCACTACAATAGTTCTTTTACAACTTTAAACCCATCTATGTTCAAACCCCTGGCTCTTTTTATTGGATTACGCTACACCCGCGCAAAGAAAAGAAATCATTTTGTTTCTTTTATCTCCCTAAGTTCTATGTTAGGAATTGGCCTTGGTGTTATGGTGCTTATCACTGTTCTTTCGGTGATGAATGGCTTTGATGAGGAAATTCATAAACGTTTTTTTGGTATGGCGCCTGAAATTACGGTCAGCGGTCGCAATGGTCAAATTGCTGATTGGCAAAAACTTCAAACTGAACTTAAGGCAACACCTGGCGTAACGGCGATAGCTCCTTTTGTTGCTGCTCAAGGCTTACTTACTCATGAAGGTCAGATTTTACCTATAGTTTTATCCGGGATTGATCCGCAACAAGAACAATCTGTAAATCATTTGCAGAAAAAGCTTATAGTTGGGTCAATGAATGACTTGCAGCATTTTGGCATCTTTCTCGGCCGAGGGCTTGCCAATAATCTTGGCGTGATGGTTGGTGATAAGGTTACAATCATGATTCCGACCGCTTCAGTAACTCCAGCTGGTATGATTCCACGTTTCAAACGTTTCTCCGTTGCAGGAATATTCACAGCTGGTGCAGGATTTAACTTTGATACCAAACTTGCTTTCATAAACATAAATGATGCTCAAAAATTGATGCAATTTGGCAATAATATTTCCGGTCTTAAAATGAAAGTCCAGAATGTCTATGAAGCGCCCAGAATATCAGAAGAGTTGGCTGAAAAGCTGGGAATGGATTATGAAGTTGGAAATTGGACGCAGCAATTTGGTGAATTTTTCCATGCCGTGAAATTAGAAAAGACCATGATGTTTTTAATTTTATTGCTGATCATTGCAGTAGCTGCCTTTAATCTGGTGGCCTCCCTTGTGATGGTTGTTAACGATAAACAGTCTGAAATTGCAATTATGCGAACGCTTGGCGCAACGCCATCCACCATATTATGGATTTTTATTGTACAAGGAATGATGGTTGGGATAGTGGGAACACTAATTGGACTGGTAGGTGGATTGATTCTTGCCTCAAATGCGACTGCCATTGTTAATGGCTTACAAACTTTATTGCAGACCCAAATCTTGTCTTCCAATGTTTATTTTGTGGATTATTTACCCTCTAAAATAATGTTTAGCGATTTGTGGTTAATTTGTGTGGTGGCTTTATTAATGAGTTTTATTGCGACGATTTATCCTGCCTGGCGCGCCTCAAAAACAGTGATTGCGGAGGCTTTGCATTATGAGTGAGCCAATATTTGATTGCCGATCTATTTCCAAGTCCTATCATGATGGTACGGAAACGGTGGAAGTTTTAAAAAATATTAATTTAACGATCAATCCCGGGGAGCGAATTGCGATTGTTGGTCCTTCGGGATCAGGTAAATCGACGCTTTTGCATTTGCTTGGGGGGCTTGACGTTCCGAGCGCTGGAAAATTACTGATGCAAGGAACGAGTTGGCAAATTCTTTCTGAAAAGCAACGTTGTAAATTGCGAAATAAAGAATTGGGTTTTATTTATCAGTTTCATCATTTATTACCTGAATTTACAGCAGTGGAAAATGTTGCCATGCCTTTGCTTTTGGCCGATCAATCTGTATCCGAAGCGCAAGCAAAGGCTGAACGAATTTTAATACAGGTAGGGTTAGGCCACCGTTTAACCCATAAGCCCTCCCAACTGTCAGGTGGTGAACGCCAACGAGTCGCTATCGCCAGAGCTCTGGTGCATCAGCCGCTTTGTGTATTAGCTGATGAGCCAACAGGAAATCTGGATAATGCGACCGCCGTTAAAGTTTTTGAATTGATGCTTGGTTTGAATGAACACTTAAATACTGCTTTGGTTATTGTTACTCATGATCAGCAATTGGCGGCTAAGATGGATAGGGTGCTAACGATACACGATGGTTGTTTGTGAAATGTTTTGGCATTAATTTTTAGATGCCACGCAACTTAGGTTCAAGAACTTACCTATACAAATAAAAAAAATGCTCTAAATTTCACCTAAATATTACAAATCTAAAGTTTCTGCTCAGGGTATTTTTTTTAAATTTTATAAGAGATTTTTAAATGGATAATTTAAGAGAATTTGTTTTCATTTCATCCAATCTATGATTTTCCACATAGATGTTAGAAAAAAATCGGAATAAATCATAAGCCGTCACCTCAACGTCATTTCTACAAAAAAGTTCAGTTTCGGGCATTGAATGGGCGTTTTCTCTTAATTTTGAGGTTACTTTTCTTCTATTTCGATAATAAGCGATATCTCTAGGTTCATCTTTGTTTCCCATGTCTATTATTTTTTTTACTTCATCTTTGATAACAGAATCAGACTCTAAAGTAGCACAGTGGGGAATCATTACATCGTCCTTTTTTTGTGCACGGGGCACTGCGGCGTGCTTTTTAGAACGAACTACATAATAGTTTTTGTATTCAGAGGGAATCCTTTTATAATCTTCTGATACATCAATTTCAAATTGGGTTAAGCTTAACCAAATGGAGATCATAGGCTGTGTTATTGTTGAAAGTTTTTTGGTTAATGCATTTTCATAATGACCTGATTTATGGAGGGTTTGAATTTGTCCGGCAACAAGAGAGCTGGCAGATTTAAATGAACGCCCATCCCAAAGATAAGCTTTAATTCCCAAATCATGACAACGTTTTGCTACTTTTGTTGAAATCGCACCACCTAAGGAATTTCCTTTTAATATTAGTACAGTATTTTTACCCATAGTTTTTATCACTTGTAATGCAAGATGAAAACCGTCATCTATCAATGCCTTGGAAGACCAAGTTGTAATCCGTTTTAAGCCTGTTCCGCTATAATCAAAACCAATTACCGTATTATTGGTATCTTTCGCTAATTGGCAATACGTGTTTAATTTTTTCTTATTACGGAAGGTAGCATTTTGTCCATTAAAAACAATAACAACGATGCCTGATGATTCAATTGGTGTAATTTTAACAGTTGGGTATACACGATTATCTTTTGTTTTTTCTTCTGCAAAAGTTAGCTTTAATCCTGCTTGTTCCGGTTTAAAATTGTGTATATTTTGAACATTTGCAAAAATTTGACCAGGAAAAATTGCAATGGAAGTGAGTAACCTTGCAACTAAATAAGATGCTGTTAGAGCCATTAGACTCCAAATAAAAATATACATAATTTTTCCATAAATGATTTTTTTTAGAATAAGAAAACCCTTCGATCTTTCCAAAACATTTACATTTAGGCTAGATCTTACGGAACTCTCATTCTATCGAAAGTAAAAATCTTAATGAAACAATAGGTAATTAATACTCCGCATGTCCTGGTGTTCTCGGAAAAGGTATTACATCACGAACGTTATTAACTCCGGTAACATAAGAAATTAATCGCTCAAAACCTAAACCAAAACCGGCGTGAGGAACGGTGCCGTAGCGGCGTAGGTCTCTGTACCATTGGTAAAATTCTTTATCTAAATTGCATTCGACAATACGTTGGTCAAGACTATCCAGACGCTCTTCACGTTGGCTTCCGCCTATAATTTCACCAATTCCGGGAGCCAAAACGTCCATTGCCGCGACAGTTCGTCCATCTTCATTGAGGCGCATGTAAAAGCCTTTGATATCTTTAGGATAATTGGTAATTATGACCGGCTTTTTACAAAGCTCTTCAGCAAGATAGCGTTCGTGTTCAGATTGTAAATCCAATCCCCAGCTCACTGGAAAGTCAAACTTTTTATCAGCCTTTTCCAATACCTTGATCGCATCGTCATAAGTCATAATTTCAAAATCAGAATTAACAATGAGCTCAAGACGCTCAATGCAGCCGGGGGCAACAAATTGATTGAAAAAGTTCATATCATCTTGACGTTCTTCAAGCACAGTTTTGCAAAGATGACGCAGCAATGCCTGACTTAAATCACAAATATCATCAAGGTTTGCAAAGGCAATTTCTGGTTCAACCATCCAAAATTCAGCTAAATGGCGGCTTGTATTGGAATTTTCAGCGCGAAATGTAGGACCGAAGGTATACACTTTGGACATTGCCAGACAGTATGCTTCCACATTTAATTGACCTGAAACAGTAAGAAAGGTTTCTCGACCAAAAAAATCTTTTGAAAAATCAACCTGACCCTGAGCTGTTTTAGGAACATTAAGCAAATCTAAAGTACTAATTCTGAACATTTCACCTGCACCTTCGCAGTCTGAGCCAGTAATAATTGGCGTGTGAACCCAAAAAAAGCCTCGCTGATCGAAAAACTTGTGGATGGCTTGGGCTAAACAATGTCGAACTCGAGTCACTGCGCTAATCGTATTGGTTCGTGGACGCAAATGAGCGACTTCTCTTAAAAATTCAAGACTATGAGCCTTTGGCTGAATTGGATAGCTATCCGGATTTTCAACCCAGCCGGCCACTTCAATTTGTTCCGCCTGAATTTCAAAGGATTGACCTTTGCCCTGAGATACGACAAGTTTTCCGGTCGCAATAATTGCGCAACCTGAGGTTAATTTAAGTACTTCGGACTGATAATTTTCTAGTGATTCGGTAGCTACAATTTGAATGGGAGAAAAACAGGAGCCATCATGTAAATTAATAAAGGATAAACCTAACTTCGAATCTCTTCGGGTTTTAACCCAACCTTGAACCTTTACTGTTTCATCAACGCCTATTTCACCATCTAAACATTGTTTTACAGTGTAGACCTCTGTCATGATGTGCTCCAAAACTTCAATTGTCGGAAAGCTTGGAATAATACAGAAATAAAACCAATGGGGGAACCTATGCGTTCAGTTGTATTGATTTTTATGTTTATGAGTTCATTTTTTCTCTTTGCTAAAGATACAGAGCTTAAATTTTATCGACCTTTTTTACATGAAACTCCGGTTGAAATTATTAAAAAAATGGCAGGCGAGTGCTGGCAACAATCGGAAAGAATCAAAAGAGAGGATGCCTGGCGTTGTCAGGCAGAGGAAAAAGTCTATGATCCCTGTTTTATTAATCTTCAAAACCCAAAAGAAGCGCTCTGCCCAGAATCGCCTTGGTCAAAACATGCTGCATTAATCCACCTGACAAAAACCGCAGATAACAGTTTGCACAGCGCACTCGATATGGCGGAAACCCTTCCTTGGGCTGTAGAGTTGACTACCGGGGAAAAATGCCAGGCAATCGATAAAGGTGAGGTTTATGATGGCCTGGAAATTCGTTATCACTGCAATAACCAGACTCAACTTTTCGGCCGTGTTCAGCGGTGCAAGTCAGAATGGTCAATATTGCAGCGAACAGCAAGTGGGGTGACAACAGGATTAATGTCTAAGGCATGGTTTTAGATGATTCGGCTTCTGGAGACGCATTCTGAAACGGTTTAAGCGTTAAGCAATAACGATTAATTTCATTGATTAATGGATAGTTTTCCATAGGAAATTCAAAACGATTTGCGTTGTAAACCTGAGGGATTAGGCAGATATCTGCCATGCTAACCTCTGAGCCATAACAAACTTTATTTTGATGAGAAGAGCCTTTAAGCCGGTTTTCAAACGCATCAAAACCTTCTTTTAACCAATGATGATACCAAGCTTTTATTTGCTCTTCGTTAGCATCAAATTCAGATCGCAATCGATTGAGAACACGTAAATTATTAAGGGGATGAATATCAGCGGCGATTAATAAGGCTAAACTTCTCACCTGGGCTTTTCCTATTGGCGTATGGGGCAACAAAGGCGGGCTAGGATTTAATTCGTCCAGATATTCAATAATTGCCAGGGATTGGCTAATGACATGGCCATTTTCAGACAATGTGGGAACAAGTCCCTGCGGATTGAGTGCTAAATAATCCGGGTGATGATGTTCGCCGCCATTGTTTACTAAATGAACTGAAAATTTCTCATAAGAAATGTTTTTAACATTTAATGCGATACGGACACGATAACTCGCAGTTGAGCGGTAGTAATCATATAGTTTCACTGGTAACCCTTATATTGAGTTACAGTTTGCTCAATCGCTCCAAAATAGGATTGGCCTTTCAAATCCAGCGCTTCAATGCGAATGGTGTCGCCAAAATGCATGAATTCGGTTTGGGCCTTGCCTTCAGCAATTATTTCCAACATACGCTTTTCGGCTATACAAGAGGAGCCTTTGCTGCGATCAAGGTTAGAGACTGTTCCCGAACCAATAATGGTTCCTGCCGCTAAATGCCGCGTTTTAGCAGCATGTGCAATTAATTCCGGAAATGAAAAGGTCATATCAACGCCCGCGTTAGGTTCGCCGAATAACTTTGAATTTAAATAGCTATAAAGGGGTAAATGTACTCGTTGTCCATCCCAATTTTCTTCTAATTCATCTGGGGTAATCGCTACAGGTGAAAAAGAACTTGCAGGCTTGGATTGAAAAAAACCAAAACCTCTTCCGATTTCAGCGGGTATTAAATTACGCAGAGAAACATCATTTACAAGCATGATTAATTTTATATGTTTAGCCGCTTTATCTGCGCTAATTCCCATTGGAACATCGTCAGTGATAACTGCAATTTCTGCTTCGAAATCAATTCCATAAGACTCATCAGCAATCTCAATGGGTTCTCTTGGACCTAAAAAGGCATCTGACCCGCCTTGATACATGAGCGGTGTGGTCCAAAAATCATCAGGTAATTCGGCCCCTCGAGCCTTTCTAACCAGTTCAACATGATTAACATAAGCAGAGCCGTCTGCCCATTGATAGGCCCGGGGCAGGGGAGCTGCCATTTCAGAAGGATTGAAAGGAAAAGTTTCTACTATTTTTCCTTCATTTAAGCCGAGATAAATTTCTTTTAATTGGTCTTCGACTTCTGTCCAATTTTCGAGGGCTTCTTGCAAGGTTTTAGCAATAGTGCTGACTTTTGTTGCTTTTGTTAACTGCTGATTAACCAAACATAATTCACCATCACGAGAATTTGCTGTTTTCAAGCTTGCTAATTTCATTTCATTTTCTCACTGTGATTCTTGTAAAGTACCGCGTTTAATTTGATCGCGTTCAATAGCTTCGAATAAGGCTTGAAAATTACCTTCGCCGAAACCCTGATTCCCCCGACGCTGTATAATTTCAAAAAACACAGGTCCAAAGACATTTTCGGTAAAAATTTGCAAAAGCAAGCCGGCATTTCGATCGGTCTCGCCATCAATTAATATGCGACCTTTTGAGAGATTTTCCAAAGGTTCTTCATGCCAGGGAATGCGTTTTTCAATCATTTCGTAATAGGTATCAGGCACATCGAGGAAGGTGACACCCCCATGTCTTAGCGACTCAACTGTTTCATAAATATTATCAGTACCCAAGGCGATGTGTTGGATTCCTTCACCTTTATATTCATGCAAAAATTCCTCAATTTGCGATTTATCATCTTTTGATTCATTTAATGGAATTTTAATCTTGTTACAAGGACTAGCTAGCGCACGGCTTATTAAACCGGTCATTTTTCCAACGATATTAAAAAACCGAATTTCACGGAAATTAAAAATAGACTCATAAAATTTTGCCCATTTATCCATGTTACCGCGGTAAACATTGTGGGTTAAATGATCAATAAAGGTTAACCCGCACTCATGTTGACCCGCGTTTTCAACTGACTGTTGCCATTGATTGGCGAAGGGCTGTTGGCTTTCATCCACAAAATAAATCACGCTGCCGCCAATGGCCTGAATAGCCAGCAAGCCGTGATCAGCATGTTTGCAGTCTTGGAAGGGCGTAGCCCCATTTTTAAGCGCATGATCGTAGGCTTTTTGTACATTTTTTACCCTGAAGCCCATTGCACAGGCGCCTGCACCGTGAATAGCTGCATGTTCTTGCGCCTGGCAATCACTCGCTCCATTTACGATAAATTGAATTTCGCCTTGTTGATAAAGTTTTATATTTTGGTTTTTATGAGCTGCCGCCAGTTGAAACCCCATGGATTGAAACTGTTTGTCAAGCTGGTCTTGATTGGGGCCGGAAAATTCTAAAAATGCAAAGCCGTCTAATTCACATGGATTTTCTAAAGCATATTCGTTCACTATTAAACTCCTTTTAATTGTACGATAAGCGTAGCGTATTTGGACGGTATTACCTTCGTGGTTTGACCAAAAACAACCCATCAGCTATCGCTAACAGGCTGACATCGACTCGTTGATCTTCTTTAATAAATTGGTTAAGGCGGCGAATTTCTCGAGTTTGGCTGCCGTTTTCGTCTTCATTAATTACTTTACCATTCCAAAAAACATTGTCTATGGCTATTAAACCCTGAGGACTGACTAATTGAAGACTTAATTCATAGTAATTCATATAATTGGTTTTATCTGCATCGATGAAAATGAAGTCAAATTGTCCGGCATATCCTTCCTCTAATAATTTTTCGAGGCTTTCAAGAGCTGGTGCTAATCGCAATTGAATTTTATTATCAAGCTTAGCTTTTTTCCAAAATTCCTGTGCAATCCCCGTCCATTCTGCATTAAGATCACAGGTGATCAATTCACCATCTTCGGGTAAGGCGAGTGCCATTGCTAGCGCGCTATAACCTGTGAAAGTACCTATTTCCAATACCTTTCTCGCCGAAATAAGTTTTAATAAAAATTGCATAAATTGCGCTTGTTCAGGCGAAACCTGCATTACAGCAAGGGGCAGTTTTGAGGTTTCTTCTCTTAAGGCTGTTAAAACAGGATTCTCCCGTAACGAGATATCGAGCAGGTAATCATATAATGCAGGAGTTAAGTCTAAATGTTTCATTCGATTCGTTCCCAAAAATTACCTAAACATTAGGTGTTGGTGCCAAGCCCAATTTTTCCTGTGCCATAAGGTCAGCAATTTCATTAGTGGGACGATTTTCACGTTGTGCGCGAGAAAATATAACTAATAAGGAAGTATGAATGCCGTCAATTTGCTGGCTAACTAACTGTTCAGAAGTGTGTAAGTATTTGGAAGCTGCGTAAATTAAACCACCCGCATTTATGACATAATCAGTTGCATAAAGAATACCCTTTTCATGCAGTAACTCACCATGATAACTCTGGGCTAGCTGGTTATTTGCAGCCCCTGCGATAATTGGGGCTTGCAATTGCGTTATTGTAATATCATTGATCACAGAACCAAGAGCACAGGGAGAATAAACGTCGCAGGGCACTTTATGAATCAAATCTGGGGACACAGCTTCTGCACCAAAAGCCTTGACAGCACGCTCAACTGCTGAAGCATTGATATCGGCAACAGTTAATTTGACTCCTAATTCATGAAGGAAGGAAGCCAAAGCATAGCCCACATGGCCCAGGCCTTGTATTGCGATATGCAGGCCTTCCAATTTCTGTTTATCTAATTTAAATTCGACAGCCGCCTGGATTCCGCGCAAAACTCCTTTGGCAGTAAAAGGAGAAGGATCACCATTGTAGTGAGATAAGCTGGCTATGTAGGGCGTATGTTGAGCAATAATATCCATATCTTTTAATTCGGTACCGCTATCTAAAGCGGTGATATATCGTCCGCCTAACTCATTCACAAATTTACCAAAGGCATGCAAATAGGCTTCACGATTATAGGGGGTTTTTGGTTTTATGATGACTCCTTTGCCGCCGCCAAGCGGTAAGTTAACGGAGGCAGCCTTGTAACTCATGCCTTTTGCCAGCCGCATTGCATCGTAAATTGCACTTGAAATGGAAGGGTATTCAATAAAGCGACAACCGCCAAGTGCAGGCCCTAGATTGGTGTTGTGAATTGCAACAATCGCTTTCATCCCTGTTTCATTGTCGACTTTAAAATGCAAATCACCAAAACCGTGCTGGATTGCATAGTCCAAAAAATCGTCCTCTATAAGAAGTTTAGTATTATTTTCATTCAATCGGGTTGCTCTCATCATCTAAAGAATCTCAAATTAACTTATGCCAAGTTATAAAGATATTCCTCACCGAAATCAATGGCCTTTTAAATTCTAAAGACCTTCTGTAAACTGCTTGTTTACCTTTTAAGGCGGAGATTCTCTTGAAAAAATTGATTGCCATTATTGCCCTGGTTATGTTGAGTTTAACTGCCAAAGCTGAGCTAGGTCCTTCAAAATCGGAACTGGATAAAGTTGTTTTTCAGGTTTCTGCCAAACAATGGGTTAGTACTCAATCTGCTTTGTTAACGGTAAATATCAATGCCACACTTTCTAATGCCGATCTGGTCCAGGTTCGCGCTGATATTATGAAAAATTTGAATCAGGTTGCTGCAGGCGAGTGGCAAATAACCCAATTTGAACGGTCTCAAGATAGTTCCGGCCTTGAAAAACTCTTTGTTGCGGCACAGGCCAGGATACCCCAAGCTAATCTTACTAATATTTACAATAATGCCAAGACGGTTACCAAGCCTGGAGCGACCTACGATGTCTCGGCTGTTGAATTTAAGCCCAGTCTGGATGAGATACAGCTCATTAAAACTCAATTACGTGAGCGTTTGTATAATCAGATTAGTCAGGAACTAGAGCGTTTAAATAAGGTTTACAACAATCAAAAATATTCAGTTAACCGTATTTTCTTCTTCGACGGCGATCAAAATTTACCAATGGCGAAAGCTTATCAACCGGCTGAGTTAAGAACAGCATCCTATACTGCCGTAGCTGCTGCTCCTTTGGCTGTTTCTAATGAATTGATAATGGGTGCCTTAGTAGAGCTGGCTTCTAATCGTCAAGAGGTAAATGCAGTTGCTAATCACTGATAAAATTATCGGCCATCGGGGCGCTGCGGCCTATGCGCCTGAAAATACCCTTGCCTCCTTTAACAAGGCTTTGACAATGGGCTGCAAGTTTATGGAGTTTGATGTCATGCTTTCAGCAGATGGCGAACCCTTTGTTTTTCATGACGATAAACTAAAAAGAACTACCAACGGCAAAGGAGAGTTTGGTTTTGCCTCTGCTGAATATTTGCAAACTTTAGATGCTGGAAAATGGTTTTCAAGACACTTTTGTGGGGAAAAAATACCTCATTTCAAAGAAGTTTTGCAATGGCTAACATTTTCCAATGTTCAGGCTAATATTGAGATAAAACCCTATCCCGGTAAAGCCGAAGAAACGGCTACAGCGGTCCTTTCCTATATTAATAGTTATTGGCCGCAGACCAAGGAATTACCTCTCGTGTCCAGTTTTGATCTCAGCGCTTTGCAACTCTGTCGCAGCTTAGCTCCCGAAATGCCTTTAGGCTTATTGGTTCACGAATGGGATGAGGGTTATCTAAGCAAAGCCAAAGAATTGCAGTGCTTTTCAATCCATTTGAATAAGCGAGCTGTAACTGCAGAGCGGGTAAAAAAAGTGAAAGAGCAGGGCTATGCAGTGTTAGTCTATACAGTTAATCGAAAGCGTCAGGCCAAAAAACTATTTGAATGGGGTGTTGATGCGGTATTTAGCGATTATCCGGATTTACTCAATTAATGCACATCATGGTTTATCTTCTCTTGCAGTTTTTTATAGGTATTTTGCAGGCAAAGCCAGTAGAAATAACGTTCTGGTATTCGTTAGCCGGTCAAACAGGACAGGAGTTGAGGAAGCTCGTTGAAAACTTCAATAAAAGCCAACAGGATTATGTGGTAAAGCCTCTTTACAAGGGAGAATATTCCGAAGCGTTAACAAGTTTTGCAGCTGCTTTTCGAGCGAAACAGCCTCCGGCAATTGTACAAGTATTTGAAGTTGGCACAGCCATCATGTTGTATCCCAAAGGAATAATCAAACCTGTTGACGAGCTAATGAGCGAGCAAGGATTTTCTTTACCTAAAGAAAGCTTTTTACCTGCTGTACGAGCTTTTTATTCGAAAGATGATAAGTTGATGGCCATGCCTTTTAATACATCAATCCCAGTAATTTTTTACAATGCTGATTTGTTAGGAAGACTAGGCTACAGTGAAAAATCATTTCCACAAAGCTGGGATGAGATGGAAATTTTAGCAGCTAAATTGAGTAAAGCGGGTAGCTCCTGTGCTTTCACGACCGCTTATCCAGGCTGGATTATGATTGAATCTTTTGCAGCTATACATGGTATTGGTTTAACTCAAAACCAACCTTTGCGAGCTGTTTATAACGACAAAGGTATACTTAACCATCTTGAGCGACTGAAACGCTGGCAGCAACAGCATTATTTTGAATATGGCGGTAGAGCATCTGATGCGACTGTTTTGTTTACATCGGGACGCTGCGCCATGTTTAGTCAATCCTCGGGTAGTTATAATAGCTTGGCTGAGTTAGTCAAATTTCGTCTGGGCGTTGCCTTAGTCCCGCTCGATTATAATCTGTCGAAAATTCGCTATAACAATATTGCCGGCGGTGCTGCACTTTGGGCGGTTGCCGGGCAAACGCAGCAAATTTATCGAGGAATTGCAGAATTTTTTTCTTATATCGCCAAACCCGAAGTACAACAGAATTGGCATCAGCGTACTGGATATTTGCCCTTAGGCATTGACGGCATTTATGCTTCACTTATTGAAAAAAACAAACATCCGGTTTTATCCCTCGCTCAAATAGATCTAGCGAGTCGTATAAAGAACAAGCCGCTGCTGCATCTTGGGCCGCAAAATCAAATCAGAACAATCAATGATGAAGCTTTGGAAGCGATATTCGCTGGAATTAAAAAACCAAAGCTCGCAATTGATGATGCTGTAATACAAGCAAATTATGCTTTATTAAGGTTTATTCGAAATACTGGAAATTAAATAATCCCTTAGCGTAAAAACAGCCCTTGACCTCGATAGTAAAATGACATTAAATATATCAGACTAGTCATAAATTAATCGGAGTATCATTTATGTTGTCATAAAAGTCTGTAAAAACCATGTTAAATACGGATAAAGGCCTAAAAATTAAATCCAATCGGAGTTATCTTTTTAGAGACTAATTTTCTCACAAATCCGAGCAAACGCAGCTACTCCATCTCATCGCAACTCTTTTTTAAAGAAGCTCCTACCCAGCTGAATAATTCAGATATTCCTCTTCGTGATCTTAACCAACTATTTATTCAATGCCATGATAAGCTGTCCTTAAAGCATTTGGAAAACATCAAGCATGTGGTTATTTTTTTAAAAGGTGAGCTATCACTATTTCAGCAAGATTCTGAATTGACTTATCAAGAGATTGCCTGCGCTTCCAGCGCCACCCAGAATTCGGCATACAGACAATTAAAATACCTTGCGCACATACCGGCAACTATCAATATTTTGGTTGAAGCCAGACAAAGTGAAGAATTAAAAAACATGACACAAAAATTAGAAAATTTAGTTTTAGACGCGACTTCACAACCTTGTATAAATCAATCAATTCAGCTGATTGATTCTTTGTTAGCACATTGGAATGACGAGCCTGGATGTGAAAAATTATTGGATAACTATAATAGATCAATTAAACCCTTTCTTGATGAGTACTGCAAACAAGCTACTTGCATGCAACTTGCAACTTTAAAAGAAATAATGGAAGAATGGTTCTTAAACTATAAAATTAGAGTAGACAGTTCGCGCATACTTTTGGTTTGTTCACACGGTGTTCGTGATGGCTTGGTTGAAAAGCAATTTTTCGAGTCCTGGCTAAATCAGCAAACGAAGATAGAAAATGGCTCCTCACAAGGGCTCATTTATTTAGTGGAAATGTTGAATGAGCAAATGTCTAC
This sequence comes from Tatlockia sp., assembly GCA_013697955.1. Classification (GTDB taxonomy): domain Bacteria; phylum Pseudomonadota; class Gammaproteobacteria; order Legionellales; family Legionellaceae; genus Tatlockia. The sequence goes on along the minus strand of JACCVV010000071.1, from coordinate 32,280 downwards.
TGTTAAAAAGGTGGATGATTTAATTTTAGGATTTTTGGGTAAACAGGAAATTAATAAACGTATTGGCAAACAATTACTAAATAATGAATATGCTATGTTTAAAGACTTGTTAGCAGAGCATGCCACTTCTTTATTAGAAGAACAGGAAAATTCAACGAAGGGAACTTGCCCCTATAGTTAAAGAGACTCTTAATTGATAACAGATGCGGTAAATACAATTCAGCCAACTTTAAAGGAAAGTGCTGACAATAGCTTAAGAGCAAAGGCTTTCCTCCTTTTTTCATTGCTATGCTCTGTGGGATTTTTGCTCAGATACCTAATTGCTTTTCAAGATGTTGTCTATCTGGATAGATTATTTATTCCCGATGATACCTTTTATATTCTGAGTATCAGTCGCTCCATTGCGAACGGGTTTGGGCCAACTACTGATGGTGTTCATTTAACTTCGGGTTTCCAACCCCTTATTAGTTTTTTGCAATTACCCTTTTTTTGGCTTGGATTTAATACCGATAAGGCGCTAATTTTTGCAATTTATTTGTCTGCCTTTTGGGGAAGTCTTTCAACCTTGGTTTTAGGCTATTTAATTAAAAATCTTTCTAATTATTCTGCGGCTATATTTGGCTGTTTATTATGGATTTTTTGTCCAATCATTTTAAATAATGATCTCAATGGAATGGAAACCTCACTGGCTGGATTTTTAAATTTAGCGGCCATTTTATTAGTCATTCTCATTGATAAACAGAGCACGACATTGCGTTTAACTGGCTTAGGTCTGGTTTGCGGATTGGCCTTTTTAGCTCGCGTGGATTCTTGTTTTTTGATTCTGGTTATTGCTGTTTTTACTCTGCTGCGTTGGGGTTTTTCCAAAACATTATTTTATTTATTTCTGGCATTTATCGTGGTCTTGCCTTGGTGGGTTTACGCCTTTACAACCTTTGGCTCAATTGTGCCGGAATCCGGAATTGCTATTAAGGGATGGCTAAATTTAATCAATAGATCAGCTGAGTTCAATTCTATGTCTTCCCTTTACGCATTAATAGAATGGTTTCCGCTATTTAGAGAAAACACTTTTTTTGCTTTTTCAGGTATTTTCCTAACCTTTTATTTGATTGGCAGAGGATCCTATTTTGCAGGAATTTATGGATATTTAATCCTATTGCCTTTAATTTTTCTCTTTGCATTTTATACTTTTTATCTACCAGCATTCTGGTTTTTTACTCGTTATTATTATTTGATTTATGCGTTTATTATTATTTGCCTTTCCTTAGTTTTGACAGGCGAACCCTGGCTGAAAAACAGGCTTCTGTATTTTGGTTTTTTAATGCTGATTCTAGGAGTATATCTAATTAATATTGCGTCATTTTTTTCTAAACCTGAAAAAGCTGAAGATGGAATTATTGGAAGCATTAAAGGTTACCGTGAAGTAGCGCTGGAAATAACAAAGCATTTTAAACCCGGTGATATAGTCGGCTCTTTTCAAAGCGGTGCTTTAGGATTTTATGTGCCCAAATATGTGCGAATCATTAATCTCGATGGCGTAGTCAATAAAAAAGCTGCAGAGGCTTTAAAGAGCTACTCATTAAAATCTTATGTTAATTCGCAACATATGAATCGCTTTGCTGATTGGGAATTTTCTTCTTATTTTTTTCAGAATACTTATGGGATTGATTTTCCGGCTGGTTGTTTCAATACATTATTTAGAGCTAAAAGTCAGGGCAGCCAACATTTTGTTTTGCGACATTATCAGCCAAAATGCTAGAAGGAATGGACGTGCGCAAATATTTAGGACAAATTAAAAGTTTTGCCTTTTCACTTTTTGTAAATAAATCTGTCGGCGCTCGCGCTCTGGTTATTCATGAGGGAAAGGTGTTGCTAGTTAAACATCGTTATACTTCTGGCTGGTTTACTATAGGCGGTGCGGTTGATTCAGGTGAAACGCCTATTGACACTGTGCAGAGAGAGCTCGCAGAGGAAGTGGGGATTCGCTGTGTAACGCCCCCTAAACTCATTTCTGTATACCTTAATGTTCGCGAAAAACGAGATGATTATATTCTTTTTTACCTTGTTGAACACTTCGAAAAAAAAGAGATTCATTCTTGGGAGATTTTAGCTGAGGCATGGTTTGATCTGAACAATTTACCTTCAGACATTTCACCTGCTACCAAGCGACGAATTGATGAATATAGCGGCCAGCGGATTATTGATGAGCGTTGGTAGGAATTTTTATACTATAAAAAATTAGGTCCTGGTATTGGGAAATAAACTCGCACGATGAGTCCTGTTCCTTCACTAGGTGAACTGAGTTCGACCTGTCCGCCATGCAAATCCGTAATCTGTCGTACTATTGCCAACCCAAGCCCGCTTCCTGTGCTTTTATTACCTAAAACGCGGAAGAAACGCTCAAATACCCGGCTTTGTAATTCGATAGGAATGCCGGGGCCATTATCGCAAACTTCAAGAATAAGATTCTGATTTTTGGCATAGACTCGAACAGAAACCTTGCCTTTTTCCTTACAATAACGGATTGCGTTATCGACAAGATTACGTATAAGAATGCTTAAGGCGGTAAGATTGCCATTAAAGGAAGCCAGGTTTTCATCATGTTCAAAATCAAGTTCGATTTGTTTTTCTACAGCACTTGGGGCCAGCATAGCCAATACTTCTCGGGTAATTTTAACTAAATTCACCTCGTCAATATCATTTATGCTGGATGCTTCCGGAACTAATTTACTCATAGTAAGCAACTGTTGAACAATATGAGTGCTACGATTTACGGAAGCAATCAATTTATGCAAGGCCAGGTTTTTTTCTTCAATGTTATTGGTATTCAATGCCACTTGAGCTTGCGCTTTAAGGGCTGCAAGTGGAGTTCGCAGCTCATGAGCCGCATCAGCTGCAAAGCGTTTTTCACGTTCAAAGCCTTCTTGAAGCCGATAAAACAATTTATTTAATTCATCGATAACGGGTTTAATTTCTTCAGGAACTTCCTCAAGATCGACAGGCTCCAAATGAGTCGGGGCACGGTTTGCAACTTCCTGGGCTACGCGATCCAAGGAGTCTAAACCTCGACCAATAATAATCCAGATCAATAATCCTGATAAGGGAAAGGTGAGCAGCATGATATAGAGATCATCCTGAGCAATGCGATGACCTAATTCATTTCGAGTATCGTAACGTTCGGCAAGAACAGTTCGCACTCCTGCTTTATCGTTGTAAGCGGTGAAAACACGCCACTTTTGTTTACCCAACATCTTGTCACTAAATCCATCAACTTCAGCAGTTAAGGGAATTTTGGGAGCAGTTGGGGAATGCAACAAAAGCTTTCCGCCATTTGTCCAAACCTGAAAGTTAAATTTTTCGAGATAGGTTTTTGGGGGTAGATCATTTAAGAAGCGTCGTTGCGAATAGTTATCAATTTTTTGAGGAATAACTTCGAGCGCATCCTGGATTTTGGTAAGCGGTCGCTGATGCAAGTCATCGCCCAATAAAGCCTGGTAAGATAAGGCCGAAATGGCCATTAAGGTATCGAGATGCTCCTGAATGTCCTTTTGATCTAGATAGTAATTACCTATTGCGGTCAGGGTAGTAGTTATTGTTATTGCCAACAATAAATTGATTAATAAAAATTTACGAATTGAAGATTTCACAGACTTAATTACTCTCGCTCTTTTCAACCATGTAGCCTACACCTCTAATAGTACGAATAAAGTTGGCGTTCAGTTTTTTTCGTAAATTGTGAATATGTACCTCAAGCGCATTTGAATCCACATCTTCATCCCAGCCATAAATACTTTGCATGAGCTGTTCGCGTGATAAAACTTGACCGCTGTTTTCCAGTAATTTCTGTAAAAGGGCAAACTCACGCCTTGGCACGTTCACCATAACCTCATCCACATAGACAGAATGGGCTGCAGGGTCAAGCGTCACATTGCGATATTGCAAAACTGAATCCGCCCGACCTTGTGAACGCCTGACCAAGGCCCGAACTCTGGCGGATAATTCATTGAGATCAAATGGCTTGGTCATGTAATCATCCGCACCGCTATCTAAACCTTTAATTCGATCCCCTACTGTTTCACGTGCCGTCAAGATAATAACTGGTGTCGAATTTCCGTCCTGGCGGATAGATTGTAAAAAAGCGAGGCCTGAAAGTTTGGGCAAGCCCAGATCTAAAATAATTAATTCGAAGGATTCTGACTTCACAGCGGCTCGAGCTGCTTCACCGTCTTTTAGCCAATCGACAACATAACCAAATTGGGTCAAACCCGCTTTTACAGCATCACCAAGTAATTCGTCATCTTCAACCAGTAGCAATCTCATTGCTGCTCCTAAACTTTTGAGGCGATTTTCTAGGAATCGCCAGAGGGTTGTTGTTTCATATCCTTATCAATTATGTGTCTGGTTAAGTATAATGCTTGTAAAAAAACAAAGACCAGGGTGAATCCTGCCCCACCAAACAATTTAAAGTTAACCCAGATGTCAGTACTGAAATAATAAGCAACATAAAGATTAACTGCGCCCATTAATATAAAAAAGAGAACCCAGGCTAAATTTAAACGAAACCAAATTTTGGGAGGTAAGCTAATGTTTCCCTCCATCATCTTTTGAATTAGCGTTTTTTTACTCACCAGTGGCGAGAAAAGAAAAACCAGTGACGTTAACCAATAAATGCCTGTAGGCTTCCATTTTATAAACCAGGGGTTGTGAAAAAATAAAGTAGCTCCTCCTAAAACAAAGAGTAAACCAAAGCTAATTAGATGCATTTTCTCAAAACGATGATGTTTAAATCGATGAAAAAGAACTTGAAAAAGTGATGCCGCCATGGCAATTGCGGTGGCGGTATAAATTCCAAACAGCTTATAACTGATGAAAAAAATAATTATCGGGAAAAAATCAAAGAGAAATTTCATAGAATCTATTAGATATTATAGTTAATTAAGTATATCACATGATTTTGCGGTCTTTTGTAAAATTATGATACTGATATTTAATACAGATTTTAAAAATAGGTTTGTTTTTGCAATCACATCAAATTTTAAGCGCTTTTGTTATTCTCACTTAAAATTGAAGGCCAAGCCGTTTTATTGTGAGCGGATTTACTCAATTTATCACAATATAATAAATAATTATACATAACGTTAATTAAAAGTCCTAATTAAAAATTTCAGAGATCTTTTCACCTGTTTATCCTCTGTACAAAAAGCTAGCCACTTTGAATGAGGCTTATAAAAAAAGTGATAAATTTGTCGGAGATCTTCATTCATCAAAAATAACGTTGATTCATTCAGCTAGCCTATCACTATCTGCTGGCCTGGCTTCAATGCCTTTTGCCCAAGGCCAGGATTTAGATTGATAAGCGTTTTAACCTCGGTATTATTCAATTTTGCAATCGAACCTAAACTATCTCCTGCTTTAACCGTATAAAGGCCATTTATGATTGAAGGTTTCCAGATAATCAGTTGCATTCCAGTTTGGAGAGGGGTGTTGACTTTAATATTGTTCCAGTCCTGAATGTTGGACATGCTGACCTTATATCTAGTTTCCAAGCTTTGATAACTATCCCCTGGCTGAACAATGTGAATCACTTTGTAAACTAAAGAGCTAATAGGCCTATCTGCTTCTATTATGGGTTTTATTCTTTTTATAGCAGTTAGAGCAATATTTTTAGTGCTGGGAATCAAAATTAACTGGCCTGATCTCAACTCATTGTTTTGTAACTGATTAAGTTCGTGGATTAGTTTGGCAGTTGTAAAATAACGTTGGGCAATGGATTCCAAAGTATCACCGATTTGCACCTGATGTCTTGTCCAACTGACGCGTTTATCATTAGGTACTCCAGCCAGATTGAGGTTAAAAGCAGCTACATTTGCTTTTGGAATCAATAGCTTGAATGGTTGGTTTGGTGCTGTTGCCCAGCGATTATATCCTGGATTTAAGCTAATCAGATCCTTATAAGAAATACCGGCAAGTTTTGCTGCTTGATTGAGATCAATTTGGCTGCCGATATTCACTTCTTCAAAATACGGTTCGTGGGCTATTTCGGGTAAATTGATTCGATAGCGTTCTGGATATTGAATAATTTCGGCAAGGGCTAGAAGGCGAGGGACATAGGTTTTTGTTTCTTGAGGTAAGGGCAATCCCCAAAATAGAGAATTTCCACTCGCTTTAACGGCTCGCGAAACAGCACCTTCACCCGCGTCATAGGCTGCAATTGCCAGTATCCAATTGCCATTAAAATATCGATTTAGATAACTCAGGTAATTCAAAGCGGCATTTGTCGAAGAGGGAATAGAGCGCCGCGCATCAAACCACCAATCCTGCGTTAAACCCCAGGAAGAACCAGTTCCCGGCATGAATTGCCATAGGCCTGCAGCACCCACTGTTGAATACGCAAAAGGATTGTAAGCGCTTTCTATCATGGGCAAAAGCGCAAGCTCGCCAGGCAAATCTCGGCTTTTTAAAGTGCTAACTATATGATAAATATATGGTTTTGATTTAACTAACTGCTGCAAATAACCAGGATGGTTCATGAACCAATGCAACTGTGCCTGTACTTCCGATTGCTTGACATCATGGTTAAGTTTAAATTGGCTTCTTAAAACATCCCAGACATTAGGAGCTGTACTAGCCTCTAAGCCAATTGAAAAAAAAGAAAGGTAGAAAAGAAAAACCAAACCTAAAAGTCTTAATTTCAATATTAAAGCCCATTATTACCGCATAGATGAACAGTGTACTAAAGAATTCCAGGAAAAGCTCTAAGAGTCACTTGGCTGAACTTTCTAAAGAATTACGGCTAGAAATGATCCTTTTCCGAACGTAACCGTTTAAATACCGATAAAGAGTCTTTATCTTTTGAACCATTATTCAAGGCAAAGGCTTGAACAGCCTCTTCCTGAGTTCGAAAAAAGGGATTGATCTGCTTCTCAACTGCAATGCTAGAGGGTAGCGAAATTTGATTTTCCTTGGCGATCAGGCGATGGGCGTAGTTTCGAATGGTTTGATTTTCCGGCTCTACCTTTGCTGCAAAACGGAGGTTTTTCTGAGTGTATTCATGAGCACAATAAACTTCGGTTTCATCGGGGAGATTTCTAAGCGTTTGCAACGAATCATGAAGTTCTTCAATAGTGCCATCAAAAACTCTTCCACAGCCAGCTGAGAACAGCGTATCACCACAGAATAACCAGCCCAAATTCGGCTCATAATAACTAATATGCGTTGAAGTATGGCCTGGAGTAGCTAGAATCTGAAAACGACAGGATAATTTGTTTAAATAATCTCCATCTTTCATAACATGAGTCAGATTTGGAATGCGATTATCTGCAGGTCCATATATAGAAAGGTTAGGATATTTTTGAATAAGTTCAATAGTTCCACCGATATGATCGTGGTGGTGATGCGTCAGAAGTATGGCTTTTAGTCTAAAATCTTCCCTTTGAAGAAACCTAAGTACAGGCTCTGCCTCACCGGGATCAACGCAGCAACACTCACCACTGTCCTCATCCAGGATCAACCAAATATAATTATCATAAAAAGCGGAAACTGATTTGATCTTCATATCAAAGCCCCCTCTATCTAAGAGTCTAGTACATTTAGATTGTTTCAATCAGGTAAGAAGAGTTTGCCGGATTAAATAAGCCTTTTAGATATTGAAGAGCAATTTTTAGATCTTCAGCGAGTGTAAAAGGAGGATTAATAATCCATAAGCCACAGCCTGTCATACCGATTTGTTTTGAATTTATCATTGAAAACTCAACTCGAAGCGCACTTTCAGCCCCAATTTTTGCCATGGTACGCAACAATTGATCATGATAAAACTGATCAACTAAAGGATACCAAAGGCAATAAACACCAGTTGAAAAGCGTTGGTATGCGGCATGTATTGCTTTAGGGATTTCTTTGTATTCGGTTTTTACTTCAAAAGAAGGATCAATAAAAATTAAACCTCGACGTTCCGGTGGAGGTATCAGTGCATTTAGGCTAGCGATTCCGTCGCTATGGCTATAAAAAACACGCTTGTCGGGATGGGGCAATTTTTGTAGATACTCAAACTCGCGCGGGTGCAATTCACAGCAATATATCCTGTCCTGCTCTCGAAGCATATCTATAGCAATGTAAGGTGAGCCAGGATAAAAACGCAGTTTTTCTGTTTTGTTAGCCTCATTGATGATTTCAATATAAGGAGCAAAAACGGAAGGTAAGCTTGCTTTTTGTTGCCAAAGTATATCTATCCCCTGGCAATGTTCCTTCGTTTTTGAGGCCTGACTGCTTTGCAAATCATAAAGACCACGCCCTGAATGAGTCTCAAGATAAAAAAGCGGTTTATCTTTGAGAGTCATATAATTGAGTAAGCGCGCTAGAGTCAGGTGTTTTACAACATCCGCAAAATGGCCGGCATGATACCCGTGTTGGTAACTGAGCATTGAATTAAAACTCGATAATTTTTGGTCAAGGAGTATATCCTTATCTGCTATTCAATCACAATAACTCCGAGATTGAGTAGGTCATGATTTTTAATTTGAATAATAAATTTTTAAACCCATTTAAATTTAGATTTTATCCCTAGCTATAAAATTATCAATTAAAGCAACTTTGAGTATCTACTCCAACTTGTGCAAATGCAGTCTTAAAGAGATTTGGATCCAGGCCCAAATCTTTCCCGGCAAAAAGGGCTCCGCAAGCTCCTGATTTAAACCCAGTATTGGGTCGCCAATATTTAATATTGGCCAAGGCCATGGCATGATAAGCTTCTTTAATACCTATTTTCTGTGAAAGCAAATAGAATGCTTTGTTAAATATACCGCTTGCAGTGTGCACAATATAATTTTGTCGATCATCAGGATTATCTATACGACTGGCGTTAGTCAGAAGTTCCTTGTAGCTAATTCCACATTTAGCGCCATTTCGACGAGCCAAAGATTTATCTAAACAGTCAGCAGAATCGCCATCTGTTGAGGGCTGATCCATATAGCGCAATGCAGTGCCAAATTGGTCTCTCATAACAGTCTCACCAACTCCCCAAGTTATTTTATTGGGTGTGATATGAGATTTATTGTAGAGTGCAGGGTTTGTTTCCAGTAGATAAGCACGGGCTGCTTGGCCTGCCATGTCGGAAAGAGACTCGTTAATCGCCCCTGATTCATCGTGATATTCGAGGTTGGAATGGTGTTCGGTAAAGCCATGGGTTACTTCATGACCTGTTATGTCTAGGGAAATTAAAGGGAATAACTCATCGCCGTCACCAAAAGACATGCTTTGTCCGTTCCAAAAAGCATTGTCAAAAAGTCTACCAAAATGGACCCGCATAATAAGTTGCATTGGACTGCCGTCATCGTGTTGCAAAGCGTTTAAGCCATACCAATTTTTATACATTTCAACAATGATGTGACCAAAATAATAGGCATCATTTGAAGGCGAAAAAGCACCATTGATTGTTTCTTCCACATTTTTGTCACAATCATATTGAGACGGCGCTAAAATTGTATTATCCCAATCCCATTTAGATTTTAAATTGACAAGCCTGACAATTTTACTTTCCATTACGCAATTAGAGCCTTTTTGGACTACATCAAGTGAGGGCAAACCATCCTTGCCGTACCAATACTCATGGACTTTTTCATTACCACCTGGCCCGCTATCCAAATAGTTTTTTATGTTGTTCCATTGTTGGAGGATAGTACCGCTTTGAGCATCAATTATAAAAATTGGCCAAACTGGCTTACCCTTTATATCTCTGCTTAAAAAAGAAACGAGGTAAGTTATCCTTAATTCGCCATTTTCATACGGTCTAATTTGTAATTGGCTCAATTCTGCCTTAGAGCCGGAATAGGCATATTTATCAAAGTAAGATTTCTTAGCTAAACCTAGTGCCTCTTGACTGGAAATTGCAGGCTTAATATCGAGCTGAATATCTTTAACGATCTGGCCATTGACTTGGGAATTTTTAATATTAAGACTTTTAGAATTAGATTTTACAACCATAACTTGAGCACCAACGATGGGTATTCCTTTAAACAACTGTTGATAGCGCGTTACAGTATTAGGGCCGTCTTTGGTTTCATTTAATGCATATAAGGCATCATTTATGATCTGGGTATCAGTCTGTAAAAGAGGAGAGCCATGTAGTTTATTGACAAATTTAAAATTGGAGAGATTTGAAAGTGGAGCTTGGTACAAATGGATAGTGTCAGAAGCGAAGATATTAGAGGATAGAGCTAACAACAGAAAAGCCAATATGTTATTGCGCATATAAATAACCAAGATCAGGAGATGGCACAAATTTTGCCATAAACGATTTTGTTATACAATATTACAAAAGAAACATTTATTTCCTTTAAAATCAATATCCTATTTAATATCGATAACTCATTTTTTTTCTTCAACCAACATAAGTATCCCAGCTCCGATAACAAAGAAGGGAATTAAAACAGCCATTCCCATACGTTGACTATGAAAAAAGGTGGTAAAGATTCCAACTAATAAAGGACCTAAAAAGCTAGTTATTTTGCCGGTTAACGAGTAAATACCATACATTCTGGTAATTTCATCAGGTTTTGCCAATCTGGCGAGAAAAGTTCGACTGGCTGATTGTACAGGACCTACAAAAATGCCCAAGATGGGGGCGAAGAGCCAGAATAAACTAACAGATCTTACTGTTAGTAAGAAACAATAAGTTACTAATAGGCAGCCTAAAGAAATCGTAATAGTTTTTTTTGAACCCAACCAATCATCACACCAGGCAAAGCCCGCTGCACCAATTCCAGCCATGATGTTAATAATAATACCAAACATAACGACTTCAGTTACTGATAAATTAAAGGTTCCAGCAGCAAAAATACCTCCTAAAGCAAAAAGGGTATTGAGTCCATCCATATAGATGGTGCGGGCAATTAAAAACAAGAGTAAATTGCGTTGAGCTGGAAGGTTTTTAATCGTCTGGAGTAATTCATACATGCCCTTTTTGACAGCAGCCTGTGTGGCCAACGGCTTAATAGCTGTTGATGGGGCTATTAATAAGGGCAAGCTAAATACAGCGAGCCAGACTGCAACCAGTATTGCTACAGACCGAACATTAGCAAGATTATCTTTGCCCAACCACAGGCCAAGATCGCCCTCAATAAAAACGTAAAGCGAAATAATTAAACATAAAATTCCGCCAAGATAGCCAAAACTCCAAGCCCAACCGGATACTCGGCCAAGGTACTTTGCCGGGGCTATTCTTGGTAAAAATGCATTATAGAAAACTGTAGCAACTTCCAGAGCAAAATTTGAAATAAAAACGCAGGTCAAGGTGAACCAAATATAATTTTGACCAGGATAAGCAAACCATAAACAACTGGTTGCGATTATACCCATATAAGTAAAACCAAAGAGCCAGCGTTTATGATGTCCACCATAATCAGCTATTGCTCCGAGAATAGGGCTAACGATCGCAATCATAAAAGCAGACGCTGAGCTTGTATAACCCCATAAGGCAGTGCCCTCAATCATATTTGGCGCAATCGATTTGGAAAAATAGGCGGCAAAGACAAAGGTGAGGATTACAACAAAGTAGGGTGAACTGGCAAAATCATAAAGCGACCAAGCAACTATTTCTTTTATATAGGCATTCTTCGATGAGTGCATTATTGCCTGCTACAGACTAAAAGGCGAAATGTTAGCAGACTCTAATGCGATTTTCCAAATAAACTTCGTTATTAAACCAACTTCCTCGTAAAAGCTACACTATAAGTAGGAGATGATTATGAATGAAAATACATATAAAGGAACTAAGGTTCAGTCTGGGGATAAATTCGGATTAGCTGGCTATTGGATTAATATCGATCAAACCCATCCCATTCGCATGATTTATGAACCTGATCCTGAAATTGTTGTTCCCAAAATTACAGAAACACTAATTTTTATTTATTTTGGGGAATCAAAGCCTACAGCTCTTGAAATTTCTGCGCTTCTTGCGGAGTTTTTTCCTCATCCAAAGGAAAAAATTTAAGCCCGTTAATTTTGAATTGGTAAGATCTAGCGCACTCAGACTTTGCGCTTTATTTTTAAGGTGTTTTAGAGACTGTTCACAGGATTATCCACAGATTTTGTGGATAAAAATTTTTTTAATGAAATTGAATTTGTGTCTTAAAGATCAATGGTTATAAGGGTTCTTGGAATTTAAGAGTAAAAGTAAATTGAATTTAATTAGATAATCAGGAATAGATATCCACAGATTTGATGGATGGATCTTAAGGCGAAAGAACGGCTATCATAACAAAGAAATATTGAAAAAACAGCCTCGATTTAAAAAATTTTATTTTTATATAACTTGATTTATCGTGAATTTTAAAGTTGAGTTTAGATTAACAAAGAGCAGATGTTAGGTAAGCATTCTACAAAACTTTAGTTTCAAAGTTTCATTCAATTCCTTAGAAGTGGAGTCTGGCTCTGGTTTAAAAAAAGATATCCCAGGTGATATTTTTAAATTTGTGAGGTCTTGCCCTATTTCCGAAGTATGGGGGATCAATTACAGGTTGATTGGATAGCTCAACAAATTTTTTAATGGCTTGAACAATTGAAGATCGCTTAAAAGGGTTTTATATCCCGATGGATCAAGCCAGGTTTTTTGTTAATGCGATTCGCTGCTCGAGTGAAAAAATTTTTTTAAGGGATTGATCATCTTTAATAAGGGCTAATACGGTATTTTTCCCTAGAAAAAAATCTACACCATATGCCAATTGGTAAGTCTTGAATCTCTGCCAAACATTTATCCTTAATTGTGCTTGCGCTTCCAAAATTGAAATAAAACCTGGGTGTCTTCCGGATCACACATTGGTTAAATTGACTATCTTTGGCATGATTAAAATCTAAATCAAATAAGGGCGCGATTTTACCTCAAAAATGATAAAAATTTTAAATAAAGTAATTTCGAATTCATTTATTAGCTTGTGCTTAAAAATGTCTAAACCTAATCAGCAATAATAGGCCTTTCACAGGCAAAATGAGCTTTAAATCACGAATGATAGATCTACTGAAGAATTCCTGGAACTCCGCAATATATAGACATCATCAATCTAATTTAGTCTGAACTAGTTAAACTTGTTTACATTAAAAGTAGACATTAGCTGAATTGAAAAGTTATATTTGTTTGCGCTACAAACGTAATAGATAAGGAGATTTATGAAAAAGCATATACTATTTACTTTGGGTTTAGCTGTATTGGGTGCTGAAGGCTATGCACAAACACCGATAATCGCTCCACAGCCTACAGCTTGTATTTCAACCAATTTTTCCACAAGCGGCAGTGAATTTTGGAAATCAATTAATTTAAAAGTGACAAATAACTGCGGTCAGGCTGTTGATTTTCAAAATGCAGCAATAACTTTTCAGAATAAAAAAAATCTTAATACCAACTTTTGGGGTAATTTTGCGCCGCTTTCTTATCCCACAAATAATCTTCAAATTACCTCACAACCTCAGTCTGAGGGTATTTATTTAGCTTCACTATCGCTGCAATTTAACGGCCCTGGCGCTAAATCTCAGCTGGCTGATGGTCAATCCTTTACTATCATATATGGCGCGCCTTCTACTGATTATGTTGCCACCTCTGCTCTTGTTTATTTAGGGTCAACACCAGCTAGCGGCTCGATTGATTTAACCAATGCTACATCCAAGCCTGCTAATGTTTCTCAAGACTATGCCTTGGTAGACGTTAGTATCAATGGCCAAAAAGTGAGTCAAGTCCAAGTGCCTTGGGCTGGACATCAACTGGTTAGCGGATTAGCAGCAGGCAGCTATACGCTTTCGCCTCTTACAGTCACTGATAGTAGCGGAATTGTTTATGCAGGAACTGCAAATCCCGCAACTCTAACGGTAAGTAGTGGAAACATTGTCTCCTCAGCTATCAGTTATAAAGCGACACAGGCAAGCGGTGGAATTAATCTAACCCTGCAGACCTTACCCTCTGAATTGGCAGGTTATACCCAAAAGCCAATAGTCACTTTGAAAAGAGCAGATAATGGTAGTTCAACAACAGCAACGGTATCCTGGGGTTCTTCAACTACGGTTAATACCCTTACTAATGGCGTCAGTTACAGTTTTTCAACTCCTGCCATAAGCTTTAATGGATTTAATTGTGCTCCTACCTTTAACCCAGCTAGTGCCACGGCAGCTTTAACGGCACCGACAGTTAATATCAGTTATGCCTGTAAACAGGTCGCGCAGGATAATATTAATGTCAGTATATCTGGAGCTCCAGCCACTCTTTCCTCAGTGAATGTGACCTTTACGCCTGGTAATAACCTTTCACCAGTTGTAAAAAGTATATCTCTGAGTAACGGCGCTGGAAGTGGTGTTGTTCAATTAACGAACGGCGCAATCTATACCGTATCGGCCGCTACTATTAATGGTTATACAATTAGTTATTCGCCTCAGCCCTTAACTGCAACAGCAAATGGGACAGAAACGATTACCTATAGGCAAAATTCTGGCGGTGCAAGTGCCCGAATAATTGCCTATGTGCCAGGCTGGAAAACACCGCCACCGGCTTCTGCAATTGCAGGTGCAGGATATACGCATGTGATGGTTGCCTTTGGTGTATTTAGCACTTCCTCGCCAGGCCAAATTGTTGCTGCCTTTGATACTGTTTCTGCAAGCTATATAAAATCGCTGCATGATGCGGGTATTAAAGTATTGCTATCTTTAGGCGGGGCCTTAACTTCAATAAACAATACCTCAGTGAATTTCCATGATGTGCTAACTTTGGCTTCATCTCCATTAGCCTTTGAGCAAACCTTTATTGCCTCCCTGGAAAATTTAATGAGTCAATATAGTTTTGATGGTTTTGATATTGATATCGAACACGGTTTGAATGGCAGTGGCACCTTTGCTAATCCAACCGGTGATATCGCTGTCATGGCTAATATCATCAATACCATGCATAACAAACATCCTGAATTACTAATCACCTTAACGCCGCAAATAGCAAACGTTGCTGCGACTCGAGGATTTGATGGTGTTTGGGGGAATTATGCATCGTTGATCATGCAAACCTATCAATCGCTAGCCTGGGTTGGGATTCAAGTTTATAACTCCGGCTGTGCTTATGGTCTGGATTTGGTTTGTTATGACCCCAACATAACTAATACGCCAGATGCTTCGGTCGCCTTTGCTACTAATTTATTGGAAAATTGGCCAGCAAGAACGACTAACGGTCAGCAAACAGGCTTTCAACCTTACATTAGTTACTTAAAGCCTGAGCAGGTTGTATTAGGTTATCCAGCACCGAATGCATCGGGTCAAAGCGATGGCGCACCACCAGCTGTGAGCTCGATGATAAAAAGGGCTATTCAATGCTTGAGAACTGCGGTTCCAGGTCCAAATAGTTGTGGTAACTATGTCCCTCCAAGAGCTTATCCAGGCCTTGGCGGTGTTTTTGAGTGGGAAATCACCTACGACCAGGATAATAACTTCAATTTCGCAAAATCACTGAAGAATTGCGTAATTAGTGGAAATTGTAGCTAATCAATCAGGATCTAAGCCGTCTATATCGGCTTAGATCCATTTTTTCTAACTATCATACATAAAAAAATGACCAAAATATAACCAAATCCGTGTATAATTATGTCTTTCTTAAAAGGGCAGATTATCAATACGGTGACGATATGAATAAAATAAGTTTTTTTAAAAAAAGGTTTATAAAAATTTTGAATTTTTTAGGCTCAGAAAATGCCAAATTAGCGTCAGGAGAAATTCAAAAATTACCTGATATTGCCAAAGATGGTTTTCATGATGCATATTTGACCTCTAAATTACTATCGATTGCTTTAACTTTCCTGACTAAAAATGAATTTAAAAACTTTAAAAAAGAATCTCTCAAAGCGAATTTATTGACTGCTCTATTTGCCCTTTCTGAAGTTGAAGATCAAAGAAAAGAAAGCATCGGTAATATATTTGCCTATCAAGAGAAAAACACTGAAGAGTCACTCGAAGAAATGCTGGAGATATTTGATCAGGAAGCTGAATCTTATAAGAGCTATTTTCAAGACCTAAGTGAAATAAAAACTTCTTGTGACTTATTTATTACATTTTACGAGACTAATTTAAAAGAATTGGATCAAAAAAATAAAAACTCAGTTGACGTTATTAGTATTCAAAACTCCCATAAAACTCCGCAAAATGATAATGAAAATAGTATTTTTTTGTCTAATCCTGATGATAAAGGGCTTATTGAAAATAACGGATTAATAATCATCAATCAATTAAAACCTTGCCTCGGTATCTTAATCATTGCGGAAAATGATTCTCGTATAACTGCCTGCATGGCGCATCATTACATTCCAAAAACATTTGAAGAAAAAGATCTCTTTTCAGCAATTACTGATTTAAAAACTGAATTAAATTCGAAGGGATATTCATCTAATCTCAGGTTAGTCATTACCGGCGGAAATCTCATGTCATTCTCAATTGGTATTAAACTGATAATGAACTATTGGCAAGATCTTAACTTGTTTGAAAATTTTAAAATTTACCTGGCTCCTTCCCCTGAAAATTGTTGGAGTCACTCTGTGATTGAATTAGTAGACAGCCAATGCTCAATGCAGGTGGGTTTTGAACTATATGGCTATGACAAATATTTATGTGAAGAAAGAGAAATCGAATTTGAAGGTGATGATGATTCCTCAAACCAAATAAGTGGTTTTTCTTCTTCAGATCTGATAAGCGAAGAATCGGAGAGCAATACCAGTGAACAATCAGAGAATAGCTCTGATTCTGGAGAAAGCTCTGAGGAAGCAAGTAAAAACTCCCAAGAAATTTATATCATTAAAAAAAGAAATCGAAATTCTTTTTACAGTTCAGGAGAAAATTCTGAATCTAGTGATGAAGATGAGCCAACAATAAAGAAAAATCGGTTTTTTTAAATGTAAAAAGCGAAGGAAAAATCATTTTTTCTTCGCCAAAAAGATGCTTAAACTAATACTTAAAATCAAAGCAAAAATGACTACTCCCAAGGCAATGAAAACAGGGATTTTAATCCAGGGTGCGATGAGCATCTTTAGTCCTATAAAAATAAGAATAAAACCCAGTCCATATTTAAGAAAATGAAAGCGATTGTGCATGTTTACCAATAAAAAATACAAAGCTCGCAAGCCCAGAATGGCAAAGATATTTGATGTAAATACAATAAAAGGATCTTTAGTTATTGCGAAAATAGCCGGAATTGAATCGACTGCAAAAATTAAATCACTGACCTCAACCAGAATAAGCACAAGAAAAAGAGGCGTCGCGTACAAAAGTCCCTTTTGTTTAATAAAAAAATGTTCATCATGCAGGCTATCGCTAATTCGAAGATGTTTGCGCAGCCAAAGTAGAACAGGATTCTTTTCAAGATGGATTTCTTGCTGAGCAAAGAAAAGCATTCTTAGACCTGTAATTAACATAAACAATCCAAAAAGATAAAGTACCCAGTGAAATTGATTGACTACCCAAATGCCCATTAAGATAATTATAAAACGCATCACAATGGCGCCTATTACCCCATAAATGAGCACTCGACGTTGATATTTTTCCGGTATGGAAAAATAATTAAAAATCATCAAAAAAACGAAAATATTATCGATTGAAAGGGATTTTTCTACCAAATAACCCGTGAAAAATTCCAGTGCTTTTTCATTGGCAATTTCATTACTTGTAGTGTGAAGAAGATACCACCAGAAAAGCAGGTTAAAAATTAGCGTTAAGGAGAACCAGACTATAGTCCAGGAGAGTGCTTCTTTGGTTGAAATTCGATGGACTTTTCGTCCGTTGAAGAGGAATAAATCAATAAGTAGCATCACGGCAACAAAGGCCAAAAAAACTAACCACATCCACCATTCGCTAACTGTAGTCATAATGATTTATTCGCTATTAAGGGGGCTATAAGCCCCAGAAAAATTAGCGACAGCTGCAACTTGATGATAAGGAGCCATCTTTACAGGTTAAGAGCTTTTTAAGCTTATTGCATTTAGCAACACCTCCATGACGGGAACAACAACCCTTGGCACTATAACTATCAGACATTATTGATGTTTTTGTGCCAAACCAGGTGCTTTTAGTTTGGGTTGTGGCTTTGCTTTTAGCCTTAATCGCAGCGGCTTTTGTTTTAGCACAGGTGCAAGTCGGAGATGCAGTACCGTCTTTGCACATTTTATAACCGGTAACCTTATTACAGGAAGCAACTCCGCCATGGCTGGTACAGCATGCAGCATTTGCTCCTGCAAAGGGCATCATTAAAAAAAATGGCAGGATAAACAGATTTAATCTTTTGAATTTAAAGGTCAAATTGGTATTTTTCATTTGAAACTCCATTTACTCATTGACCTTTATAATATAGTTCCTTTTTTTCCCTGCTGCCTATTTGAACCTAATTACAGATGAACTTAGCTCTAGATTGAATGCATAAAACCCATCAATCTTAAATAACCGCTATTTTTTTAAGACTTTCACCAAATTCATCTACTTTTTCTACCGTTTCCGTTTTAAGTTCAAAGAAGCGCCATTGATTTGACCAAGCAAAACGAAGAGTAACCACGTTTAGAACTGCATTAATAATATCCATAAATATTTGTTTATATCCACGATGTTCCCCTAAAACGGGTAAGGCGTAATTAATCGCAACTTTACAATTTTTTTGAAAGTCCTGGACGTTTGTTCTCTTAGATAAATAATCTTCTACTTCCTGATTCAGTTTTTGGTAAAGGTTGATGGCTTCCCTTGCTACGGGTTCATATTTATCATCACTAAGTGCTTTTACAGCATGTTGACAAGCTTTCAACCGAAGCGCATCAAGAGCAGAGGAAAGTTTTAGTTTTGTATTTGGGGAATTTAATAGCTCATTTTTTCTTGTTTTCTCCCATTTAGCCATGTTCTCGAGCCAGGTTTGTTGATCGGCTGGGCTAAAATTAGGATGTTGGAGTGCAGTAGAAAGACTTGTGTAGCGAAGCGGTTTTGCGAGAACACATTGCAAAACTTGAGGGCTGAGTTCCGGCCTTTGCAGCAAGGTATCAATCATTACAAAGTCATTGCACTGCGCAGCTAATAAATTAAGTTGCTCGTCGGCAAGCCTACCGGTTTGTTGCTTATTGGCAATTAGCCGAAGATCGTCAGTATCGGCAATAGAAATCATTTTGAAAATTGGTAATTGGGCTACAATTTTTTCACCGTAAGCTCTTAATAGTAACAAACCAAGCTTTGGCATTTGAATTTGTTCTTTTAAGAAGATCTCAAGGATCTCCTCCTCTTTATTATAACGACCGTAACGTAAAAATAAGCTATGGAGGCATTGCTCCCAATGTTCCTTTTCCTGCTGGCTGGCATCCCGGCTAAGATCGAAGGCTTTTTCAAAATATTTTTTCAAAAAGGAATTGGGCCATTTAGTCCAAGAGTTATCTATCCATTTTGCAAGCTTGTAGGAAAATTGTTCATTTTCCATTGCTATTGAAAGAATATCGCAATCGATACGGAAATCCTTAATTACAGCTTCTAAAACCTCTGGAATTTGAGTCACTTTTGCAATATGGGCGAAAACCTTTTTATCAACAGCTCCAGGGTGATTTAAAACCTCGAGCCAAGCCTCATCTTTCACCTTAAACCCTTCCAATAGCAGAGCAGATGTAAGATTCGAATTACGATAAACCGAAAGTTTTATTTTATCTGTGGCGGCTTGATGGTTATGTATCATTTTCAAAGTAATAGAGGATTTTGCTTTAATAGAGAGCTTAAATAACTGATCTTCAGTTAGATTAGATTTTTCTAAGAGTGCAATTAGCGCTTTTTCAAAAAATAATGGCTTTTCTACTAAGAGTTCAATGAGTTCTTTGGTATGGCATCGGGTAACTAACCATAGCTCCATTTCTTCAGTTATTTTGCAATTAGGCTTCAGCAAAATTCTGATTTCAGATTCAGTGGCATTGGCAATCATGTTTTCAGGCAATAGATGTTTTGCCATATCTTGTCCAAAAACAGAGATGGCGTGAAAGGCCAAGTTTGTACTTAGGTTTGCACTATTTTTCTGAATTATTTCTTTGAGTTTTGTTGCATTTATTTTTTCAGGATTAATTTCAAATATCTGAAGCAGACAAGGTTCCCAGATTTTATCTATTTTGACTTTTGAAATAGCAATTTCGGCAATTTGCAGCAATACATCCTTGGAATACAAATTGCTATCTAAAATTTTCTTAGCAATAGCTGGTGAAAATTCTGGCTTTTCTACAATTTTGCTGAGTAAGGGTGTATATAAACTGGGCCCAACCATCGATAACAATAGATTTGGGTTTGAGGTCACGTCGATAATTGTTTTTTGCAGGTCAGAGCTGAAATCTCTTTTTGTTGATAACATTTCAATAATTTTTTCGTCATTAAGCTGATTTTGTAAGAAAAGTAACTTCAAGAATTCTGATGACAGCGCCTCATTTGCTAATACCCCTTCTTTAACTTTGGTTGAAGCATTCTTATAACTATAGATTAAAGAGAGTGTAGAGCTTGTATATGCTCTCTCTAGAATTAGCAAAAGGTCTTCTTCATTAAATTGGAACTGCTTAGTATTTAAGAGCATTTCATCTAATAGCTCAGAGATATCTTTTCTCTTGAGAAATTCTGCGAATAGATTTTCTTCATTACACTTTTTGCTTAACAATCTAAGAAAATCTTTGGATAAATTTCGTGTTTCCTCATAATCCGTGATCTTTTTAAGCGTTTCTTTGTCTGCAATTTCAAGCATACCTGCAAAGGGCAAATTATAGTATATTGTTTTGATAGAGACTGGATTATCGAATAGAGAGTCTCCAAAGCGATTAAAGAGAACAAGGGCGAAGGCAGGACTTATCAAAGATGCATTTTGTTGAATAATGCCAAGGAGATGTAATATATCCAGACTTTCAGAATCATAGGTTTTGATAATTGCAATCAGAATTTTTTCCCACTCTTCTGAGAGTTCGTTAGATTTGAAAATATTTTTTATTAGTTTTTTATGTAAGCCATAAAATGTGGAATTTGGAGAAGTCTTGATCATTTCTGACGCCAGCTCAGGAGAAAAGCTGCTTAGTTCTATAGCGGTTAATTTAATCTTTGTTGTGCATTCATGATGCTTTAGAACGGCTAGCTGTATTTCAGGTGAGGAATTAAATGACTCAAAAATACAGATTAATAAATCCTCATTAACGGCTTTTGGATTTTTTAAAATTTGGAGAATTGCTTCCGGTTTGAGTTTTTGTTTATTGATCAAAGATTTTGCTAAGGCTGAAGTAAAGGATTTATGCTTGAATAGGGCTTCCTGGACTGTATGATCAGCAGCAGGATGATTAAAAATCTTCTCGAGAGTACAAACACTCTCTGTTTTATTAAGAATTTTTAATAAATGAGTGGACAGTAAATGGGGGTTATTGCACAAAATTACATGCGTCGCATTATCAAGGTTTTTCTGAAGCAATAGTTCAACTAAAGATAGATTTGTAAATTTTTTTGCAAATAAGACTAAGGTTTGATGGTCAAATGGAAAATCCAGATTAATCAATTGTTTTTGTATTGATTCATCGCAGCATTTGTTAAGTAAAATCGATCTAATTAAATTATTAGAAAGAGTTTCTTCCTTTACAATTTTGTCTAAAAATTCACTTTTAGTAGCCAATCTTGTCAATTCGTCGATTGTGAGTGCGAAGGGATCTTTTTTGTCTGCTAAGGCTGGGTGGGCGCGCAGGTGATTGACTGCCGCGAGACAGGCTTCTAGCCATTTAAGGTCTTCAGTCTCTGTTTTATTTGGATCAATACCTTGACGTTCATAAAATTTTTCAAGGGAAATTCCCAAAAAAGCCCTAATTTTGGGGTCGTCTTTAGGCAACCTTTGCAAAAAGGGTTGTTCAAAATAATAAGTTTCTTTTATTAACTGTTTAAATCCTGTAAGGGATTTTAAATGATCATCAATATAGCCAAGAGAGCTCATTGCCAACCCAAACTGCTGTTCAATCTCACTTACGACTAAATCTTTATCAAGCCAATGTTTATTCATGTAATGAAACGCTTCCGCTGCTCGCTTGTATTCGGCAGCTTGAGCTGGGATGGTTTTAGGAAATAGAGATTTCCAGTCCGTTTGGGTTAAATCTTTAAAAGGATGTTCCGCAATATGTACAAAGCCTTCCACATTCGCCTGAGTGAGCGCTGTTTTTAATTGATGTAGTCCTAATTCACAATCTGGGCGATAGCATTGTAATTTGCTTTCAAAGAAATTTAATTTTTCTTCTGTGTTCTCTTTTAGCCAGATTAAAGGAGTTTCCTGTTCAAGGAGACTTAAGAAATCCCCATTGAAAAAACGCACCTGTTCACGAAGTGATTGATAGACTTTTTTGTCAAGAATAGCCTCAGGTCTCTTTCCAGCTACTACAGTATCTAAGGTGGTTGATATCCAGTTATTTTTATCATTAGGAAAATGATTGGCAATAGCGTTTGCTTCTTGTGGGGTTACAATAATCGCTTCCAGAATTTTTTCATTTTGATCATTATTTGTAAAATGGTACCAAACCAGGAAAACAGGTTTAAGGAAGGCGTTAAGGGTTTGCTGCGGGCCGTTATTCTCTTTCGATTTACCCATTAACTTTTCAGTAATCAAAGCCGATTGGCCAAGATAAGTTTCCGCATAATTTCTTGAGACTTTAAGATTAGGAGAAAAAGATACATCTTGCCCACAAATAATATGGATTGGAACCGTTAACTCATTTTTGGCTCCGAAATAGCACCAGCTTCGTTGATAAGCTTCAGATAGCTTAGGATCAAAAAAGGCCTTAAGTTCTACACGCTCAACCTGCTTTTGGATCATTTTTTGAATCTGAACTTCTTTAGCAACCGCGTTAAGCAATTCTTCATATTCTTCAAGACAATTTGGGGTCGCAGTATCAATTATTATTTGCAGTTTAGTTTTTATGTCTTTAAGTTTAGTATCAGTCAACTCAATAAATGCTTTTTTATTGCACTCTTTCCAAAGATCCAGCAATTGGTTTTTGAAAGTTTTGAAAATGTCGCCTATTTTTTGCTTTTTATTAATCGCACCATAAAGGGCAAAAAGATCCTGGGAAGGAACTTCTTTGAAAAAGAGCTCAAATTGCTGGGCTAAATTCGCTTTTTCTTCCGCCTTTTCAGAAGGTAAATTCTGAATCATGTTAAGACAAGTGCGTCGCAGTAGGTTGGTCATTTGTGCTTTTGCAGAAAAAAGATTATCAAGAGGCAAAGCCTTTTGCTGATTTTCTATAAGACGCTCGATTAGCTCATTATATTGAAGGCCTTTAACTCGAGTCGGTAAAATTAATTCATTGGTTTGCCTTTGCCCTATACGTCTCATTCGCAGGTTGCCTTGAGCAAAGGGATCAAAGGTATCGGTTTCCTCCTCTTCCTTTATGTCCATCAGTATGTGTGCATGTGCTTCATCGTATTGCCTGATATCAGTACCGACAGTATGAACCTGATCGTAATAGGTAAACCGTTCTGCCGGAGATATGCGAAGCAACCTTGAAATCTCTTTTTCATCCGAAGTACCTAAAATAATACTAACTTCCGGTTTATTGATAGTAAGCGCACAAAGAACTTGATCAGCGTTAAAGTAAAGAACGTATTTAAGATCGTGTGAAAAGAATTTTGGGTTAGACCTTGTGAATGACGCAATCGTTTGGGCAACTTCTAAATTGGTTACGCCTGTAAAAGTAGCATTAATATCAACAATCGCACGAGTTCGCGCACCTGCTTTTGAATTAAACAATATCTTTTGCAAATAGTGTTCAGGATTGTCTTTATAGTCTTCATGCGAAAGTTCAGTATTTTTGTGACGCAATAATTCAACGACATAGGCGTCCGTCCCCAGCGAGGACTTGTTATTAAATTTTAAACGTTGATGGTATTTAGTTTCTTTTCCGGGTGTACCGGAAGTGCCCTGAGCACTGCGATAAATATCCACATGATTAAAGGCATCACTTTGGATGAATCCGCTATCCTGATGAATTTGATTTATTATCCGATCTTTTAAAAGCGAGAATTGCAAGGATCGGTTTTCTTTATATTTTTGGTGCAGCGCTGTCATTTGTTCTTCATTATTGACATCAAAATCGGACAAGGTATAAGAATTACCTTCAATAAGAGCAAAACCTCTTGCGGTTGGTGTCTCATTCAAATGTTTAAGGCTGGAATTTTGCGATAATTCCTGACGTGCGAGCACCTGCCATGCTGAAATTTGATCAGCTAAAAGCGCTTTCGAAATGCCTTCAATAAGCATTTTCTGAATAGTAGTATTTACCGATACCAATTCATTACCAAAACGGCTTTGTTCATTGGGAATCATATTGCCTAAGTAAGGAATAGCCAAAGTCGCTTCGGTAGCGGTGATATTTTCTCTTTTAGAGGCACCATATTTAACATTGAGCTTGCGGCAAAGGGTATCTTTCAAAACGGAGCTGATTTCCTGCTTATAAAAAGCAATAGCCGCTTTATCTTCGGCATTAGCATGAAGAACTGCTTCAGGAATGGCTATCGAGGTGCCTAAAACATAGTCGATAAGTTCAGCTTCAACATTAGCGCCATAATTTTTAACGGCTAGATTGAAAAAGGGATTTAAGGGACTCAACTGATCGCTGATAATTTTTTTGGCAAGACCTTGTTTAAAGCCAGACCAATTATAATCATTAGGAAGTTTGGGAGCGTTTTTAATAAAATCGGTATCAATATAGGAATAAAGTGCTAAGGCATTTTGTATTAGCGCCTGGGAAAGAGGCCTTGATTCCCCAGTGGTGTAAATCAATTTCCGCTTAAACCATAAACCTAAGTGAACTTCATCAATCAGGGCATCGGTATAGTTATGGAGAAGATCACAAATCTTATCCAGCCAATAGACTTGAGATTGCCAATTATCATCACGATCTTTTTTGTTTTGTAGTAACAGCTCTATATATTTAAGTTCAAGTGCTTTAATTGAGTCGCCAGTAGTGACCATATAGCAACGTGAAGTCATTATTTCATTGAAGAGCTCATAGATTTCTTTAAGACGTTTAGCGCAGCTATTGCTGTCTCTATCGAATTCAAAACGGTAAGCACGTTTCCCAAAGAGCCGTTGCGAATATCGATTTAAATCGACATGATTTGTGGCTAAGGAAGCCGAAGGGACTTCAACAACGACGAGATTGTCGCCCTTAGCTATTTTTTCAGCATAAATGGGGAGAATAACTTTGGTTTTTCCACCGCCTGGAATAATCTTTTCAATCTTGTCTTCTACGCCTCTGCCATCACTTCTTGGCTTCAGTAAAGCGTCCAGCGCTTCAACCTGCCTCGGACGGAGTAACATTGCTTCAGCCTTTTGGAGAACGACAGTTGCTGGATTATCCATTCCTGGAATAGCTTCTTTTGTTAAGAAATCCAAGACCTGCATAGCCAAATCGGGATCGTTTTCTGTAATAGCTTTGTTAAAGTCAGTTTTCATGTTTTTAATGAGCAGGCTTTGTATTTCTTCAAATAACGCTTTATGAATTAAATCATGCAAATTTTGCGCGTTTTCAACAGTGATTCCCGTTTTTTCAATCGTGTAAGTGGCATCAGCGCGACAGAAAATTGAGAGCAAATCAGATTGTGAAAGAATTGAACGTGCCTTGGATTGTATTTCCAGATTCCAACTTTGCTTGTTCTTGAATGCTGAAGGTCCTTGGTTAGCTAATTGCAAAGCAAGACTCCAAGTTTGATTTGCTTTCTCGGCAAGAGGATGCTCTACCTCGTTAAACAGAGACTGAATGAGTGAAGTGAGCGGTTGATTATCCAGAAGTTTTTGACTTAGCGATTTTTGAGCCTGTTCCAAGGCAAGAATTTCCTTACCGGCAAAGGCTTCAGTATTTTCATTGGCAATGGAGAGCGCACTTTGTTTATTTAGATTTCGATAATGAATAATTAACTCATCCAAAGGCTGACGATTTTGGCTGTCTAAATAATTTTTAATATCAGATTGTTCTAAAAAGGAAGTGTTTTCTAAATTGTTGGTTTTTAAAGGAGTAGGTTTCGACCGTTCTTTTTTCAAAATTTCTTCAGGAGTAGCTAGTATGTCCTTATAAATATCCTTGGCTTGGTAAACTTCTATATCCGGTACATTAACAGAGCTTAGCAAATTAATAATCTGGGTGAGGTTTGAATCCTCCTTTCTAGTGAAACAAAACATTAAAGCAAATTTATTATTCATTATTCGATAAAGGATATTTGCTAAAAGGGGAATATTTGATCCTTGACAATCTAAAGGAATATGGCGATTAGCAATTAAAATTTTGGTACAAAAATCCGATAAGCGTTTGGTATATTCTATATTTTCAGATTTGAAGGCAATTTCAAAATAAGCAGGAAAATGGGTAATGAATTCATCATCTATCATAGATGAAGAAAGCAGGCTAACTGCCTTATCCAACCCGATACCTCGGGGCATTGCATCTGCTAAATTGCTGCTCCACTTCTCGAAGACTTTCTTGGTACTTTTGGAAAAGAAATCCTGGTTAACTTTAGCATCGCCCGATAAAGATAAATCTATTTTTACTGTTTCAAGAATAGTGGATAAGCCACGAACCGGTTTCAATTCAGAAAGACGTTTATCAATCAATTCCAGCCGGTTTTTATCACATTCAGTTAAACTGCTCGTTTCGATTTTTGCCTGAAGAGCCTCACGTTCATCCTGGATTGTAGCAAGACTTAAGCACAGCCATTCATAGCCCAGAGCACCACGAGCCTCATTTCCAGATTGGCTGCCTTGGTAAAAATCCAATAAACGCTTACGCTCGAGATTTGAAAGCGTATAAGAATGTTCGAGATGACGTCGCATTTTTTGCAAGTCAGAAAAGTTTTCGTAAATGCTTTGAGGTAGCTTATCTACAAAATTGATTAACTGCTGGTGCTCTATCTGTGCATATTCCGAGTTGGCTTTATCCTGGTGTTTAGGAAGGTTAAGATCAAATTTTCTGTCTTGTAAAAGATAGTCACTTAATAGACTCTGAGCCTTAAGACGGCAGGCTACATAAGGAGGAGTCTTGATAAATGATTTTTTATTTTTAGTTAAGACCCCTTTTGGTAACCGTTCACAAATCCATGAAATATATTGTAATTCGGCTGGATTACCTGTTAAACCGCCAAGTCTGATATTGCAGTCATCCAATATTTTCCATGCTTTTTCAGCTTGATGAGTTGAAAGATGGACATAAGCCAGATAAAGCGAATCTGCAACATTATCAGCAATTAATTCACCCTCTTGTATGCGAAAACTAACCTGCTTTTCACTGTTTTCATAATCCCATAAGGTTTTTCGTAAAGGAGGGTTTCTTTTCCAAGCTAATTCAACAAAGGCAGCTGCTATTTTTCCTTCTTTATCATGAACCATGCGGTAATAATCGCCTATGTTCAAATCTTTATCCGACGGATAGAATCGAGCGATCGGCATTATAAATCGACTATAACCTTCAAATTCTAAAGTAAGTCCTGAAATTGATGGATGAATAAAGTCAGGTCGGTCAACCACCTTCTCGCAAGTCTCTTGTAAAATAAGCGCTTTATTATTATCAAGATAAAAATCAAGATTATAACGCGGCAGCTTAATGACAGTATTTGCAGCCGAATTTTTATGGGCGAGGATGAATTGATTGGATTCAAAATCATTGAGCGTTGAATACAATTTTGAATCAATAACGCTTAAACGATAATCGCTAAGGTTTCCTTTTTTATCAATTAAATAAAGGTCTCCATTTTTATAATAGTAAAGAGGGCAATTGTTTTTTACTAATAAACCACATTCAGGCGATTTCGTATTTCGCCAAAAATCCATAGAGTTGTCTTTAAGTATCGCTGGTAAATCACACTGAATAGAGGGTGTCGATTCGGAGGCATGGTTAGCCAAGTGTTTAACACTTAGAGCATGAAGCTCATAATTTTGAACAGATCCGTCAATCTGCCATTTTTTTTGTACAATTAGGCTTTTATTATTATAGAAAAGTTGTATTTCATTCGTCTTATGAGGTAAAACCAGATAGTTCCCATCAGCTGACATAAGGCATTCTTGCTGAGTTTCCAATCCTAAATGTTTAATAAGAGGATGATTTTTGATAGCTAAAGGCAAGGAAGTGCGTGCCAAATTATTTTCAAAAAACTTCCCTAGAAAAAAATTCACTGTAACCCGTGATTGAAAATGCCTGAATACATATTCTGGAAAGTTGCCGCTCCAATATTCCAAGTCCTTGGTTGACGCTTGTTTTGACATAATATTTTGTAAAGTCTGTTTAACAGCTTCCGGGTTTTTTCTGGCTATTTGATATGACCAACACTGAAATTTAGAAATAGCAGCTTCAATATCAACACGATGTGCAAGCCCTTTATGAATGTTAGGGTTTGCATGACTTTGTATATAAAAGTAGGCTTCTGTCGCTTGTGTAAAAAGCTCGGCTGATTTTTCGTTCACGCTCATTTGAGTCATTAGCGTTAGAAAAAAATATTCCTTCTGCACATACACTATTTCTTGATCATTAGGTTGTGAGAGTTGCTTGCTAAGTTGATCTTGTATGCCTTGCAAACGACTAAGACCAGCACCTTTATTAGTTAAATATAGGTATCGACTAACCAGAAAATCCAGACGGAGGAAAAAAAGGGATTCCGCAGTGTATTGGCCATTTTTATTGAAAAAACGAGTTCCTTTTTTTATAAAGGCATCGAATTGAGGTAAAAAAGACTCAATTTCCAGGGATTCTTTTAATAGCCCCGGTTGCATAAGGTTAGCTTCAACATAATATTGTTGGTCCGCATTGGCAAGTTTACCAATATTGCGTGTGAAATAATCAAGGGTTAAAGGAATTTGAACCCTGGTGATAGCGCGAAGATGTAGGTAATCGCGAGCAACAATATCCGCCTGTGTAACTGATCTCTTACCTTTTTGATCGCTACTATCAGGAGGGTAAAGCTGAATTCTATTCGCCGATTTTGTCTCAATATAACGATGATAGGCAGAAAATTCATAGGCATCTGCTGTTAATGCCTTAAGAGCTGGCGAATCTTCACTCGTCAAATTGGGTTGATTTAGCTTGTGAGAAAGCCTTCGCCAGGTTATAGAAGTGGGGTATAAGGGAGAATATAGGCAAAGGGTTCTTTTATCGTTATCTAATTTAAATTCCAACCTTGGAATAGTTAAAAGTTTAAACTTAAAAAACGGGTTAATGTCCCTTCTTAATTTGGATTCATAGCTAAGATGCTGTTCAACTAGGCTAATGATAGGCCTATATGTATTGTCAAGATTATTCTTTGTGAAATGCTGTGAAATCATAAAAAGCGATTGCAAACCCAATCTTTTTATCTCTTCATGAAGAACCCCTGATTTGGAACCATATTTTTCATCATAAAGAACTTTCAATTTAGAGTTAAGTTTACTTTCGGTCGCTAACAGTTCTTTATAATAGGAATAGTATTCTGAATGGGTTGCTTCTGAATCCTGATAGTTTTGTAAATCGATTAAGATTTTATCCAGTTCAGGATGATTAGTGCCCCAAAAAGGATTTCTTACGGTATTAGAAACTACTGTTCTGATTGCCACCCTGACAAAGCGCTCAAAAGTAGGTAGTTTTTTTGTTTTAGCAATCGTGGCCTGAATCTTCATTTGTAAAGTCATTAGCTTTAAATTCATGATATTCAGTGCGGGTAATTGTTCTTCTTTAAGCCAATTCTGTTGCATGTCATAAAGCGTTTTTTGAATATCATTAATCAAATAACCGAAGCTTTCAAAATGGTTAATGAGGGTAATATTGGAGTAAATTGAATCGGCTAGATTTGTTGGTAAGGCTAAAATCAAGGCTTCAATATAAAAATAGGCAGAGGCAGGATCCACAATTGTTGTAATATTTTTAACCGCAGTCTTTAAGTTAACCAGGAAATCCTTAGCTTCAAGCAGAATTGGCGGAGCGGTGTTTATATCGTTAGTGGGCATGGAAAACTGTGGAGTAGGTGCCACAGACTTTGTTTCAAGAATCCAGAGTTGAGGTAAATGATTTTCTATCACAGGAGACAGTCGAGGTTCCATAATTTCAGCATTATTTACCTTTTCTGAAAGTGCTTGTAATTCCTGAGCATAGGTATCCATTTCCATTTCAGAAAACATCTCAGGCGTATTGATGATTTTTAAATTATTTTCAATAGCCAAATTAATTTGAAGTTTAACAGCAGAGGTAAAAGGTTGAGAGCCATTAAGGCAGGCTTCAGCGTACTCTTTTAAAATATAATGTTTATAGTCGAATATGAAATTTACATATTCTTTTTGAGATGATGAATTAATCTTAAGCGTTTGATGGAGACCGTGTTGAGCGCAGGTTCCTGAGATTATACCTGAGGTATAAGCAAAGTCAGGAACTAAGTCAGCCTCTATTAAGTGACCACCAATATGGCTGATGCTAGGTAGTACCTCTTTATATAAGCGTTTAGCACTAGCAGGTTTCTTTTTAAAGTTAATGTTTGAAGCGATTCGTTCAGCAAGTAAACGCCCAATAAAAAAGCCAACTTCTCTTTTTTCTGCCCCATTGGTAGGGAATGGAAAATGCCAGTTCATTGTTGGATTAAAAAGTTCTTTATGAAACGCTGATTTTTTCTGATGAAATCCAATCCCGGCACCTGAATTAATAACCTTAAAGACAAAGCCATCTGCTGTGCGGGTGAATTGATAAATCATAGCGTGACCGCCGCCACCTTCTTTTAACCAACCGCCTGGAATAGGCCTTGATTCACCTAACTTCAGTTCAAAGAGGTTATCAGCTATTTCATTTCCAAGGTTATTGAGCTGAAAGGGGGTATCACATCCGTTAATCTTGGTTAATTGGTTATTAATGGAAACCAAATAATCCATACTTGCGAGTATTGTTTCATAAATCTCAGGGTTGGGTTTATTGGAACTTTGACGTTGTTTTAAATAAAGTTGAAGATTTTTGATGGTTTCGGTGAAGGGCATACCTTGCAAATTAAAGGTTCCAGCTAAATGAGCATCATTTTCAACATGGGCAAATAATTTCGCAAAGATTTCAATCGTCATATAAGTACAACAGTATTCAGTAAGGAAACCTCATTATATAGGGTTAAACTTAAGTAAAAATTAACAAGGTCCGATCAATCAAGACTTTAATTGTGCAACTTTATAATAAGTTACACTTTAGATAAGGGTTGTATTTTGCAAAACAAGCTGTTCGAATAGCTTGCATCGATTACAAGCGTTAAATTACATGAAATTCAACATAAGGAGATTTAGAAATAGACAAAAATTCTGTTTATTTTAAAGCGGTTATTGAATCAAGCATAACTTTTAAAATAAAAGGGACCGCCAAGTCTCTCTTTAACATTTGGGCAGCTCAGGCCAAACAACAATATCCTGAATTTTTATTTGTAGCAGACAATGAAACTTTAGCCAACGATTTGGTGGTCGCACTTGCTAAAGGTCTTGAATTAGTATGGCGAAATGAGAACCAGAGTAAACGCAATATTCCGGAATGGTCTGTAGAAACTATTTTAAAAATAGTACCATCAACCCTTAATACACATTGGTCTCAAGAGTATATTTTCAAACAAACTCAGGAATTCAAAGAGTTAGGTTTTCTCAAAGTCATCACACAATATTTAAAAATAGATACCCTTGCTCATAAAAAAATAGAAGCTCTTTATAAGCATCTGATTAATAAGGAAATGAATAGGATTGAGGTAAATTGTGTGAGGAATGAAAAAATTATTGACCTGAAGCAATTCAAGCAAAATAAAACGAATAAGAATAATTTCAGGAATAATATGGTTGACTATTTAGAGTCTATTTATTTTGAAAAACATTTCATCCTTTTTGGAGAAATTTTAAAAAATAAATATAGGCTAGTATTAACTGATTTTTTTGATAATGAAGAGATAAATAGGCTGGTTGAGAGCGTGTAACTATGTCCAATCACCAGTAAAAAAAGGCTACCGAATCCGACAATTAATTATGGTATAGATTGACACAAATAAAAGCATATCTTTTCGCGACACGGCACAGTTTCTTGCTATCGCGAAATGATTTAGTTTGAGTGATTGTTGGAAGCCTGTTGGTAGGATCCGGCAGCTATGTCAGCCGAGCAACTCCATCAACCTATTCTCAAACAGAGTAAGTGTTAACGGCAATGTAAAAATGACCCACTAGCTGCAACTGAAAAATGATCCACTGTTGACTAAAGTTGGAAGAAGGCCCCAAAGCTGGAAACCGATATGTTAGGAGAAGAAACAGTGGTAGAAGTA
>JACCVV010000070.1 GCA_013697955.1 Tatlockia sp. | reverse complement strand
CTATTGATGGTTGCGATGAATTATTGAGTCAACTTTGGGACGTAGTATGTCTAATGAATAAGGCCCGTGTAGAGACGGATGCAATAAAAGATAATTCGTTTCTTTTAAAGCGCTCAAAGGCTTTGCTGGAGCAATATGCTCTAATCACCGAAAGTTTGCTGGATAAAGAGACTGTTAATACCAATTTGGTATGTTTACTAATTAATCAATTTCAAATAGAAGTAGACTGCTTTGATAATCACATTGATTTAAATGATTGCCCCAAGTTCTAAATAAGGTGACTTCCTATAAAGAAGCACCCTTTATATCGGACCTTGCTAACAAACCTTTTGAAAATTGTTTTTAAAGTATGCGGAATATCAGAGCAGCAAATTGCTGTTTTAAATTGTATCAAACTTTCTGGGCCAAGAGATTAGTTTCCCAATTTTAAAATTTTTTCATTACAGCAACTTCCAGAGCGTAAAACCGATAAACAGAAAAGTTAAATCAACAAATTTTACCGCGGGAATTAGCTTCGACATTTGAACAACCTTAGATGGTTATTTTTTGGAAGACAGAATATGACAATACCAACTTACGTTATGGAATATATAGGTAAAAATGATCCGGAATTAAAAGAAATAAACTTAAGCAACTTAGGATTAGATGATAATGATGTTGAGGAATTATTTTGCTTACTATCCAAAAACCCATTTATCCAATCTATTGATTTATCCCATAACAACATATCCCAACCTAAATTTTTGGCGCAGCTAGAAAACCTTAAGATAATAAATCTTTCAGAAAATAATCTCGGAGATATAGGCGTTAAATGTTTTTCAAATGCTTATACTTCTTTTAATCTTACAAAATTAAATTTGCGTAATAATGGTTTAACCGACCACTCTGTCAATACACTAAATAAATTAAATTGGAATGGAGTAGAGATTGATATTGATGATAAGCCTGAGTTAGGTAAAAAAGTAAAGGAATTACAAAATTTGACTATTAAAACCTTAGAAAATTTCTTAAGAAATTATTGTTTATTTTTTCAGTCAGCAGATTCTGCTAGTACTTTAATTTTTTTAACAAAGGATGTTAAACAATATATTAGTTCAATAGGCTTTTTATTATTAAAGGAAGATCTAAAGTTACCAATACACTCTGTAAAAAATTATTTTTTTAAAAATAAAACGGTCTTATTTAAAATAAATGAACAAAATTTTAAAGGGAATAAAAATCCTTTCGTAAAAGAAATATGGCCCTCTGTGGTTGAGAACACTGTCAGTATTAATCCCAGAATCTCTTTTTCTATAGAAAAGAAAAGTGATCATATTTTGGAAAATGGTAGTATTGAAGAGTCCAAGAATTCATGTCATATAATTTAGATCAGGTTGTAGGGTTTTGTGATGCACCAAACTGGCTAAAACTTTAATACCATTTTTGCCTGCAGTTCGTGTTTGACTCGTTTCTGTGATTTAACCCAGAAATGGAAAAACAGATTAATAGGCCTAGCGCTCCGGAACTTACGCTCTGACGCAAAATACAAAAAATCATAGCGGAAATCCCCCAATAACATCATTTTACTTATTTTGCGCTGCACCTATATGCGCAAGTGGCCACCATGGATTTGAAGTAGATTAACCAACCTTCCAATTACTTACTGGCTTCATTTACTGGATATTTGGCGGAAGATTATAGAAATCGCTACTGGATAAAGCACTTTATATCCCTAACGGTCTTGTTGAAAATCGTCTGATACAAATTTTTGCGTCAGGGCGTAAGTTCCGGAGCGCTAGGCCTAACAGGGTAAGTCAGGATACGTGTGTGGATAGGAAATTTTATAAGAATTAAGGGGTAGCGTGAAAATAGAAGATAATAATTTAATTAAAGTTAATGAAGACGAAATAGAGGGAGGGTATTTTATTTGTCCAGATAATATAAAAAGCATAAATGGGGCATTTAGCTATTGCAAAAATTTAGAAGCTATAGAGATGCCTGATAAGATAGCTTTTATAGGAATGTATTCATTTAGAAGTTGTATCAACTTAAAAAATATAGAATTACCAAAGCAAGTTAAGTTTATTGGTGAGCAGACATTCTTAGACTGCTTTAACCTAAAAACAATTTCACTACATCAAAAAATTAAATATATTGCTCCTAATGCATTTGATAATTGTAAAAATATAGAGATCATTATAATTAACAGCGAAAATAATATTGAGATACAGAAAATTCGCTCTTTATTGCCCCAATTCTTACAAACCAGAGCTTTGAGTAAATCTGAATATAAATATTGGATTATGAATTCCAGGGAAGCGCTAAAAAATAATTTGATTCATGACCTTTACCTCCATGTGGCTAATAGCACGTTCCCACAAGCCTTAACCTTTTTCAAAAATATGGACGAGAAAGCTGGAAAAAACATGCTAGAAAATAAACCCATTTTAAATATAAGAATGTAGCTAGCTACTTAGTGGGTGGGGTTTGTTCATTACATTAGACCTTTTTATTGAGCACTATCAATTCAAGTGCCTTGGGATAATAGCAGGGATATAATGTAGCGGAGTTAAAATAAAGGCCATTACTGTTAACTTGATTTGGGGAATTGGGCTTTCTTAATATGATACAAAAAATTGAAAACCAAGAATTAACAAGAGCTATAAGATGGACTAGCTTTTAGCAAAGGTAAGTGGTTGGGGATTCACCAGAAGTAAAGGTGGCTTTAGTCATTGATATTTATTACAGTTAACTTAGCGTACGTTTCGTACGTGTGGACTTAAAACCCCCTAAAGTAGCAACAAGAGGGTAAATAATAAATTATAATTAATCAAATCGAGATATTATTTTTATCTGACTCATCTTCATTAATTGATGAATCTATTTTTTTCCAGATTTCCGCAATGTTTTTATTCAATTCTTTGGGTAATATCTCTCTCGAAAGAAAATAAAAAGTTTTAAAATTCGCTAATTGATTATAAGCACTCGAAATTGTTTGACTATCTTTCTGAAATAAATTTGTCTCTTTGTATAATTTTAAAAAGAAACTGTGCTGATGTTTTTTATATGTTAACGGCAATGTAAAAATGACCCACTAGCTGCAACTGAAAAATGATCCACTGTTGACTAAAGTTGGAAGAAGGCCCCAAAGCTGGAAACCGATATGTTAGGAGAAGAAACAGTGGTAGAAGTA
>JACCVV010000053.1 GCA_013697955.1 Tatlockia sp. | reverse complement strand
CGAACCATCGCTTCCTCAAAGCTTTCTCCTGACCCCTCTTCCTGGGGTATAAACATTTTCCTGAAACCATTCGTTAAATAGGTCGTAAATGATTTCATTCGGTCAAAATCAATCCATGTCCGTACGTTAAATACAGATCCAAATACAGTGGCTATTCTTGACCTTTTTTTCATAATATAAATTCTCATTTTACTAATTTAGGTTGGCATCTAAGTCCGCGTCTTTAATATATAAGAAGCAATTAACATTTGACTTCAAATACCCAATGGCTACTTCTGACCGGTGCCCCCAACCGAAGATCCGCCACCTGAAGATTTATCCTTAAGCTTACCCATTCCTTGAGATGCATAACCACCCAATTGCTCATCTCGTTGAGCAGAAGCTCTACCAGTTTCTTTTCCGCCGCCTTCAACCTGCTTTCTAGGCTCCCCTTCCGCCCATTGTGCAGCTTGCTCACCAAGACCTTCTGGCTGTCCACCAATCCAGCGCAATACTTTATCAGGAAGATAAGTAATGAGAGTAAAGGCTTTTTGGACAACGGTTAGGTACATAATCGTGTAGATCAGTACCGAAAAGAAGAAACCATAAATACCGGCCCATCCACTGTAACCCGTATTCATCGAAGAAAAATCGTTAGGAGCTCCTGGTGCCGAGCACCCCGGACTTCCTGTCGCACTCATAGTATTAGTACAGGAATAGTTCCATTGGATTCCAGAAGCAGTCCCCTGGATAAAGGAGGCAGCATTAGCAAAACCTGCATTAATAATCCAGACGGAAACATAGGATAAACCAATGGCCGCAATAAAACCGATGATCATCATCGAAGGTCTTAAAAAAACATTCATTATAATCATAATCGCCTGCTCGCCTTTACCAAAGGC
Source organism: Tatlockia sp. (assembly GCA_013697955.1). Lineage (GTDB taxonomy): Bacteria > Pseudomonadota > Gammaproteobacteria > Legionellales > Legionellaceae > Tatlockia. The sequence continues at coordinate 2,090 of JACCVV010000053.1, read as the reverse complement.
ATCATGACCTTCTGGATGGGTCACGCCCAAGGCAACTATGGGAGCTGCAACCATCGCTTCAATCACAGCCATGAGCCAGGCTATCGAGGCAAAGGTAAAAATCATATAGGGTAAAAATGGAATGTAGTAAGCTGTAATAAAACCAATGGCGACCATAATCCCCAACCATGACATTAACAAAGGTAAGATTAATGCAAGCAAGGGGAAAATAACCAATATAAAAGGTGAGGCTGCTAAACCAATCGTTAATATCCATAATTCATTGGCAAAGTTAATATAGTTAACACCCATGTTGGCAAGTGCTACAACTGGATTTACCCCAGGTTGCTGAATAATGGCAACGTTTTGCTGGAAAATAGAAGCGATAGCTACTAAAGGGTAAGCAAGCAGAGACTGAATAATAATGTTGATGATTGGGCCGAGTATCCCTAGGAACAAATTGAATATAAATCTAAGAATCCAATTATAAAAGATATCGCCCAGCAAACCACCCAGACATAAGAAGCCACTGCAAGGGAATTCCCTATAAGGCAGGTTATATTGCCCAAGGTTTAAACTGAAATTAAATTTCATAGCAAAACTGGGTGGAGTCATACCTGCTTGTCCGGGTAAATGCACCAACACAGCATTGTCAATATAACCATTCACAGTTGAAGAACCAATTCCCGCTATTGCCGAATGCCCGCCACCTACAATCATTGAAGGGTCTGTAAGTTTGGGCTGAGGGATAGGCGAGGGTAAAATGGTTGAACCATTAATAAGGGTAATAATGGGTTGAAGCTGGCTAGGGTCATTTCGCATCCACTCACAAAGGTTTGCGTGACTACCGCCGATGCATCCGCCACTTCCAAAGGTGGAGAGTATTTGGCTAGAATCAAAACTTGAGCTACCCAGCCCAGTACCACTATCGGTCAAATTTGAACTTGTTGTCGCGTTAGCATTCAACATTGAAAGATTAAAGAAATAACTTCCAGCCAATAGCCATCCCTGAGATTCAGCCTGACGAATAAAATCCCGTTTCTGGTTGCTGTTATCTTTTGATCCAGCTTGTTTAACCAGGTTGAGCGTAGGCATCATCGTATTGTTGTAATTAGCGATTGCGCCCTGAAACTCTACTCCTGAAAAAAGGGGTGCCGAAGCACTAGCTGGATCTCTTCCCCAACCCGTACATTGAGCACTCGGTACGGTGCAAGGCGTTCCACTACTTAGGTATGGGACGCCAAACTGTTGTACCGCTACAGGAGTCGCGGGTTGATTATTACCACTACCCGATCGAGGAGGATTGAGAGCGGGATTATTCGCGACCATTAGTTGAGCTACAACTGCCATACTCGTGTACATTTGCTGAATGGCTGTCGCTCTTGTCATTTTGACTGTTTGAACTTCAGAGGGAGAAATGGATGAAATATTTTTTTGTATGGAACTTAAATCCGAAGCTGAAAAAGGACTCCAGGAAATCGTTCCACAAATTCCATTTAAGGCTGCAAAAGGGCCAGAAGCAAAATTCGGCATCGTTAAGGAATAATTTGATTGTGAATTTGGATTTGCATCCTGTGTTGCAACTGCATTAACAGTACTTAAAAAATCGGGTATTTGCCCAATTCCACAGAATTGGCTCATCGCAGGAGTTAGATTGCCTACGCAAGGGCCTGAAGGCGACCCACCATTTTTTGCGTTTTGATAGGATTGAAGAGCGTTCTGTAAGGCAGCTTGCAAACCAACCATACATACTTGACCTTGAAGCATGACTGAAGCACCACTTGCAACTGATGAATTGCCACTTCGCAATGAAGTTAAGGGATTCATCTGAGTTTGAACCAGTGAGCCACCTCTATTTAAATAACCTAAAGCAGCATTCCAAACCTTATCCGCAGCACCCACGCCCTGGACCACAATCCACATTACAAAAATCTGCATCAGGCAATAACCGGAAGCCTTAGGAATTAGCAAGGCAAGACCCAGAGTTGAACGTAGTGGAATCCAGATGGAGGACCATTTCTGGCCTAGCATTTGCCCTTCCTGAGCGGTATTCATTGTCGATACGATCAAGGTATACATAATGACGATTCCACCCAAAGCCAAAACTGCTG
>JACCVV010000041.1 GCA_013697955.1 Tatlockia sp. | reverse complement strand
TGATTTTTAAAATTAATCTTTTAAAGTAATAGTATTGAGAAAATGGATTGTTACCTTATAACTCAGGCTAGCAAAGGAATGTGAACATGTTCTGGGAAATTTCGTACCTTCCTGCAAAGAACCCCTTTTTGGGATTTTTTTTGTAGGTCAAAAAACGATTTTAATTATATGGATATCCATTCTTTTTTCTGGTCTTTTTTCAGGTTTGGTGCATTTGCCTGCTTTTTTAGCTGTAGGCTGTCAGATTAGTCGGAGGTTTATCTTTTCAATACTTTTACTAAGTCTCTGGCAAGCAATCCTGTTTGGATGGATTTTTTGGCATTACGGTTTAGTAGAGGCCATTCTAAGTCACATGCTATTTAATTTGGGATGGGTATTTTATGATAAAAGTGTAAATAATTTGTAAATCCATCTTTGTTAATCTTCTCTTAATATGAGTTAACTAAACTAAACCTATCGAATCTATTTGAAGTTTTACCATGACTCTTTCACCGCAGTTCTCAAGTGAATTCATTAACCGCTTTAAAGCGGTAACTGAAGCTCCGGATAATTTTAAAATTAAAGCTGAAACCATCTCCATGTTGATGCAAATGAAAGCGCTAGCTATCAACGGCGATGCAATGGCCCAATACCGTTTAGCCCATGCTTATCCGAAGAATTCAAATTTTTACCAAAGTTGGATGCAAGCTTCAGCGAATCAAGGTTTTACCAATGCAATGTTAGCTTTGAGTCTGATTTATGCTGAACATGGCACCGTATCAGGCCTTCGGCAGGCAGCTGCTCAAATAGTCCAAATACTTGCTTCTAATGATAGTTATATAAAATCAGAAGCAAAGGCGTTAATGGAGCGAAATCATCTACTGAGTGCAGAAGTATCAAAGCAATTAAACAAAACCAGTTTTGGAAGTTCGACCTTAGGATTTTTTGCCCAGGCATCAACTCCCTCTAAGCAAAATGACGTTGAATTGATCGAGGCCCCGAAAATCTAGGCATTGCATGGCAGGCAGAGCATGTGGGACAATAGCGTCTTTTGCCGCATTGCACCTATGAAATCCATCTATAAATTAATTCCTATCGAATGGCTGCATCCTGGGCGTTACCAACCACGGGTTAATTTTGAGCAAAAGGCACTCCAGGAATTAGCAAATTCCATTTCAAACCAAGGACTAATCGAGCCTCTGGTCGTTCGCCAATTGACCACTGAATCCTATGAAATTATAGCCGGAGAAAGGCGCTGGCGAGCTGCAATGCTGGCCGGTTTAGCAGATTTACCCTGTCTGATAGGAAATTATAGTGATGAGCAGGCTGCTGCTATCACCTTGATTGAAAACATTCAACGCCAGGATTTAAATTTAATTGAAGAAGCTAACGGTTATCAACGTTTGACAAAAGAGTTTTATTTCCAGCAAGAGGAAATTGCCGCTCTGGTTGGAAAATCACGAAGTCACATTGCCAATATTCTGCGGTTACTAACTCTATGCAAAGCAGTGCAAGACCGTTTAAGCACAGGCGAGATTAGCCTTGGCCATGCACGCATGTTAGTGGGTATGCCGGAAAATCAACAACTTTTATTAGTAGAAAAAATCACTCAGCAAGACTGGTCCGTACGCCGCTTGGAAAAAGAAGTGCGTGTGCTTAAGGAACCCATCAAAGCCAACCCAAAAAAAAATAGAGATATCGAGCGATTGCAAATTAAATTGGCTGAACAAATAGGCGCCCCTGTCCAAATTATAAACGACTCTGCTTCAGGCGGTTGCTTACAAATTAAATTTTTTGACAATGATACGCTGGCAGGTCTTTTGGAGAAGATGGGCTTGCGCTATGATTAGCGCAATTTTGTCTTTACGTTTTAATACATCTATAAGGAATTTAAATCGATGAAAAGGATGTTGTCGGGTCTGCTTTTTGCCTTATTCTCGGTAATCTCGTATGCCTCTATTCAAAGTGGTGCTGATCGGTTAATCAACAGTATCGATCCGACAATGAATATTGGAATTGAGATAGTTGATTTAACTACGGGCGCGACTCTTTATCGTCGGAATCAGTCACGCACCTTTATTCCAGCTTCAAACATGAAGCTTTTTTCCGACGCTGCAGCACTTATGGTCTTAGGGCCGGATTATCGATTTAGAAATCAGCTAAGCACCAATGCCTCCCAATTACAGCAAGGTATTTTGAAAGGTTCGCTTTATTTGCATCTTTCTGGTGATCCCTCGTTTAATCATGACCGTCTGGCCTCCTTAATTGCCGGCCTTAAAGCTTGGGGGATCAAGCATATACAGGGCAATGTTTTTATTGACAGCAGTCATGCGATTGCAAATCCTTATCCCCCAGGTTGGATGGCTTCTGACCTGGTCTATAGTTATGGCGCGCCAGCTGCACCCTTAATAATTGATACAAACCGCTTAAGCGTCACAGTTAACCCTGCCGGTAAAGCTGACGATCCAGCTATCGTGGAAACTGATGATGCCAGTTCCAGCATTATTTTGAATAATCAGGTTAAAACCAAAGCAACCTCGGCTCATTGCGGCGTTGATTTTTCTATGGATCAAGAAAACCATCTTACCGTTCGCGGCTGTGTTGGCGTCGGTCAATGGGCTGTGATGCAAAAGATGGCAATCCGTAATCCCTTAGCTTATGCACAAGGCTTAATCAAACGGCAATTAACCGATGCCGGGATTGTGTTTGAAGGTCATGTTTTATTAGGAAAAGCGCCTACGGGTTCTTTGTTGATTGCTTCGGAAACTTCAAAACCTATTTCCCAATTAATGGCTGATACTTTAAAACCCTCTGATAATTTATATGCTGACAGTTTATTTTTACATGCAGCTGAAAAATTACATGGCTCTCCAGTTGATTGGTCAGAAGCCCAATTTATTATCAAAAAATTTCTACAACAACAAACTGGAATTGATCTTAGCAACGCGGTTTTAACTGATGGCTCAGGCCTATCGCGTCATGATTTGCTAACGCCTGCACAAACGGTAGGTCTATTGCGTTTTTTACATGATCGCTTTCCACTTTCTTATGAATACATAGCCGCCTTGCCCGTTTCAGGCCGTGATGGTACCTTGCAAAAACGATTTAAAAAGCCAAATCAGCAAGATATGGTTAGAGCGAAAACAGGAACAATGACGGGTGTAGTTAGCCTTTCTGGTTTTTTATATACAGCTAATGACCACACTTTGGCTTTTGCGATTTTTATTAATAATCGACCTGGTACAAGTCCATCCATTTCAGGACGTTATCGCTCTTTGATTGATGGTTTGTGCATTTATTTCTTACAGCAAAAACCCGGGGATAATCTTTTGGCGAAGGTGTTTTCACCCCACAACCGCATCAAATTTCAACAAAATCCAACCCAGGCTGAGTTACAGCGTGGCAGGCAAGCACGTTGGCGTCGTTTGGAAACGGTCATTAAACAAGCACTCAAAGGCCAGGCTGTGACTGTAATTTATCGAGGCAATGAACTAGTGCTTAAAGACAATCAGTCCGATTCCTCCAAAGTAATGAAAGCCTTGCAAAGCTTGCGAAAAAAATATCCCTTTGCTGTTGCCTTATCCTCGCAATCCATGCCAATGGCTACTGGAGATAAACCCTTGGTTTTATGGACTCAGACAGCTTCCGCGGTTTTAACGTCCAATAGCACAGCTAATTCAATGTCCCAGCGCATTTGGGTAATACGTGAAGCTGTTGCTTAAGGCTTTCTGTTAGGGGTAGATGAACGGAGTTTGCATCAGGCAATGTAACGGTTATGTAAAAAATGAATTCTATATACAGGTTTTAATACTCCCTTAATCTGGATATGTAAGAATTTGGTATTAGACTATTTTTTTAAGATGTAGCTATGACCCTATTTAGAAAAATAAATGAGTATCTCACCTTCAAGCCCAATGACAAGCAAGACCATAACGCTGTAAAACATAAATTTTTTACTGACATTATCAATTTAAGAAATAGGAATTTATTAAATGTCGAAAGACTAACAGAAAAACTGGAAGCGCTTGAGGAAGAGGAGCGTTTTAAATTATTCTATTTCGGCAGAAAATGGGGGAGTAGCAATAAAGAAAAAGCCTCTGCTAGCTGCAAAACCGGGCAATTAATTCTTGAACTTTATCAATCTTTAGATGTTCCGCTTACAGAGAAAATTCTGGATAGATTTGTAAAAAAAGGAATTTCAAAACCAAATCTATATAGACTAGACCACTATCATTATTTAAATTGGCAAAAAAATCCACTATTGAAGTCGTCTATAATTAAACTCGAGCGAGAAATAAAGGGATTGCTAGGGATTGTTCAAAATAAGGATGAAACTCTAGCTCAATACTTAAACCAAGATTATAAAAATCTCAACATAAAACTCTTGTTCGATAAGACGCCTGCTTATTTACCAGAATTAATTCATCAGCTTTTCCAATCTGTTAAAACAGATGAACAAAAGAAATTATTAACTAAATTAATTATCAATGAAGCCAGAAACAATCCATTGCTTATACAAAATATGTCAGAAGTAAATTGTGAACTGACTATTGCTTTTATAAAAAAAAATCTGCTGGACTTTTTTCAACTTTCTCTCCCAATGCAGGACAGGGTTTGCACTTTATTAGAACAAAAAAAGGATTATGAAACTTTAAATTTATTAGGCAATCAAATTTTGAATAAGAATTCTGCCCTTCAGGACTTTGATCAAAAAGCGCTCTTCAAATTATTGGACCAAGGCGATTATAGAAAAACTGCAGCTGTGAAAAATAATGATGGTCATGAAACGTTTAAGCGCTTGGTTGATAAAGTCTACGAAAGAGCGATAACAGATCCAGCTCAGGCCTATGCTCATTTGCAAATTAATAATGCTCTGCTGGCGATAAATAAATATCTCAAAAAAGACCCCAATGCCTTTAAAACCGATTTTTTTAAACAATTGGCGGCTGCTATAAAAAGGGATGGATTGTCTGTTGAGATTTTACAAGCTCATTTGAATGATAGTAATTGCGAAAAATTATTCGATAAAAGCTGTATATATGGTGGCCCAAAAAGCTCCCGGGCTGCGGTGCTGATGGAAGAGCTATTTAAGATGTCCAGCTTAGGTGCGCATTTGGATATCGACAATATGATTAACGATGGCCAATTACCTCCCACTGAAGAAGAATTTGCAGAAAACATCGAATCAGATCTCAGAAAGACAGTACAGGATCTCATACTTCAACCTCAACTCTCAAACCAATCACGAACTCAGCAAAAAATCGGCCAGGCCTTGAATTATTTCCAATCCTTCCAACAATTTACGCACCGTTCGGCTTCCTTTAAACAAAGACAGGCCGAGGCAATTTATCAAAATTATTTGATTGAAAAAGGTTTAAACATTGCCAATCAACAAAACCAACCTGTTTTTGATCCACAGGGTCATGTCTTAGTCACTGTTTCTCTTGGTAAAGAGGATTATGACAGGTTATCTGAAATTGGCGGCGAAGAACCGGGGAGCAAAGAATATTTGGAGTTATTGTTGGGAGCAAAAATAACTGACCAGACCTTTTGTAACCTTGATATCAGTGCGCATAAAGAACTTCGCCAAAAATTCATAGACTCTGCCAAAAAGAATAAACTTGATAACGGTACGCTTAATCATTTTCTTAATTCAGCAGATCGAGGTTCGGTTATCCCTTTACAAGAAGAAATGTCGCTGCACACCACATTAAGTTTACGTGCACTTGAAAAATTTATTAATGACAAGGGACAACATTTTATTTTGGAAGGTCAGCAGCAATTAATTCAGACCATAAATGTCTTGGTAATGAATAAATTTTCTGCTGCTTTGGAGAGTTCTTTTCAAAATGACCAGATTAATTATGATTTACTCAATAAACAACTCGATAAAGCACGTGAAGATTTAGCGCCGCAATGTAGAAAATTATTAGTTGAAGCCATTTCAACAGAAATGTCTGAGGAAATATTAGGAAACTTTAAATTGAATTGGTTACCCCAGCTTAAGGATGATTTTTTTACAAGCACCACTGCAACAGGTTTGGATTATTTAAGAACAGATGCAAGCAATGAGACGGTGGTTCGCGTAAGTGCGACCGAAAAAACAGCACATTCCAAGAAGCAGGGTCATAGAGAACAAGCAATTCGAGTAATTTCTCGCAATCATTATGAAGCTGAGAAAAAAAATGTGACCGCTTATTCTCAAAATTCGATAGAAGCTCGAGTCCCTTCAATCGCAGATATCAACCTGGAACATAGCCAAGCAGTTGCAGATGTTGCTTTGAAGCTTCAATACTCCAAAAATCGGCTTACTGAACAATTAGGTGGTTACAAAGGCCCCTTAGTTTATAATTTGCTCACCTCTGTACATTCCAATGCCTATGATCATTCTTTTTTTGAAAATGAGAATAAACAACGAACATCGGCCTCCCGTATTTTAAAAGGTTCTCATAAATATAATAATTGGCAATTAGCGTCTGGCGAGCCCGAATCCTTGGTTTTCGTGCAAAATATTCCAGTTAACCAGCACACAAATGAGCTAAATCTTCATTCTTTGGATAAGGCCACGGCAGAGGCTACGCTTATGACGGAGCTCGCTTTATTAACAACCTTTAAATACCATGCTGCGGTATTTTCACCGTCTTTGCGTGAAAATATCCTTAATACACATAAATACATCCATGCAAACTACCTTAAATTTTTACCTAAGAATGATAGCGGCGATCATTATTTTAAAGAATCAATCTTTGGAAAACAGGCAATCGCTGTCATGGAAGATCAAAAGAAATTTTGGAAAGACTCTCTAGCAATGGAACCTGCTGACAATTATCAAGACCTTGCCGTTCAAGTTCTATTTAAAATGACCGCAACAAATGATTATCAAAAGAAACAATTCGGCGCCCTGGTGCAGGCTCTTTCAATTTTTGTGGAACCAATGTCGCAAGCGGGTTGCAAGTCTGCTAATGAACGTTATCAAGCCGTTTCAGGGCGCGTTGAATTATTGAAATCGATGAATGGAATCAATCCGGAAAAACGTTCTGAATTACACAATAAAATTTTGTCAACTTTGGAAAACTATGTGAAAGGTACGGCAACAGCCAAAGATTTACAGGCTGCAATGGATATCGCTTACAACAAGCATAATCTTTACGGTGCTTCTATCTTTAGCGAGGAAGATCAAGGTGCCGGTTCAAAAGTCCAGGCCACCTCTAATAAAGCAAATCCCGGGAAGATATCTGAATTTAATACAAACTATGCCGAAACCAATTTTCTGACCCGATTAAAACAAAAGTTTGCGGCCTCAATGCAAGCCCATAAAGCTGATTTAACCAAGGTCTTTACTGAGTTGTTTAATGAGGTTAAGTCTGTTGCGAATTTGAATCTGAACATTTAGTAATTGGATGCCGTAGAGCCTTTGATTATGGCATCCAAATGGATCGTCAAGTTTGCGATGTGATTAGGACAATTCAAACAATGCAAATCGCATCAATTAATTCTTTGGTTTTTTATGATTATTTTTCCATTCCAAATCAATAGAGCCTTTTTCATGACCCTTTAAATTTTTATCCAGAGCTACTCGGTCATCAAAAACAAAACAAGAGCCTTCCCACAGTGAATTTTCTTCGGGAATTTTTTCCAAATAATTTAGAATTCCACCATTTAACTGATAAACCTCATTAAATCCTAATTGCCTCAAATAAGCCGTAGATTTTTCACAGCGAATACCGCCAGTGCAATACATTGCAATTTTTTGATCTTTTTTGGCGATTAATTGCTCTTCGACATAGGCAGGGAAGTCCCTGAAATTTTCAGTATTTGGGTTGATTGCATTTTTAAAAGTGCCGAGCTGAACTTCATAGTCATTGCGGGTATCAATTAAAATTACTTCCGGATCAGAAATTAATTTGTTCCATTCTTCCGGGCTTAAGTGAGTTCCAGGCTGCGGGCGGGGATCAACATTGTCTATACCCATTGACACAATTTCCTTGCGTAATTTTACTTTAGCTTTTGCAAAGGGATTAAAATCATTAAAAGTCTCTTTAAAATCTAAATTCTGCAACTCGGGATAAGATTTAAGATGATTCATTAGTGGTTCGATTTCTTCTTTAAGGCCGCAGAAACTACCGTTTAAACCTTCGGATGCAAGAATTATTGTACCTTTGACATTAGTAGTTCTCATCATCTCCAAAAGAGGTTCACGCATTGATTCATAGTTGGCAAGTGGCACAAATTCATAAAAACAAATAATAATATAAGGCTTCATTTCTTTACCTGAGAAATAGACTCAACCATGGTTTAGGCGAGCAACAAAAGCGCATATTTTACATTATTTCAGGAGTGAATAAATCTAAAATATTCGTATTGTTTGCATTTTGTACTTTTTCCTCTGCCATGGCCTAGTAAAAGTCTAAAGCGGTGGTTCTCACATCAATCGGAGATTCGTCAACAATAGTTACAGGATCATAGTGGACTTGCGTGGTAACTACAGGTTTTATAACTCTGTTAAATTGAGGCGAAGAGTGATAACTGACTGAGCGATATTGCGTATTATCTTGGTTAATTGTGCTACTGCAGGCTGCCAAGAGTATGATTATCGGGGTTAGAGCTATCCATTTCATAAAAACCTCTTTTTTTAATTCTTGCCAAATTGTAGGTTAATAGCTCAGTATTTGCCAATTTCCCTTAAAACTGCTGCACCAGACCCTTTATAAAAATTATTCTTTTTATCTGCTTGTCATTTATAAACTCATTTCACTATACTGATTCCCATTATTAGCGCTGTATTAGCTCGCTGAAAAGGACATGGAATTCAATTTCCAATAAACAGGATGTAAAAGATGCTAGATAGAGCCAGTGTTGTGGATGAGCAATTTATCAGCCGTGTGAGCAAGGAGGATTTCCCTCTCGCCATAAGTTCAACATGCCTAACCGAAGTGGGTATCGATAAACAAATTGCCATTGAACTTTTTGATTCCCAGATTAAGTCACGCTTGCTTGATTTGGTTGCCCGCCAATTAAAAGAGAAAGGTCTTTCCTATTACACAATTGGTTCAAGTGGTCATGAAGGAAATGCTGCCCTTGGTCAAGTATTTCGCACAGATGACATGGCTTTTTTACATTATCGTAGTGGTGCTTTCTATTTGCAGCGAGCCAAGCAGGTAAAATCCTGCGATGGGGTGCGCGATATTTTACTATCTTTGGTTGCTGCAGCAGCTGATCCGATTGCTGGCGGGCGACATAAGGTTTATGGCAGTGTTGCACTGAACATTCCACCACAAACATCAACAATTGCTTCTCATTTACCAAAAGCCCTTGGCGCTGCTTTATCAATTACCCGTGCAAAAGAACTGGCAATTGAAGCCAAATTGCCAAAGGATTCAGTCATACTCTGTTCCTTTGGCGATGCTTCAACAAACCATGCATCTGCTCAAACTACTTTAAATGCTTGCTCCTGGATTGCCTCTCAGCAATATCCTTTACCCCTCGTTTTTATTTGTGAGGATAATAACCTCGGTATTTCTGTGCCAACACCAGCCAATTGGATCGAATCGACAATAAAGAACCGACCAGGATTGCACTACTTATGCTGCGATGGACTAAATGTCGCCGACGTGTTTTTAAAAGCGAAACAAGCTGAAAAACTTGCAAGAACCAAAAAACAACCTGTATTTTTGCATATGAAATGCATCCGTCTGTTAGGTCATGCCGGCTCTGACATTGAATCCCAATACAATTCCCAAGCTGAAATTGAGGGCCGGGAAGCAAACGATCCCTTACTGCACACTGCTCGTATGCTCATTGAAAATAACTGGATGAGTTCCGCTGCTATTCTAAATTTATATAAGGACAACAAAACTCTGATTGAGGCCAAAGCAATGGAGGCAATTCGTTTGCCAAAACTCAACTCTGCACAGGAAGTGATGTCATCGATATTGCCCAAAAGCAGTAAGAAAGATTACCCATTACCTGATCTCGCGGAGCGAAAGCGGGTATTTGACGCCGCTTTTAATCAATTAGCAATGAAACGGAATTTGAGCCAGCACATTAATTTCGCCCTGACTGATCTAATGATGCAATATCCAAATATGGTCATTTTTGGTGAAGATGTAGGCAAAAAAGGGGGTGTTTATCGGGTCACGGCTGATTTACAGGCTCGCTTTGGCCAGCGACGAGTTTTTGATTCTTTATTGGATGAAACTACCATTTTGGGAACAGCAATTGGTTTGGCTCATAACGGTTTTTTACCTGTTCCAGAGATTCAGTTTTTAGCCTATTTACACAATGCAGAAGATCAATTGCGTGGCGAAGCCTCAACTTTATCTTTTTTTTCAAATGGTCAATATCAAAATCCAATGCTTATCCGCATTGCCTCTCTTGCTTATCAAAAAGGATTTGGCGGTCATTTTCATAATGATAACTCTATTGCTGTATTACGTGATTTACCTGGAGTTTTGGTAGCCTGCCCTTCAAATGGTCCTGATGCTGCAAAAATGCTACGCACTTGTATGCGGTTAGCTTCTGAAGGACGAGTGGTTGTATTTCTTGAGCCTATTGCTTTATATATGACAAAAGACTTACACGAGACCGGCGACAATGGCTGGCTATTTGACTATCCTGCTATTGAAAACCGGATCGAGCTTGGCGAAATAGGCGTTCATGGAGAAGGTGATACCCTTATTTTGAGCTATGCTAATGGCTTTTATTTATCTACACAAGCCGCAAAAATTCTCGAACAGGACCATCAAATTAAGGTCAAAATAGTTGATTTACGCTGGTTAAGCCCCTTGCCAGAAGAGGCTATTTTAAGCGAAGTCGCTAAAGCAAAACGTGTGCTAATTGTCGATGAAGGTCGGCGAAGTGGATCACTTAGCGAGGGTTTAATGACTTTGCTAATGGAAAAAGCGCAAAATAAATTAAAAATCAAACGCCTTACCGGAGAAGATTGTTTTATTCCATTAGGCACAGCCTGGCAATACCTATTACCTAGTCGTGATTCTATTGTTGCGGCAGTAATAGCTTTAAATTCTGCAAAAAAGGAGAAAGAGCGTGGACGACTTGCTATATCTTGACGAACAGTTACACGATGATGAACGTATGATTCGCGATAGCGTCGCTCGTTTTGTCAAACAAGATGTTATCCCTTTAATGGCGGAATCATTTGAACATGGGCAATTTCCCAAGAGCTTGATTAAAAAATCTGCAGAATTGGGGTTGCTAGGACTTACATTACCTGCTCAATATGGCGGAGCTGAAGCCTCTTATATTTCCTACGGTTTAGTTTGTCAGGAGCTTGAACGCGGCGATAGCGGTTTGCGAAGCTTTGTTTCGGTACAATCTTCTTTATGTATGTATCCAATTTTTCGCTATGGTAATGAAGAGCAAAAAATGCGCTTTTTACCACCAATGGCCTCAGGCGATATAATCGGCTGCTTTGGCTTAACAGAGCCTGATTCTGGTTCAGATCCATCCTCAATGCGAACCCATGCAAAAAAGGTAGATGGTGGTTGGCGCTTAAACGGTGCAAAAATGTGGATTACCAATGCCTCTATAGCTGATATTGCTATTGTTTGGGCAAAAACCGATCAAGGTATTCGTGGATTTATTGTCGAAAAGAATTTCAAAGGTTTTTCTGCACCGGAAATTAAACAAAAAATGTCTTTGCGAGCCTCAATTACCGGCGAATTGGTGTTTGATGATGTTTTCATACCTGATGAAAATTATTTAGCGGGTAGCGATAAAGGAATAAGTGCTCCGCTTTCATGCTTAAGCCAGGCACGTTATGGTATTGCCTGGGGTGCGATTGGTGCTGCAATGGCCTGTTTTGATATAACTCGAGACTATTTGCTTGAACGTAAACAATTTGACAAACCCTTAGCCTCTTTTCAGCTTATTCAAAAGGATTTAGCTGAAATGTATACCGAAATAATAAAAGCTCAATGGATGAATCTTCAAATAGGTCGCTTAAAAGATGAAAAGCGGGATACGCCTATAATGATATCTCTTGCCAAAGGAAATGCCTGTCGCGAAGCCTTAAAAATCGCGAGATCCTGCCGAAATCTTTTAGGCGCTAATGGTATTAGTTTGGAATATCATGTCATCCGCCATATGTTAAATCTGGAATCAGTTTTTACCTATGAAGGGACTGATAATGTCCATAATCTGGTTCTCGGCCGACATATAACAGGTATTAATGCTTTTGGCTGAGACCTCTTTTTTCCTCCATAGTTCGACAATAAGTTTCTTGTATAAAGACTAAGGTGATCAGTGCCAAAATCAGTGAAATAGGAAGTAAGGCCAAAGAAAGATGAAAGCCTTGAAGCGAAAAATGATGAACACCATCAACAATTTTTCCTTCCCAGGTCCAATCTAGAAATGCGCCCACTAAAGGCTCATAAAGTGCTTCGCAAACTGAATCAAAGGTATTCATAACGCCAAGCACTGTAGCTGCTAAATAAATTGGAAATAACTCGCGAATCATCGCAAAACTGGTAAAAAAACCGCTAGCACCGAATCCAAAGCAAAATAACAAAGCTATAAGAGTCATCAGGCTAAAATGAGTACCATAAATGACAAGCGTTAAGCATATTAAGGCACTAAAGGTTCCGATGTAGAGGATTGGTTTTCTTCGTCCCATGTGATCAGATAACCAGCCTAAAAACGGCGCACCAAAGGCGAATCCGATAAAAATTGCTGAAACCGCCAAAGCCGCATTAGCTCTAGGTAGCTGATAGGCCGTCTCTAAAAAGGGAACTCCCCAAAGGCCACCAAAAACAGAAACTGGCGCAAAAGCCAGTCCACTGTACAAAGACAAAAACCAGGTTTGTTTAGTCCATAAAATCGTTTTAAAAGAATAAGTTTTACTATCAGAATCGTGAGCTTGGGCAAGCGTAACCGGCTTGTCGCGTACAACTGCAAAATAAAGAATACCCAGAAAAACACCAGCTACAGAGATTATCTGAAGCGCCATTCGCCATCCAAATTCCTGAATAAGAAGGGACAAAGGCATCTGACCACCAACAGCTCCAAGCATGGCCGCTGCCATAAACAATCCGGATACAAAGGCGAATTTTTTTGGACTAAACCAAACAGAAGCAAGCTTAAAGCAAGAAACAGCGGCAAAAGCCGCAGCACCACCCATAAATGCACGGCTAATGCAGGCCGTATAAAGGCTGTCAGTTTGGGAAAAAATATAGGTGCTTATAGCACAAATGAAGATAGCACAGGTCGTAATTTTTCTCGGACTATATTTATCGAGCATTATCCCAATAGGGATTTGCATGATTAGATAAGCATAGAAATAAAAAGCAGATAAATTTCCTAAGCCAGCACCATTAACATTAAAAGCCTTCATCAAATCAGTGGTCATAACGGATGGCGAGACTTGGATTAAATACTTATAAAAGAAAAATCCCGCCGCAATTGTCCAGATAATCCAAGGATAAGCCAAAGAAAACAATGATTTTTGAGCACTAATTTTATTCAATATAACCTCAAAACGGATCGTGCTTTTAAAGAGCCTATTTTATTGGTGGATAAATATTTTGCAAGACCGATTTTGAAACTTTATGGAGATGATTTGCAAATTAATTAACATTTTAAAATTGCAAAACAGAATAATCCAGCGGCATACTTACTAGTTTAAAATTTTGAAAACTACAGATATATTATGAGTTAATTTTGTGTATCTTAATTAAAACCCATAGAAATGGAGAAGTTCCGTGACTTTGTAAAAAGTACCCATCAAAGACCCACTGAAATCACTTAAAGATAAAATTTTAAACCTAACCCCTTGAATATACTGGTCGGGACGGAAGGATTTGAACCTTCGACCACTAGCACCCCATGCTAGTACGCTACCAGGCTGCGCTACGCCCCGATTTGGTTGGGCATAATAACTTTTCTTTTTTAAAAAGACAAGTTAAGTCGATTTTTTGATGGGCATTTCATTTTCGATGGAGCACTTCTGTAATGAATTGTTTTTAGTAAGCGACACATTCTAACCACAACAAAAATAAGTGGTAATCTATATAAAAAGTAACGCCAGTGGGATAAAAACCACTGGCGTTATCTTTTGTATTCATGTTGTTGTAATTAATTTAACCAATCGTTTAAAAAATGAGTATCAACCAAGCTGAAACTAAATAATTTATTACAAGCAGCCCTCAATATTGCTTTTCTCAGCATATTTGCAGCAAAAATTGCCGCTCCATACATTGTAAATCCCGCTGTTTATGCATCAATTACTTTTTCAGCTTAGATAAAGGTTGTATTACCTTATCAATTAACGCGAGCCCCTTGCTAAGGATAATTTGCATTCTTCAACTGAAGGTAATTTTCGCGGCGGAAAATAAGACAGGTGCTGCCTTAATAATGTTAATGTATCGCCCGTCTCACTCGCCTGATTAGGAAAATATTTTGACCAATTAAACTTCGACTTCGAAACCTTAAAAAATTCCAATGCAAAAATTATATACTCGTGCTCACCGAATAATCCAGTGGATGCAGAGCTTAAGCTTAACGAAATACATCATCTCTTAACGCATATTTTTAATGCAATAATTGTCATAGATGAAACATATATTGATTTTTCGTATAACCAAAATACTTAGCATTACTACGTAAATATGACTCAGAAAAAATGGTATGGTCATGTATTAATAAAATGAATTAGAAGCAGCGTTTGTAAGGGGTAAGGCATGTTTTCAGAGTGAGTTCTTAATGCCCTTTCTTCTTTATTTGAATTTCGCTAGTTATTTTTTGCTTCTGAAAACACTTCTTTTGCAACCAACATGGCATTATTTGCAGAAGGAAATCCCGCATAAATAGCCAGCTGCTCAATTAAAGCAATAATTTCTCTTTTGGTAGCGCCAACATGCAGTGCTGCTTCAATATGGGCTTTAATTTGTGCTGACAGAGCATTCTGACTGACTAGACTTGAAATAATCGTGAGCTCCCTTGTTTTCAAATCAAGTGTCGAATCTTGCATAATATCGCCAAATACCCATTCAATACCCATGGTAGTCAATTTTGGAGATATTTCACCTACACTATCCATAAGTGCTTTCCCGGTATGCTCGCCATGTAGTTTGTTTAAAAGGGTCATTCCTTTTTCGTATTGCGTTGTCATATTTTCTCCAAATGATGAATAACAAACACATTATAATTTATAATGATTCAATATATAATATTTGAGAAAATCAATTTATTATTGCATTAAATGCAATAATTGGGGTAATAGAATTGCTTGAAGACATAGAGATTTTTTGTTTAGTTGCCAAACATAAAAGCTTTTCAAAAGCTGCACTTGAATTACATATTTCCCCATCCATTACAACAAGACGCCTTGCGAGACTTGAGAGAAAACTTGATGTTCGTCTAATGAATCGAACTACTCGTCTTGTAACGCTGACGGAAGCAGGCCAACTTTATTATGATGAAGTCAGGGCGCTATTAGAATCTTTAGAGCTTTCCAATAGAAATATAAAAAGCATAAAAAAAGATATTAATGGTGTTATAAAAATTGGGCTTCCTGTATCAATTAGCCATTTTTATGTTACTCCACAATTGCATAAATTTTTAAATAGATTCCCTGGGCTTAAAGTTCATATTGTGCATGGAAATCATTTATTGGGTTTACTAAGCAATGGCTTTGATTTAGTGATGCATTGTGGTGAATTACCTGACTCCAGTTTTCATTATAAAAAATTAGGAATATGGCAAAAAATAATTTGTGCTTCTCCGGAATATTTAGAAAAAAATGGAACACCAATTCATCCAGATGATTTAAAACATCATAATTGTCTGGATCATGTTGATAATTATGATTTCACTTGGCTGTTTCAAGAAAAAGCAAAAGTTAAAAAAATTCTGATTACTGGTAATGCCTGTATAAATAGTAGCATCGATTTATGCAATCTTGCGGTAAGTGGGTTGGGTATAGTCTATTTACCATCATTTACAGTGAAACATAAACTCCAAACTGGGGAACTTGTTTCAATTTTAGATTGTTATCGACCACCTTCACTACCATTGTATTTGGTTTATCCAACCGATCAATATATGAGTCAAAAAGTACGGGTTTTTATAGAGTTTATGAGGAAGCTTTTTAAGTCAAATCTAGATTAAAACACACGCTAAAATATATTACACAAGTTGTTATAAATTCAAAAAAGACTTAAATCAGATTATGAGCATTAATTTTTAGACAAAAAAGTAATTTGTAACCAACTGACTCATAAATTCTTCGTGGGCGGCTGCAAATAAGTTCTGTGTCGGTTTATTTAGTTATAAGCACCTGATAAGTCGGAAACTATTCTTTGTTTGTCAATAAAAAAATTGTCTTCTACCTCACCCACATTTGAATAGCTTACATTAAATGATAATTGGCAGAATATTAAAAATGGCTGATAAATTAAATTGAAATGGTAGGTGATGTAGAAGATTGACTCATATCAATTTGCCTAATATTACAAATGTTCAAACGTTTTCTGAACATAAGTATCAATTACTAAAGATAAATTCAAAGTTGTAAATGAGTTCGGACTGCCTTTTACTTTTTAGCCAAATCCGGATAGGATATGCTAATTTAGTAAAGGTATGTTCTATCAAACAAACCCTTTTTAAAAAATAGTTATTGAGTTACATTGTTTCTTCAGAACCGTAAAGGTACCCAATTTTGTAAGCATCTTCAGGGGAACATTGTTTAAGAAACTCTTTCTTACATACTAATTCTGAAGCTTTAAAATCCAGGGGTTTTTGATGGTAGTTGATATTAGTTGAAAGCAGTACGCACTAGCATGGGGTGCTAGTAGTCGAGGTTCAAATCATTCTGTCCCGACTATAAAATTAAAGGGTTACAGATATTTAGCAAATAATCAGATTTTGGTACCTTTTGTATTATCCCAGGTTAGAATTTTTGGCTCATCCCAAATCCAAAACAATATCACTTCTTCTTAATTACTTCTAAATAAGTATGACCCTGACAGGAAACTATCAAGATCACAAAATTTTAACCCACAGCCTGTAATTTTCAATGAAAAAGTTGATTAGATTATATGGGATAAGTATCCAATGTTAATTAAAATTTCGAAACATGCCCAAAATGCTGAAAGCTTGCTTAAATCAATTTTCTACATAAGTTTATTTTCTGGATTTATGATTTTATTTTTTTATTCAACAAAAATTCATTATTTTCCTGTGAACAATTTAAACAGTGCAATTTATTTTTTATTGTTAATGGCACTTATAGGATTTTTATTTTTCATGGGTATTGTTTTTCCGTTAGCATTTAGTCCTTATTTATGGCTTACAATATTGAAAGAACAAGATTTATGTACTTATATTTTTGATAAAAACAAGGCTGAATATTATTCTAAAAATTTCAGTGAAGGTAAGTTAAGTTTCAGCAATTACGATGCCTTCATGTTATTAGCAATTTATTTCTTTACCTATGCAATAGCATTTCTAATTTGGATCTCAATAGTGTGGCTTATAAGTATCACTCCTAATATTTATTGGATAATGATTCTGATCCCGTTGATTTTAATCAGTTTAATTTTAATAGCTGACAAAATTGATAAAAAAAATAAGTATGCGTGTTGGTTTTATCTGGGTGTTGCAGCCTTACCTTGTTCTATTTTCCATGCTCTGGCTTTTATTATTGTTGCTAAATTTTCTTTATGGGGCAAAGTGGAATTATTTATTAATTTTTTAATCTGTTTTATTAGCTCAGGATATTTTTTGTTCCCATCCAAAGGAAAAATTTCTATAAAATTTAGAATTCTTTTTTCTTCTTTAACGACATGTAGTTTGTTAGTGCTATTAGCTGGACCAGGAAATTTTAGTTACAAAGTATTACAGAACTATGGAATTGGTGGAATTGATAATGTGAACCTATTAGTTGATAGTCATGAGTGTTTATTTTTAAATATGAATAGCAAAACCCCAATTTGTCGCCAAGAGGGTGAACTTCACATAGTAAGTAATGCCATACTTCTTTGGCGATCTGGCGAATATATATTAAGGTCTAAAAAGGACTCTAATCAAACCTTTATACTCCCTTTAAATAAAAGAACGGTAGTTTACTTAAAAGAAGAAAAAAGTTAGGTCAAAGATTTTATTTAAGAATAATTTTATTTTTTGAATGGAGTCAATTGTGTGCACAAATATCCTTAATTACAAGGGCAATGAAATTGTACATAAGAAACCCCCATAGTGCAAAACACTAGAGTTATTAATATTTCAAATATTTTTGCTAAAAATAATTTATCTGATAATTGGGTATGGTTAATCATAGGTCTTTTTTTTTAAATAGGTTTGTAATAAAGCAACTTTTCTAACCTTACGAGAAAATTTAACATCAATTCTACTTAAAGTTTATAAAACTGATTTTGATAAATATCAAGCTCATCGGAGTCAAGTTCAAGATTTGCTGAGGCTAATGCAAAATTAGTTTTAGGCCGAACTGTATTGAAATTAGCTTGATAATCGTTGGTTTTGGAAAAATCCAAATTCAATCCATTCTCATAAGCGTTGTTGAAATGCTTAAAACTTTTATACACTTGTGTTTTTTGATTTTTTTCTACTGTGCTTTGTATTGATTGTATAGCAACAAAAAGTGCGGTTAGAGTTGCCAACACGAGGATTGCGATACCTATAGGTGGACAGGCTGCAAAACCCGTGGTGATGCCTAGTCCGATTAGTATTCCCATAATTCCTGCACTGGTCCCCGCAATTGCGCCAAATACTCCGGCCAATGAAATAAAGAAACTGCTGGCAAGGCTTATCCAGGTTGGAGGTTTTATTAGTTTTTTCAGAGATTCTGAAGCATTAAATTCTTCAATTATTTCGTTAATTGTTGAATTGTTAAAATTATGCTCACTATAAGGGTAATTTTTTAAGAAATCAGGGTAATTTACTTTGATAAATTCAATAAATTTAAGCTGAAATTTGTATTCCTCTTTTTGCTGCGAACGTCGTTTCAAGAATGAGAATACATTTGAGTCGTTCATATTATTCATTCTTACAATCTGACAATAATTTTCGATGAATTCAGTTAAATATGAAGATGTTTTTTGAGCTAATTCCAATTCCTCTTTTTGATTTTTTTTATAGATAAAATAAAACATTCCTACAGCGACGAATCCAAATAGACCAATAGATAATGAACCTAATACCACAGCAATCGTCCCGCCAATTTGTAAACTTAGGCTTGCTGTTATAATGCCAAAGAGAGGACAAGCGACTCCTGAGGCTGTTCCAATGCTATCTGCAATAGTTTTAAAAAAAGACATAATTTTTAGAGCTAAAAATTAAAGTTAATACACTGGGATATATTTTCACCCTGACCTCAAAAAAATTGTTCAACTTGTTTGAGAGTCTAGAAAAATTCATTCACTTATGTCAATTTATTTTTTAGTTTGATCTAAAATTGACGGTTGTACTAAATTTTGCGCATATTTGAAATCGTTGCCAATCTAAACTAACAACAATAAATGAGCAAATCTATTGCAAATTGCTCATTACAAGTGGCTCAATGGGGTGTTTATCAACAATAAATGGTAGAATATGCTCCTTTGCTAATTCTCCAGGAAAATTATGTCAATCCAATTCGTTTCAAGTGATGGTAAACCCCCTAAAGGATCTTTGGTAGTCTGTGCTGGGACTGTTACTAGTTTTAATGTTAAACATATGGGATCCGGGTTTTTATTATTTAAAACTCTTTTCAAAGACGATTTACATGCTGATTCAAGTGAAAAATCCTGGTCTGATTCTCTACAAGATATTCTAAATAAATACCACGAAATCAATGAGAACATGCCTTCCTATATACGGATAGCACAGCAAGATGGGTTGATTGGAGGAGTTGCAACGGTTCCGCTTAGGCATGTTAAAGGGCTAGAGTATGTTGAATATGCTAATAAAGAAGAGATGGAAGCTGCATTTCTTAGTCAGTATAAACAAGCAGTCAGACTAGCTATCCTGGATGCTATCAAGCTTAATCGGCCTTTATTTATTCAACCTCTGGGAATTGGGGTTTATGGTTGGTTACCTGAAGTGGCTGCTCGATTGTTTGTTGAAGCAATCAGTGAAGTGGATCCCTCTTCAAAGGTTGATATTACAATCCCCCTTTACGACTCTAACGAAAATTCAAAGGATCAGCAATTTAAAAAAGAATTCTTGAAATTTTCAACTTTAGCCCAAGGAAAAAATATTCCAGAAACTTCAAATAATAGTGATCCGATTGTTTCCAAACAAAATCCTATTTATGTTCTTCGCGCCTTCAGGAAAATTTATGAGGCTCTTTACGAAGGGCAAACAAGCTTCTTTAAAACTCCAAAAAAACGACTTTCTTATAATGAAATAGTCAAATATTCTAAGGAACATCCAACTTCCAGAACCGCGAAAGCTTGGGAGCTAGCGCAACTTCATCATCACAATCCAACTTCAGAAAACCAAAAATTATTTAAATCAATCCACCAATATTGTTTTGAAAACAGTTCCAGCTTTTTTTCTCTATTTAGACAATCCAGGAATTTTTCTCGTGGTTATGAGGGAGATCTAATTGATACAATTGATAATGCACATGATGATTCCAGAACAGGCAAAATAAGAAACGCGTTGAATAACTGATAAAGCCACACCTGTTAGGTGATGAGTCCAATTCAAAAGATTGGACTCTCTAAATCTTAGACTTTAAAAATTTTAGGAGAGGGAAGCACGGACCCAATTGCTTTTAAGGCTTGCATCAAGTAAAGAACAATTAGAATGATCATTATCATATTGAAGAGTAAATTAATTAAACCAGGCAAAATAACATAATTATTAATAGCAAGAAGCAAAACTAACATCAGAATTGCCATTATTAAATCATTTAATCGTTCCATATTCTTTCTTTATTTAAGAGTTATTGTACTAATCGATACATCAACACCGCAGCTCTAGTGGTTTGAATCGGGAGCGAGTTAATATCTAATTTTTCCTGTATTGAATGGGCTCCAACTCCAACCGGCCCGAGTCCGGCCAGATTTGCAGCTACTATTGAGGCAATGTGGGAAATATCACCCGCGCCCCTTAAACCAACTGGCAAAGGTTTTACTTTCCCAAAGCCTAATAATTCGGAAACAGCGCTATATTCTTTCAACAAGTTTAAATTCGCAGCTGATGGCTGCATTGCTGGGATACCGGTTTGAAACACGATGTTTGACTGAGTGCCTGGCAAATTTCCCTTGACTATCGATTTCATTTTTTCCATGGCCTTGGATTTTTGCATCGAGGATAAAAACCGAATATCACCTGTGGCTACAGCAGTTTTGGCGATGACATTATCTTTTCCTGAAGCCTTACCCTCAGTGAGGTTTTTATCAAAGCTGATTTCATTACCGCCTAAAATAAGACCTGGATTGAAGGTTAAATTATTTTCCTTTGCAAACTGATTGCGAAGGGTATCTAAAATTCTGGCCAATTCAAATATAGCGCCACTACCCATCGAAGGTTGAAATATTTGTGAAGAGTGTCCTTCCTGGCCTTCTGTTTCAACAGTCCACTTGGAAATTCCTCTCCTGGCAATAGTAGCGGTATCTTTGGAAATGCTATGTTCAAAATCCAGAGCCACATCAGAGTGGCGAGCCGCTTCAAAAAGGGGTTTTCTCGAAATGATTAAGGGCTTACCTGAATCTTCTTCGTCTCCTGTCAAAACAATTTTGATGGTTGCGTTATTCAAAGCTCCTACTTCATTCAAGGCTTTCAAAGCGTAAACCATCACCACATCGCCGCCTTTCATGTCCAGCACACCCGGTCCTGTGGCAAAATGTCCCTGACGCTCAAAATGATGAAGTTTTCTGTTAGCAGGGAAGACTGTGTCGAGATGGCCGATTAATAATAATTTTTTGCCTGTTGATCCCTGACGTTCGGCCATTAATGTACCGGCGCGATGCATAAAATTAGGCTCCTCAATCCACCAGGTCTTAAAGCCAAGTTTATTAAATTCTGCCTGCAACAGTTCACCAACCTTATGAACCCCATTGATATTTGACGTTTCACTATTGATGTTGACCAATTTTTTCAATAAAGCGATCTGTTCTTCTTGATTGGCAGTGACGTGGTTAGCGATTTTCTTCTCTACTGGCGATAAACTTGCAGCATTGAGCACCTGCATTAAAGTAGACAGGAAGATAAACATGATTATTTTACGCATCATAGATCCTATATTTAAGTTCAGTTGGGACTCTGCACAGCAGGCATAAATTTAAAGGAGTGGGCTGGTTTAAAAAGACCCGAAACTTCACCGGAATAGATTTGTCCATCAGCTAAAGCCAATCGTTGAATCGGTGCACCGGGAGTAAAATTAAGTAGACTAAAAGTTATCCAAAACGTATTGGGGCGAGTTGATGAATCAAAATAATAAATTTTATTTTTCTGATCAGAAACAGTTCGCCAAATGGTCGACGCGATGTTTGGTTGATTGGGTACTGTAATCCCAAAGGGCACACTTACCGCTCGCATGACCGACATAACGGCCGCGACTGCCTGATGGTCGAAAGACTGATTTGGAACCGATTTGATATAAGCTTTGTCAATGGTTTTTGGAATCGTATTGATGTAAAAACTGGTTCTTACAAATCGATCAGCGGCCCGACTTGTACCTGGCAAAAATAGATTCCCACCAATTTCTGTCCAATATTCATTAAGCGCTAATTGCTTAGAATAAGTTGGCGAATTGGTCATCACCTTATATTCTCGACCATGATGTATTACCAGTTTGCCTTTTATATATTCAAAAATAGCTGAGTCGCCGCTGGAATCAGACAAGGACAAATGCACCTGCCCCTTTTCACCATTAGGTAGGGTAGGTGGAATCAAATAGAAAGGTTTAGCCTCCATGGCGATAACGGCTTCATTAACTGTCGCAAAATTATCCAGGGCATATTGTCCCCATAAACTAATAGCCATGGGTGGATGTGAAGGTTCCAGATTTCCATAATCGCTTTCAGCCAGATAAAGCATATTCATGACAAGGCCCTGCTCGTTCATGCCATCCGCACTAGCAATTCCATAGACTGAAGCAACAATTGATCCGTATTTGGAAGTCCATTGCAGGGATTGAGGTCCGGCCTCGCCAGCTCGCTCTAATCCTCTGGGAAAGAGCCATAAATCGGAACCCATATCTTCGACCCAATCCATAGAGCGGCCGGTAATTACACTATTATTTTCACCAACAAAGAGAGCTCGTGTGCAGGCATTAACGGGTTGGATAAGGCTTAATGTAAAAACGACAGCAGTAAAGCCTTTTTTGAAAATCCCTTTCATTATTTTCCTTAATAGGATAGATAAGACAGCTATTATAGTTTTTTTTATAATTTTGAGTAGATTATGCCTGCATTTAAAACAAAAACCTACAAGAATCAAACCTTCCTCGACTTTGTTCTGGATGATAATTTATTTGAAGAAATGGAGTTTGAGCAATGCTTATTCAAACAATGTAAATGGGCTAACACTACCTTCAAAAAGGTTAAATTTTCTGACTGTGATTTTGTTGACTCTGACCTCTCCCTATGTAAATTTCCAGGTAGTCAGTTTTCTGAAGTTTCATTTAAAGGCTCAAAGCTTGTGGGTATCAATTGGACAGAACTAAGCTGGCCTTTGGTTAAATTAACAAGTCCGCTCTATTTTTATGAAAGCAACATCAGTCATGCGAGTTTTTATAGTTTGGAGCTTGCTGATTTGATTATTGAAAACTGTAAGGCCCATGAGGTTGATTTCAGGGAAGCTAATTTAAATCATGCAAGTTTTGTGGGTTCGGATTTGCAGAATTCTTTATTTATGCGGACGAAATTAAAAAAAGCTGATTTCACAAATGCACTTAATTACTCTATTAATCCTGTGGAAAATTTGATTACCCATGCTAGATTCTCTCTACCTGATGCCCTTTCTTTATTAAATCATTTCAACATAAAAATTGAGGGATGGCCGGGAGATGAAGACTAGAATTTTTTTGTATTTTCTATTTATCTCATAATTCTACAATTCCACTCAATCTAAGAGGTCAGATTTTGATTGCTTGCTTCTAAAAGAATGGCATTCATCGTGCTGACAAATTGTTTAGGTTCCTCATAGAAAGGAAAGTGTCCGGAGTTATCAAATTCGATATATTTTTTGGAAGGTAAATTGAGCTGGTCGAAATATTTTTTTATAAGGGTCACTGGTGTTTCAAAATCATTCCGACCGGATAATATATAGACTGGTATGTTAATCTCTTGGAGTTCTTTCACCAAATCAAATTCCATCATTTGTCGATCGCGAAAAAGAGCTTGGGAAAATTCATAGCCTTTCAGAATTTTTTTATCTTCTCCCTGATAGACAGAATGAGAAAAAATTATATCGTAGAGCTCATCTAAATCAGAATGGTTTAATAAAGAACCGCCAAAAACTTCTACCCAATGTGAGGTTATCTCATAGTCATCGGAGTTAATGTCATTGGATTGATAGATACCATGTTCATCCGGCCTGCCAATGCTCTTTAATTGCTTTTCAGCCTTACGATTATGATTTTTAATGGCTTCTTGTAGTGCAAAATCATAACTACCAATTTCATTTTCAGCAAAATTAACGACCTGACCAACACCAATATAGGAAGAATAATCTTCTGGATAACGCTTGATAAGCCGCACGCCTATCATGGACCCGGAAGAATGGCCTAAAACAAAAATGCGATTTTTATGAAATTTTTTCTTTAGAATTTGTGTTAGCTCATGAGCGTCTTCAACAAGCTGGTCTAAGGTCATTGAATTGGCGGCTATTGTCTTCGAATACGATTTGCCTGCACCGCGTTGATCCCAGTTGACCACGGTGAACGTTTTCTCAAGCTCTGGTAATTTTTCATGAAAAAGAGGAAGCATCGCAAAGCCGGGGCCGCCATGTAACACTAATAAAACAGGATTGTCGTCCTGCTGACCGGTTATATAAATCCATTGTTTGCTGCCATGAAGATTAACTTCCTGCAATTGATTCATTGGGGAGCCTTGGCCATAAGTGATACTTAAACTGAAGTATAATATTAGAAATAAGATACTGTTTTTAAAATAATTCATTAAAGGCAACAAGTTGTAAAATTTCGTTATTGTACCAAAATTGCCCTAGTGTGACAAATTAAATCCGAAACGGAATCAGGCTCTATTTTTTGAGGAGAAGAACTGAGATGCTTAAGCACATGGTTAATAGCGATATCTATTCTACCTGAATGAAGATAGGATAGGGTTCCATGCTTCTGTGCAAATCATCTTAATATTTTTTTTGTTTTTTCCCTAAGCAATAACATCCGATTCCAAATTATATTTCATATGTTGAGCTGGGATTCCTTGCCAATTAGTATTTTCAGGGAGGTGTTCGCCTTTCATGAGTAGTGAGAAACCCCCTAGAGTTGAATTTTTACCCATTATCGTACTATAAAGCACTATGGAAGCGACTCCGATGTTACATTCGCTAGCAATATGAATAGTCGACATTTTGAAAATACGGTCTTCATAAAGATGCGTTTGGATTACAGCTTCATAATTAATACAAACATCATCCCCAATGGTTACCAAATCAAATTCGCCAAAATCACTGGAATCGATAAATACACGTTTACCGATCTTTGCTCCGTAGGCACGATACAGCATTGAAATAAAGGGTGTGCCGATTACAAATTGTACAAAATAAGAGTCGACGAAATAACTATATAAATATTTCACAATATCATTTTTCCAAATAAAAGCACTCCAAATGGGTTTCGTCATCGGTTTTAAACGACCTAGAAGCAGCCATTTCAAGCCAACAATTGCAGTAACCATGGTAAAGGCAATAACAACTTCCGCTAAAGGTAAAAGAGCGACAATCGAAGGAAAGGAATAATGGCCAAATAATACATTTAAAACATAAAGCATATTAAAGAGGCCCGTTAAGGCAAACATTGTAGGTAATATAATTTTGATAAATTCAATCGCAAATCGGATGCGAATTAAGCGTTTGGGAGGTGTGAAGGTTTCATTATCGGTATAGTCTGATGAAATTTCCCTTTTCGGAAGAAAAATAGCAGGCGAGCCCAGCCAGGCTGAATGATCATTAGCTGCCTGATTTCCAGGCGGTGTGGTCGACATGCAGCCTAGCAATCCGTTATTGCCGATATTAGCCCCATGCGGTAGCAGACTATCATTACCAACAAAACCTCGTTTACCAATTTGAACGGGCGCGTATTTGATTGAACCCTGGAAAATAGTTGGCCAGGCTAACGCAACTGCGCTGGCTGTAAAGCCTTCGTCCTGAACAGTTACTAAATCGGGAATAATATGTGGTGTTTCGCCCATTTCCACCCGTTTACCTATCTTGGCTCCTAAAAAGCGCAGAATGTAGGGGAAATAAAGCGTATCTGCCAATACGGAAACTTCATCGGTATCCAGCATTTTGACAATCGTCCACTGCCTTAGATAGTGCAGGCTAAGAAGGGGATATATACCGGGTTTTACTTTATTCATCAGAATTTTTTTTAAGATTCCGATGCTCAGATAATAGGAGCAAAGGAAAATAATGGTTCCTAAAGGAATGGCAAATAAAATGGTTAAAAGATAATTGCTATTACTATGGAAATAAGAAATCAAAATCAGTGCAGGCAAATAGCAAATGTAATAAACCGACATAGTAAAGATAAGCGAAAAATAATGTAAAAATCCGAAGGTAACTTTCTTCAGTAGTGAAGGGTTATCATTTCCCTTGTATTGTGCAGAAATGTGTTCTGGTGATTTCATAATCGGCGAGGCGGGCGAGCCTGAATAAAACTGATTTTCGGGAATGGATCTGCCGTTTTGTAAAAGGGACATATCATCAAGACAAGCTCCATCCTTAATAGTGCAATTAAGTCCGATAACGGAGCGTGCACCGACAAAACAATTATTACCAATTTTAATAAAGCCAATCTTTAACCAGCCGTCCTCAACTACATAGGCAGTAAGACGAGCATCAAAGCCAATTGAACTATTATCGCCCATGGTTAACATATCGAGATTAGCAAGGCTTGCCGAACCGATATAAGCGTTTTTCCCGATCTTTGCGCCTAATAAGCGGTAATACAAAGGTAGAAGTGGCGAGCCAAGAAGATAGCTTGGCGAAAAAACATTTTCCTGCAAACGTTTAGCCAACCACCATCGAAAATAAAACCCGCCCCATAATTTATAAATTCCCGGTTTCACCCGTCCTACTAGAATCCACTTGGCTGATATCACAAAGGCCATCGAAACAACGGGCATGGCAATAAAAAGTGCCAGAAATATTTCCACTGCTTTTATGGAATAGCTCGTTGTATCTGCAGTAATCCAATTATAAAAAATAATAATGGCCAGCAATTGCCAGGCATTGATAGCATATTGCAGTAAACAACCGAAAAATTGGCCAATTGAGCAGAAATAATAACCAATCGTGGGCTTGCTTCGGTTTTTCTTTCTTAAATTTTCCTGGTTAAAAGGCGCTTCATTGATGGAGAATTTTTCCGCTAATTTTTTTGCGGTTGAATTTTGATACAAATCAACCATTGAAATATGTTGCATAGCAGGAAGTGTTCTCAAGTTTGAAACAACAGCCGCTGCTGACAGAGAATGTCCGCCTAAATCATAGAAAAAATCATCATTTATAGAAATGTGTTTCTGTTGTAAATGAGTTTCCCAAATATTGATTATAATCTGTTCCAACTCGGTAGTAGGGCCATCAGAAACAGGTTCCCTCACCACTTTTGCAGGTTTAGGAAGTTCTTTGCGATTAATTTTTCCACTGGCTAATAAGGGAAAGTGGGTAACGATTTCATAATGGGAGGGCAGCATATAATGCGGCAATCGTCGTTTTAAAAAGCTTTTAAAGCTGGGTAAATCAAATTTAGAATTGGTAGATAAGTAAGCAACAAGGGTTGGCTGTTCTAATTCTTGTAAGGCGACAACGGCCTGAGAGATTGAGTCATGTTCCATCATAATGGATTCAATTTCATTAAGCTCAATGCGAAACCCACGTAGTTTAACCTGATCATCAATCCGGCCTAAAAACTGAATATCGCCATTTTCCAGGATCGTAGCCAAATCACCGGTTCGATATAAACGTTGTTTATTATCATTGGGATGGGCTATAAATTTTATGGCTGTAAGGTCAGGACGATTGACATACCCGCGTGCAATACCTGGGCCTGCAATACATAATTCCCCTTGTTGGCCCTGTGGTAGGGGCTGAAATTGTTCATCGACTATCAAAATTTCATAACCAGGCAGCGCTT
This sequence comes from Tatlockia sp., assembly GCA_013697955.1. Taxonomy (GTDB): domain Bacteria; phylum Pseudomonadota; class Gammaproteobacteria; order Legionellales; family Legionellaceae; genus Tatlockia. The sequence goes on along the minus strand of JACCVV010000041.1, from coordinate 45,783 downwards.
TGCCAATTGTGACTGGTTTTTCCGCATGGCACTCTGAATAGGTGGCTATAATTGTTGCTTCGGTTGGTCCATAGGTATTGAAAATTCGACGACCTGGTCTGCTCCAACGGTTTACCAGATTTTCAGTACAGGCTTCGCCGCCTAAAATAAGCACTCTTAATGACGGCAAATCATCATGAAGAGTGGATAACAAGGTGGGAACTGTTGAAAAAACACTGACCTTATGTTTGTCTAAAAATTCTACTAAGCCAACGCCTGAGCGAATGTCTTTTGAGGTGCAAGCAATAAGCGTTGCACCATTTGCAAAGGCCATCCATTGTTCCTCCATAGACGCATCAAAGGCTAATGAAAAGCCTTGATACACCTTATCTAGGGGAGACATTAGATATAGCTCACTAGCCACGGCTATGTAATGACAGATATTGCGATGAGTAATTTCAACGCCTTTGGGCTTCCCTGTCGAGCCGGAGGTATAAATTACATAACATAATTGATCATCTGAAGTGCGTGAAAGGGGCGGCCGGCTTGTGGACTGTTTCGCAATTTCTGCCTTTATTTGGCTTAATAACTGTACTTTGGGGAAATTAATATTCGTCTGGCGAGCAAATTGTCTATCTGAAGTAATCACTGAATGAAAGGGCATATCCGAAAAAATATAATTTATTCGCTCATCAGGATACTCTGCTTCGATTGGAACGTAAGAGGCGCCTGTTTTTAATATTGCCAGTATTGATAAATAACAATCTAAAGAGCGCTCAGATAAAATACCAATACTGTGGTTCTCATTAACGCCCTGGCTAATTAAATAATTAGCAAACTGATTGCTACGAGATTCTAATTCTTGATAGCTCAATTCGACATTATCACAAATAAGTGCAAGGTTATTTGGATAATTATCTGCTGAATTTTCAAAAAGTTGTCTAATCTGAACAATTACCGAGCCAAGTCCGCTCATCTTAAAATGCTTCCTTTCTAATTTAGACACACCTATAAAGGTTTATACCTTTTATTTATCATCGTCAAGTTTGAAAATTGACAAAAAATCAATGCTATACCAAGCTTATTTTTAAGCGCTTAAATTTAGGGATGATTTTGATGACAACCGTTCACGCCTATGCTGCAACTGCAAAATCCGGCCAACTTTCTTCATTTGACTATGAATTAGATGAACTAGCTTCAGATGAAATTGATATTAAGGTAGAGTCCTGCGGCATTTGCCATTCGGATTTATCGATGATTAATAATGAATGGGGGATGACAAATTATCCTTTAGTGCCCGGGCATGAAGTAATTGGCGTTGTAGTAAAAGTTGGTAATGAAGTTAAAAATCTGAAAGTAGGCCAACGTGTAGGGATGGGCTGGTATAGTAAAAGTTGTATGTATTGCCATCAATGTCTGAGTGGTTCTCATAATTTATGTGATTCTGGGGAAGCTACCATCGTTGGCAGGCATGGTGGTTTTGCGGATCTGGTCCGATGTCATGCCTCCTGGGCCTTTGCTTTACCTGAAAATTTGAATGCCAAAGATGCCGGCCCATTATTCTGCGGCGGAATCACCGTTTTTAATCCAATTGTTGAATTAGATGTACGTCCCACTCAACGCGTTGGCGTGATAGGTATCGGCGGTTTAGGGCATATGGCTTTGCAATTTTTAAACAAATGGGGCTGCGAAGTGACTGCTTTTTCTTCCACTGAGTCAAAAGAAAAGGAAGCAAAAAAAATGGGGGCTCATCATTTTGTCAATTCTAAAGATGCCAAGGCTGTCAAAGCTTTGGCCGGACAATTTCATCTCATTCTAAATACAGCCAATGCAAGTCTTAATTGGGGCGCTTATCTTGATGCCCTTTTACCCAAAGGCCATTTGCATACAGTTGGGGCAGTTCCTGATCCGATGACCGTTCAACCGATGCAGCTGATCATGAAACAGCGTTCAGTTTCTGGCTCGCCGCTCGGAAGTCCAGCAACCATCGAAGACATGCTGGAGTTCTGCGCTCGTCATCAAATTCACCCTTTGACCGAACATTTTGCGATGAAGGATGTCAACCAAGCGATGGAACATCTACAAGCTGGCAAGGCACGTTATCGGATTATTTTAGATAATTAAGACTAAACATAGCTTTAAAACTTAAAGGGATGCTCGCATGCTAGCCGTCATATTAATTTATTGATCATTGTGATTTTAAATAGTACTCTTAACGGGGTCGAATAATCTGTTCTTTGTAAAAAGACTAATTCAGTCAAATTTTTGGAGATGTAGATATGTACAATTATTTAAATAAAAGTTTTATAGCAGCCTTATTAGTACTGGTTTCATCTCAGTATGCTAATGCAGATTCTCTGGAAGGCCGATGGCAACATAATGGTCAACCAACTACAGTAAGACCTAACTATAATGGAATGCTCTTTTGTAATGAACAAGGCGATTGCGCCGAAGGAAATTATCGTGGCCCCGGTCTTATCTCTGTTCCTCGCTGGAATGTGACTGGAGTTATTAATAAAAATAAATCAATTATTGGTTGGTCTAATGGAACTCAATGGACCCGTTATAACAACATGCCCAGGAATGAAATTCGTGTTCAAATAGGTGGCAAAGGAGCTGTAGCCGGTCCGTGGTTGCATGAAGGCAAGCCTGCTTCTATTCAAATCGAAAGAGATGGGGTTCACTTCACAATAATTAATGAGCTTGGCCAACCTACTCGCGGTTACTTTAATGCAAATCGTGAAATGGTTCTTCCTACTTTGAACATCATCGGCCGCTTAAACAAACAGGGCAGAGTGATTCAATGGTCAAACGGAACGACTTGGTATAGACCATAATCTTTTAAAAAAGGAATGGGCATTAGCCCATTCCTTTCTTCTTTATGAATTCTTCTTATCAGGTAAAAATCCACCCACCTGAGCATTCCATAAGGTTTTATACAAGCCATTGCTCTCCAGCAACTCGCTATGGCTACCATCTTCAATGATATGACCTGCTTCAAAAACCAAAATACGATCCATATGCAAAAGTGTAGAAAGCCGGTGAGCTACCACTAACGTTGTTTTATCTTGCATCAAATCCCATAAGCTTTCCTGAATATTCGCTTCGGTTAATGAATCGAGCTGTGAGGTTGCCTCATCGAGAATTAAAATGGGTGCATTCTTTAAGATGGCGCGGGCAATAGCAATACGTTGACGCTGACCTCCAGACAATTTAATTCCACGTTCTCCGACAGGGGTTTGGTATTGAAGAGGTAATTTACAAATAAAGTCGTGGGCATGTGCTTTTTTTGCCGCTTCAATCACTTCTTCATCACTGGCATCAATTTGGCTGTAGCGAATATTTTCGAGCAACGACCGATGAAAAAGAGTTGGTTCTTGCGGAATCATGGCGATATTTGCGCGTAAGCTGTCTTGCTTAACAGTACGAATATCCTGTCCATCAATAAGTATTTGGCCGCCGCTGACATCGTAAAGTCTTAATATAAGATTGACGAAAGTCGACTTCCCACTTCCAGAATAGCCAACAAGTCCAACTTTTTGGCCGGCCTCAATTTTAACCGACTTATTTTTAAACAAAGTTTCAGTGCCGTGATAATTAAATCTAACCTTGGAAAAGGCAATCTTGCCCTTGCTTACTTTTAAAGCGCTAGCATTTTCTACATCGGAAATCTCTTGCGGAACAACCAGGCAGGATAAACTTTGCTTGCACTTTCCAACGGCCTGATTAAATTCATCGACCTGAGACATGGTGTACCAGGAAATATGACCGACATCCATTCCAAGTCCTAAAATCAAAGCAAAATCTCCCACAGAAATTAAATGTCGTCCATATAACTGAATAAGAAAATAAACCATGAATCCAAGCATAATGGCGATGAGGCCCCCTTGGATGGAATGTAGAATGACTAGAAATAATTCTTTCTTTTCAAATTTTTCCTTGATACTGGTTAATGCAAAACCGAGACGCGAAACTTCAAAAAAACGACGTGCAAAAATCCGCACATTTGAAGCATTAGAAATGCTATCTACCAACTCGCCAGAGGCGATTGACTCTGATTCGGTATGGCTATTTGATAACGAAACCAGATATTTCGACATATAAACGCTAAAGGCTGAGAAAGTGATAAACCAGATTGCCAAGGTATAGAAAAATTTGGGATTTACTGAATACATAGAAATAAAGGCAATAATTAATAAAGAAGCGCCCCGAATAAAATCAGCAGTAATTCGGTGAAGAATGCGTTCAATGTTATCCGCCAGGATATTAATTTGGCTTGCAATGCGACCAGAAAGGCTATCATGGAAAAATTGTTGGGAAGAGCCAAGAACCTGCTCAAAAGTGGTGCTTATAATATGATTTTTTATTAGAGCCTCGTATTTATAATTCAAATAACCAAGCGATCGCCAAGTAATGTTATCGAAAATGACAAAGTTCAGAACTAACAGAATAGCTGGCCACATTAATCCTGCTACAGAGCCGGTGGGCGAGGAAACCATGGAATTGATCATCGATTTAATCAAAAGGGAATTAAAGGGATTCCAAAATCCTGCAAGCGTCGCAATCGCGATATAAGCAAAAACTGCTCTTTTATAAGGCTTTAGAAAATGCCAGATAAAGGACCATAGATTATTATTCATTGCAAGAACCTCTCTTCTACGCCAACTAACAATCAATCTGTCCATTTCTGAGTTGATAGTTTTATTTTAATGAGGTTGATTACCATCGCTTGGTTTAGTTATCTTCAACCCTAATGAATTCGTTTTCACAGCCTGCTGTGAGTGAGATGGGTATCGCTTTGAATAATTCTCTTTTGAGGAAGAGACAATTTCTAATTTGATTTGAGTCGTTTGTATCTTTTGAAGTTGACAATATACAAACAAAACACTTTGTGGCGATGTTCCATCCAAGTCGGCTATCTTATCCAATTAATGTACTTAAGTCAACTAAATTGTATTTAAATTGGTCAATAATGGGTTTGGCAAATGAGTATAAATATTGTTTTTTTTTGGATAAACTCCTGGTTTTTGTCCTTTATTGAGTGATTGAAAAGGTAGCTATTTCCCAGTTTTTTAAATTTAAAGTATTTTTTAAGGTATTGAATGAATCAAAATAAAACCTCCAGGAAAGCAAGCTTCTGGCAATTACCAAAGGCTGAATGGCACTGCTTATTGATAGGCTCGATGTTTTGTTTTTTTTATGCCAGCTTTCTTCTTTCTGGAAAAGCAGGAATTATTCCCCAGTTGGACTATCCCTTTGTTTATGGGGAAGATGCAAATTTTATCTCTTTAGAAATCCAGCGCTTATTAGAAGGGTGGCTTTTTAATAATTCACGAAGCGGTTATCCCTTTGGTTCCAATTTTTTAGACTACCCACTTTCTGATAATGGCAGTTTAGTTATTTTAAAATTGTTCGGCCTTTTAACTGGAACCTTTTATGGCGCGCTCAATTTATATATATTAACGGGTTTTGCACTTTGCTTTTTGGTTAGTTTTTTAGTGCTTAAATCGTTTTCATTCAGACCAATTTATGCATTTACCGCAGCTATCTTGTTTACCTTTGCTCCTTTTCATTTATGGAGGTTATTTGCCCATATTTATTACAGCTGGTACTTCGTTGTTCCCCTTTATTTTTTCTATGGCTGGAAGATTTTTACTAATGATTCCACAATTTGGCCTTTAAAAACGAGTAGGAAACTTTTAATTCTGCTTGGAATATTAATTATATTAAGTTCATTTGGTGCCTATTTTGCCCTTTTTGGTGTAATTACTTTTATTATATGCGGCCTTGCTTCCTGTATTAAGTTTAAAAAAACTCAGGGTTTGTACGCCTCAATTATTCTATCAAGCATGCTCAGCTTTGGGGTGGGCTTAAATATATTACCCAATTTAATTTATAACTATGAAAAGGGGCAAAATCAGGAAATTGGCAATCGTCCCCTTAATGAAACCGAAACGTATTCACTTAAACTTGCCCCTTTGTTTTTTCCTCAATGGAATCATCGAGTTCAGAGACTGAGAACACCTTTAGAACACTATCTTAGCCAGTTTGCAGATAATGAAACCGCTTTTTCTTCATCCTTAGGATTTGTAGCTTCTTTAGGTTTAGTAGTCCTTCTTTTTTCTTTATTTTCTGCAGCACTTGGCAAGCAAATTGATTTACGTCTAGGTCTACTTTCCATTTTGGTATTGGCTTTTTTTCTGATTTCGTCTGTCGGCGGCTTAAATGTATTTTTTGCACTCTATATCAGTCCATTAATAAGAGGCTGGAATCGAATTAGTATTTTTATTTCTTTTGCAGCTTTGACCGCCTTATTTTTAGTTCTTCAAACAAATAAAAAACTTGAAAGCGTATATGAGCGCAACAAACTCCTTTTTTATTCAATTGCTTTATCAATTCTTTGCATAGGGCTTATTGACCAAACCCCCTTTTCTTTTACCCCTCAAACAACTGCCGCAAAAAATAATTTCATTGCGGATAGAAAATTTATTAACCAGATTGAGTCCTTATTACCGCCAGAATCAGCGATTTATCAACTGCCTTACATCAGCTTTCCAGAGCATGGTCCTTCTGAAAGGTTAGCAGATTATGCCTTGGCCGGCGGTTTCATCAATTCAAAAACTTTACGATGGAGCTATGCGAGTATTAAAGGGCGTGAAGGGGATTATTTTTACCGCTATTTAGCAAAAGAGCCTTTGGCAAAACAACTTAAGGTGATAAAACGGCTCGGCTTTTCCGGGATTTATATTGATAGGCGGGGGTACAGCGATAATGCTCAAGCGTTGATTGAGGAACTCAATCAACTATTAAGCGCAAAGCCAACACTGGTTAAGGAGGACGATCAGGTTGTTTTTTATCGCCTTAATCCAACAGCAAATTTGTTGTCCAGAGCAAGCCCCAGAAAAATTATGGAACAAGCAGGATATTATGTTTCCACCACAGGGCCTTCATACGAAATTGCTATTGATGAAGGAATTGATTTTTCTCGAAGTGGCTTACCTAACTTTATTACCAAGAGTCGTGGATTATCAGGCATTGAAGAATGGGGAGGACGATGGTCTGATGCAAATTTAAATCCCAGTGTACGTTTCGATTTTGCCAAACCCTTACCCAATATTTTTAATCTAAAATTGTCACTAAAACTCTTTGGTCCTAATCTTGGAAACCATTTAAAAATAATTGTTGGAAGCCAAGTTTATTACCTTAAATTAGGATCAAAGACCGACTATGCTCTAGCAGTTGATTTAAAAGGCGAAACGACAAAACGCATTGAATTTGTTCCACCTAATCCAACATCTCCTGCTCTGGACAGGCGAAAAATATCAGTCGGCTTTGCTCGGCTTAAAATAGAATCAAAAACAAAATCTGGCTAGAAAATAAGTTTTAAATTAGACATGACCAAATAAAATTCAATTTGATGGTATGCGCCTCAATAATTTGATAGAGTTTCTCGATGTACTACAGTTTTAGAAAACCTGGAAAGGTTAAAGGAAGCCAATATATGACTCTTAATTCAGGAAAACTTACCATAGCTTTAGTTTTAAACTGCCTAAGTTTTTGCGCTTTCGCTGAAAACGAACTGCTTAACAATGCAATACAAAGCATTGTAGACGGGTATTTAGCCAAAGAAGGAAAACGGGAAGCAAGCACAGGTGTTGCAGTGAGTATTTCATATCCTAAAGGGAACAGAAGGATTCAGCAGAGTTACTTTGCAGGCAAAACAAGCCAGCAACCGGATGCCCAACCGATTGGCAAAGATACCTTGTTTGATATTGGCTCTATAACCAAGTCTTATACCGCCGCATTAATTTTGCAACTGGAAGATGAAGGATTCCTAACTATCAATGATCCAATTGGTAAATGGCTGCCCCAATATCCCAAGTGGAAGAATGTAACTATTAAACAGCTTCTAAATATGACCAGCGGCATCCCCAATTACTCAGCCACTCCTAAATTTAGTGACTATCTTCAAGATAATCTCACCGCGGAATATAAGCCTGAATTCCTGTTATCCTTTGCCTACCCTGATAAACCCATTGTTAGTGGTAAAAAGTTTGAGTATTCGAATTCAAATTATGTTTTAGCCTCACTGATTATTGAAGCAAATACCCAGGAAAATTTTGCAAATCTTTTACAAAAACGATTATTAAAACCTTTAGATTTACACTCTACCTTTTATGCTGCAGGACCCAACTGGAAAACGATTAACCAAACGCTTTTACCAAGAAAGGCCCATGGCTATTATTATGACTACAAAACCAAAACTTTGTATGATTTGACCAACGTAAATGCCTCTTGGGGTGGCGCTGCTGGCGCGATAGTTTCTAATACCACTGACCAGCTTAAATGGGTCGATGAGTTATATCAAGGCAAACTATTTTCCGAAAAAAATAGAGGTAGGCTTTTAAAGGAACTTAAGTCCCTTGTCTCTATGAAAAATGGCCAGGCGATTAAAACTGTCGATAAAAATGATCCTGCTGCCTTTGGACTTGGTGTCGCTCTGGGCTACACGCATAATCAACGTTTCTGGTTTTATGAGGGCAGCTCATTGGGCTATCGCATGATGTATATCTGGAAACCCTGCTCCAATATTTCGGTTTTGGCTGCACTAAATAGTAAGGGCGGTGAAAATGATCCGGATTCCCCGGCTGGTGATCACATCAAAGATTTACTTTTTTCTATCTACAAAAAAATCATAGATGCCAATCCGGAGTTGATTTGCAAGGATTGAAAGCCTGGCTAAAAAAGAATTAATTTTTTTTCAAAATGATCATTTTTTCTAGAGTCATTTCCTTCATTGTCCAGGGAATTCCTCCAATGCCATAGCCCGATTGCTTTAAGCCAGCAAAGGGCATCCAATCGGTGCGAAAGGCGGTGTGTTCATTGATAAGCACTGTAGAAGCGCAGAGATTTTCCGCAGCTTTAAGCGCAATCGACAGATTCTCGGAAAACACAGAGGCTTGAAAAGCGAAAGGAAGAGAATTGGCGATTTTTATGGCTTCTTCCAAATTTTCATAATCATAAATACAGGTCACGGGTCCAAAAATTTCATGCGTAGAGACCTTGGCATCCGCGGCTGGATTGAGAAGCACTGCAGGTTTTAAAGTTGTTTGCGAAACACGGCCGCCACCGAACAATGTTGCTCCTCCGGCTACTGCTTCTTCAATCCAGCTGAGTACCCGGTTGGTTTCAGCAGGCTGGATGAGCGGGCCAACTTCGGTTTCTTTCAATTCCGGATCACCCACACACAGGGCTTTGACTGCTTTCTCGAATTTTTCCATAAAGGGAATGTGAATTTCTTTGTGTACAAAAATTCGTTGGACTGAAACACAGACTTGTCCGGCGTGGTAATAGCCGCCTTTAACGAGAGATTTCACTGTTTCTTCCAGATCTACATCCTGATCCACAATGACTGGTGCAACCCCTCCATGTTCCAAAGCGCAGCGAGTGCCGGGAGCTAGTTTCGAGCGTAAGTGCCAGCCTACTTTTGCTGACCCGATAAAACTGAGAAAAGCTATTCTCGGGTCTGTTGCAAACTTTTCAGCCAAAAGATTGTCTTTGGTAATGAATGTCTGAACCCAGCCGTTTGGAAGCCCGGCTTCGTTTAACAATTTTACAAGTTCAAGGCAGCATAGAGGAGTTGCTGAAGCAGGTTTGATAATTGCCGGACAACCAACAGCAATTGCAGGCGCTATTTGGTGAACAATTAAATTAAGAGGATGGTTGAAGGCCGAGATGGCACCTACAACACCAAGGGGTTCTTTTATCGTAAAGGCCCAACGATTTATGCTGGCAGGCGTTAGCCCCATTGGGATTTCTTTGCCGGCAAACTGGCGTAATTCCTCAGCGGCGTCATTTAAACCATCAATTGCACGAGTTACCTCAACCTTGGCATCACTAAAGGGCTTTCCCCCTTCCTGGGTAATTAATTGGACAAATTTTTCCTGATTTACTGATAACAATTCTGCAGCTTTTTTGAGGAGTTTTATCCTTTCATAAGGTTTAAGCCAGTCTTGGCGATTTTCAAATCTTGCTATTGCTTGTTTAAGTTTTTTTTCAAGTTCTGCTTCATTATCTGTAGGAATTTCTGCAATTAAGGTTCGATCAAAGGCTTTAACTACTTCTAAAGTGTTTTTCATAATTATCCTTTTTTATCCTGAGGAAAACGCGCTTGTAATTCATCGACGAGTACTCGCTTATTTTCAGAATAATCAATCGGAAAAACGATTAAATGAACGCCGCCAGACTGAAAAGCCTTTTCCAGAATCGATTTAAAATTTTCAATTTTGTCCACTTTCACACCCTTTGCTCCATAGGCTTTCGCATAGATTACAAAATCCGGGTTTGAAAAAGTCATTCCAAAATCGGGAAAATGATCAACCGCTTGTTTCCAACGAATCATGCCAAAAGCATTGTCTTCCAAAATTAATACAACCAAATTTAATTTAAGCCGTACAGCCGTTTCTAACTCCTGACTATTCATCATGAATCCGCCATCACCGCAGACGGCTAGAACTCGTCTTTTTGGATATAGAAGGGCGGCCATGATTGCAGAAGGTAGACCAGCTCCCATTGTGGCTAAAGCATTATCGAGTAAGAGGGTATTTGCCATCTGAGTTCTATAATTTCGAGCAAACCATATTTTGTACATTCCATTGTCTAAAGCCACAATGCCATCATGGGGCATAACTTGGCGTACATCGTGAACCAGTCGCTGAGGGATAAATCGGTTTTCCTCAGCTCTTTCACCTATTTTGCTCAAAATTTCATCTCTTAGAGGAAGAAGGGCATGGGCATTGGGAATTTTTCCTTCAATTTTATCTGCCAATAGTTTTAAAGAAGGCCCCATATCACCTATTAGTTCTGCTTGTGGAAAATAAACCTGTTCTACTTTGGCTGATTGATAACCAACATGGATTACTATTAGATTTGAATTCCCCATGATAAAGGGTGGTTTTTCAATGGTACTATGGCCAATTGTTACAATAAGGTCGGCCTTTTCTATGGCTTCATGGACATAATCGCGCTGTGAGAGTGCGGTTGTTCCCATATAATATTCCGCAGCTCCAGAAACCGTCCCTTTCCCCATTTGAGTTGTGAAAAAAGGCAGTTTAGTTCGCAAAATGAATTCAGAAAGATCAGCTGTAACCTGGGTTCGTGCAGCCGCAGCGCCTAACATCACTAAAGGCCGCTTAGCGGCAATTATCATTTTAGCCGCCCGGTTTAGCGCCAGTTCAGAGGCAATTGGATACTCAATTGGGTGAGGAGGAACCAGGAAAATAGGTTCACATTCTTCAGCGGCGATATCTTCAGGTAATTCTAAATGCACAGGACCAGGCCTTTCTTCCTTAGCCACGTGAAAAGCTTCGCGAACTAAAGTTGGTATCATGGCCGGTGAAACGATTTGTCGCGATAATTTGGTAAGTGGTTGCATAGTGGCAACGGTATTTACCATCTGAAACTGCGCTTGATGGGCGGATAAGATACTCTTCTGTCCTGTAATCATAATCATCGGCATGGCGCCAAGAAGCGCGTAAGCTGCTCCAGTTGTGAGATTTAGAGCGCCAGGACCAAGAGTTGTAATACAAACCCCGGGTTTGCAGGTTAATCTGCCATAAGTCGCTGCCATAAAAGCGGCTGCTTGCTCATGTCGTGTTAAGACCAACTCAATTGAAGAATTTCGTAGAGCTTCGACCACATCAAGATTTTCTTCACCTGGAATACCAAAAATATGTTCAACGCCTTCATTTTCCAAAGCAGCAACGAGAAGTTCAGCACCTTTAACCATCTTAAAATCCTTGTTTAGGATTGTCTAAATTTACAGTATAGACAAAATTTTTAGGCTATTTTTCTTTTTGAACAACCTATAAATTTGATCAGCAAAACTAATACAAAATAAACAGGTTTCGTTTATACTAAGCAAAATATTTACATATGAAATCTTGCAAAATTCCATATATTCCAGGCTTGATTAATTCCAATATGATTAACAAAATAGGACTTTAAAAGGATTTTTTTGGATGGCTTTACAACAATTTTTCCTGAGCATAAATCAAAAAATAAATGCGCATGCAAATAAATACATCCATTCTTATTTACCCTTTGCTATTTTTGGAATAATCACTTATCCCCTTTACTATTTAATATGGAAATGTTCCGCTACGCAGGGTTATGAGAGTTTGGAACTACGTTTGGTTGCTGTTTTTCTCTATGTGGTTCTAGCTTTTCAAAATACTTGGCCGCAGAATTTTAAAAAATTTTTACCGCTTTATTGGTATTTGACACTTTTATATAGCCTGCCTTTTCTATTTACTTTTCTTTTGCTTAAAAACCAAATGTCTTATCCGTGGTTGATGAATACGATGACAATTCTGGTTTTATCTATTTTATTGTTGGACTTACTATCTCTTTTTATCATTTTAAGTTTGGGCATTTCCCTAGGAGTTTTAGCCTTTGTTTGTAGTGGCAATACTTTAATATTACCCTCTTATTATCTGATTATATTAATTACCTACGGTGCTATACTTTTTTTTGGGACAATATTTTCATACCGGAAAGATCAACTTAAAGAGCGAGAAAAAAGAATGGCAGCTGAAGCTGCTTATCGCGCCAAGTCTGATTTTATTAGCAACATGCAGCATGATTTAGCAACGCCTTTCTCGGGAATTCATGGTTCTGCGGATATTTTGTACTCTTTATATGCAGAAAAATATCCTGAGCTCAGCGAATGGCTTGAGCCTATTTTGACCTCCTGCAAACAGTGGGAAAAAGTACATTATGAAATTCTAAATACTTTACAACATGAAAACATCCCGCCATTCATGATTGAGAAATTCAATATAAGGGAAGAGGTTTATAAAATTTCTGAGATGATGGCTTCACTTTTACATTTAAAGAAAATCAAATTAAAAATACAAAATTATGATGATTTTGAATCGATAGGAATGATAGAAACTGACAGGCTTAAACTACATCTTATTTTAGTCAGCTTAATTTCCAACGCTATAAATTTTACAGAGAAGGGTGAGGTTTCTGTACACGTTTCTAAAAACAAGCGATATTTTTTTATCGCTGTAGCGGATACTGGAATTGGAATTCCAGCTGATAAATTTGATTATATTTTTGAAAAATTTACTAAATTATCGCGCTCAAATCTCTATGCCTCAAATTTCAAAGGAATTGGTACTGGCTTATATATTTCGAGGCTATATGCAAGTAGTTTGGGTGGTCATATAAAAGTGAAAAGTGAATTAGGAAAGGGTTCAGTTTTTACTTTAGAGTTACCTATAAGCCATTATTTAACTAAAAGGTCGAAAATAGTGCAGAATAATTCTAACTTTGTTACCTAAAGAATAAAATCCAGCTCACATTTTATTAAAAACTGTTTGATTTTTTCTCTAGTTAAAGGTTTATTTATGACCTCCTGCATTCCTACGCTAAGATAAAGTTTAATAGCTTCAGAAGAATAATTTGCAGTTACTGCAATGATAGGAATTGGTTTTAAATTGACATTTTCTGCTTCAAATGTTCTCACTGCCTTGCAAAGATCAGGACCAGAAATAATGGGAATGCCCATATCCATATATACGCCTTTATAATCTTCATGATGGGTCGTAAGTAACTCCAGAGCTGATAAGCCATCCTCAACAATAACAATCTCGCATCCTGAATGTTTGAGATGATAGGCGGCCACTTTAGCAGCAATGAAATCGTCCTCAACTATTAATATACGTTTGTTCATAATGCAAAAAGAACCTTTTTAAAACAGTATGTATTGTTTTATTTGCGTCTATTCGATTATACAGATTCTTATAGCTCTTAAGTAATACTTATCACCGGATCTTGAAAATGATGAGGAAAAGCCAAGAAAATTTAGTAGGCTCAAAAAATTTCTGGAATTTTTTTTAAACATGTTAAAATTCATGAGGTTATATCACACATTTTCAAAACTCAAGTTAAATTTATTCATAGATACCTTTTTTTATACATGTGGTAGTAGAGCCAGAAATCATAATTTATAGATTAAATGACATTTACATGTATAATCAGCTTCAAATTAATGCATGATCAGGTTAAATTAAATTAATTTTTCAATTTTTATTTGGGTGTCATGGAAAGTAAAAAAATGGAATTTAAATCAGAAAGTTTAAAAAAATGGCGTGAAACGATTCAAAAAAATCCCTACCTGAGTCATGAACAAAGGCAAGCAATCTTAGTTGATATGGATAAACAGGAAGCTTCACGATTAAAAGAAGAAAGATCGACAACAATTAAAGCCTACCATCAAGCATATAAAGTTACTCACTCTAGTAGTTCAGCACCTAATAGCCCCACAAATTCCTCCGGTTCGATTTCAAACGGTTCTTTTTCATATTCCAATTCAAATCCTATCTTTATGACAAGCGCAACATCTACCAGTACAACCCACCTTAGTAATCTCTCTGAAGCGCCTAATGAAAGATCATCAAACCAATCTCCTGTGAGAACTCGTACCTCATCAACTTCTGCAGTAAAAATGTTAAATCTCGCGGCCAATATATTATCTATTTCCCCTCCAAGAGATAAAACAGAGGAAGACAGATCAGAGGATTCCAATTCCAAGGAGAGCCCTACTTCTCAATCTAATCGTAAGTTACCTACGCCAAGATTGTTTACAAGTAATGCCGTGAAAAGAGAACTTTCAAAAGAACAGCGCTTTTATGAAACAATCCCTTTAGATAAGTCAATTATTGACCAAATTTTGTCTAAATCAAAATATACATTAAATAAAAAAGATGGGAAAACAGAGAAAATTGAATTAAATGATCCCAACTTACAGCTTGTAACAATGCCTAATCGGGATATTAAAACAAATTTGGTAACTAAAGATAAAACAGCAATTTTAATTAATAATAAACAGATCGAGGGGAAGGGTGCTTTTACTACAGTAGTTAAAGGGTATGATCTTCTTAATTGTAAAGTTATAGCAGTAAAATTATTCTATGATTTATCTGATTTAATGTATAAAACCTTGCAGAAACGTGAAATTAAAAACCTTAGTACGATAGGTTGGTATTTTGGCATTTGTAATACAGATAAAAAAGCCTATGCCTTATTTATGAAATATATAGAGGGCGTCACCTACCTTGATGTGATCTATTCATTGAATCATGAAGTGAATCAGGATGATATTTGGTCAAATTATTGTACTCAAAAAAAAGAGCTGAGTTTCAAAACTCAATTTGAATTAATAATTGATTTGATGGAACAACTTATAAAACTCCATCAAAAATATAAACTTTTGCACAGAGATCTTAAACCTACAAATATTAAGGTTTCCTTTGAAAATGAAAAAGTCCAAAAAGTTCGGCTTGTTGATTATGAAAGTGCCATTCTTATCGGTACTGGTGAACAGAATAAAAAATTAACTGGCACGGATCCCTATATTCATCCTGCACTATGGTATTTGAAGGACCTTAAAAATCTTGGATTTGACTTAGCGAATGCAAACTTGAATTTTTACGATATTTACACCGATATTTATGCATTTGCCATAATTTGTGGCGAAATACTTACCCAAACGGGTCAAAAGCCACTCAATAAGTTTTATGAGATTCAAAAAAACTTGCATACCCTTATCAATGAAGAAGCAGCTGAAGACCAAGGCTCTGATTTGACAGTGAAAAAAGAAAATTTCTACAAGCGCTACTTTCAAAGTTATCTATTTGCCTCCACCTTGGACGAATATTTTGCGCTTAAAAGCTCAGAACGAAATTTTCAACAAAATATAAGATTACAGCGCAGAAAAGCCCAAGAAGACAAGCCTATTATTTTGACTGAGAAAATACGAAAATTTTTGCCTGATGTGTTCAAACTGGAAACTATCAAAAATAGTCCTGATAAATACGAAACCTATGCTGATTTCAAAAAAAATATGGAAAATTATATTCTTTATGAATTGAAAAAAATGGCGAATAAAATGTTGGATATTCAACCTTTGAAAAATCCTGCTGGAAAACATAATGAAATCACTTCTGATAAGAGCACCGACTCCTCTCTAATTTTATTGATAGATGAAGCAAAAAGGATGAAATCTATCAAAGAAAATTACAAATTATTTTCAAAAAAAGTAAAACATATAATTAAGGCCCCAACTCAGTTAGAGAAAACAATAAATAAAATTGATAACTCTTATAATGGCGATTTTTTTCAGCATAAATCTAAATATCATATCAATAAAAAAACGAATTCTGATTTAATGACAGGCCAAAAGGGGTTACTAAAGGAAGCTACTGAACAATTTAAACAAATTTTTGAGAGAAAAGGTGAATCTGAGGTTAGCTTGACTCTTTAAGGCACATTTATGAATACACAGAGCATAAATTTTGATGAGTTGATTAGTATGATTAAAGCTAATTTAAACGAGTGGTTTCAATTTCCTCGAGAAAAGCTATTTTGTCAGGTCGCAACACTAATGAGCGGAAAGCCAAAACTTAGAACAATGGTCTTATACGATTTTACCCCACAAGGCAGCCTCGTGTTTATAACGGATACCAATTCTCAAAAATGGGCTCAGTTAGTTGAGTGTAAAGAGATAAGTGTTTGTCTGTTGAATCACGATATAGCTCAGATTCTTGTTGAAGGCTCAGCGCTTTTGCATACCTATCAATCCAATCCTCCAATGGCAACTTTGTATTGGCAAGAATATTTAGACCAATATTGGCGCGATTTCTACAAAGAATCAGAGGCTCCAAAAACTCTGGATCCAATTCCATCCTCTTTTGGAATTGTGGAAATTATTCCTAAAGAATGGGAAGTGTTGCATATAAACACAGAAGATTATTTAAGTGGTTCCAAAACCTTCTATGAAAATAAAGGCAATTATTGGGCTCAACAGCTGCGTCCTCTTCTTTGAAAAAAAAGTTTGCCAGATTATCTGGTTTTTTCTGCAAAAAGATTTTGGACGTCTATACTAATCTTTGAATTGAACAATAACTAAGGAAAGTATCATGTTTAAAAAAATAATAGGGATAGCCGCACTTGCCTTTTCTTTTGCTCTGAGCCAATCAGCTTTTGCTGATTCTTCGATTTGTGGAGAAGGTATGAAAAAAATGGTTGAATCTTTAAACCTTGATTCATCTCAGAAAGAAAAAATTAAACCCATAATGGAGCAATTAAAGTCCACTATGCAAGCCAGTGTTGAACAAATGAAAGAAGTATCAAATCAAATGAATCAACAAGCTAGCTCAGGAAGTCAAGGTAGTTCCGCAGCTCAAGGCAGCACATCAGAGCACGGAAGCGTAGCCACCCAAGGAACTTCTACAGACCAAAGTGGTTCAGCAATGCAAGGTAGTACAACCGACCATTCTGGCACAGCAAACCATGCTAGCTCATCAACAATGGATCAAGGTTCTATGGATGCCTTGGTAGATAGAAAAACCAAAATCATTGGCGATATGATGAAAGCGAAAATGGCTGCTAAGCAACAAATATTTGGCATCCTCAATGATCAACAAAAAACTCAGTTTCAAAGCAAAATGAAAGATGCTGAGGAAAAAATGATCGCTAAATTTAAAGAATGCCATGAAGACTAAAATTTAAAAATCAAAAAAGTCGGGCTTGTCCCGACTTTTTTTATTGGATTTTTGTTTTTCTTTCGTGCAAAAAGGTAGTTAATCAGTAAATTTAGCAAGATTCGCAGGAAAATATGGTTAAATTTAAATTCTTGTTCAATAAAGATACCAATTTCATGTAATTTTTGATACACTGCGCCGCAAATTTACAACCTTTGCAGAGGAGTAATACTTGTCGGATTCAATCGTAGTGGATTCAAGGACGGCATTGCCTCGTGGAGACTTTACGGCATGGATGGTCTGTTTGTCAGCTGGGTTATTTTTCTTCTATGAATTTTTTCAACTGAATATATTCGATGTCATTAATCAACCCTTACGAGAAGATTTTCAATTAAATGCCACTCAACTAAGCTGGATGTCGAGCACCTATCTTTGGGCAGATATTCTCTTTCTTCTTCCTGCTGGCATTATTCTCGATCGTTTTTCTACCCGAAAGGTTATTCTTAGCGCAATGCTGGTCTGTGTTCTGGGCACTTTAGGCTTTGCACTAACCACTTCATTTGCTTTAGCCTGTTTCTATCATTTTCTTTCTGGTATTGGTAATGCCTTTTGTTTTTTATCCTGTGTGGTTCTAGTTTCCCATTGGTTCCCTCCACGCCGTCAAGCCTTGGTCATTGGTTCCTTGGTTACCATGGCTTTTTTAGGCGGAATGATGGCCCACACGCCTTTTGCTCATCTCAATGAACATTTTGGTTGGCGGCATTCTTTATTAATTGATGCGGCTGCAGGGGCACTTTTATTAATGTGGATATATAAAATAGTTCAAGACAGTCCTGATCCTCAACCAAAGAGGAGTAGTTCCTCCAACGGTTTTTTCCCGGGTTTTTATAAATCCCTAACTAATCGCCAGAATTGGTTAGCCGGTCTATATACTTCTTTCTTAAATTTGCCAATTATGGTGCTTTGCGCGCTTTGGGGGGCAAGTTATTTGCAGGTTGTACATAATTTACCCGAAATTGAGGCTTCTAATCTCATTAGTCTTATTTTTATAGGATCAATTATTGGTTGTCCCCTTGTTGGCTGGCTTTCTGACAGTCAGGGTCGCCGCAAACCCATAATGATTATTGGCGCTTTTGCAACACTGATTACTGTCTTGCCTTTAATGCTAAATCTTAATTTATCGCAACTTGAATTGAGTGTTCTGTTCTTTGCCTTGGGTTTTTTCACCTCTACCCAAGTAATTAGTTATCCCCTTATCGCTGAATCGAACTCAGCAGAAAATACCGGTGCAGCAACTGGTATTGCCTCTGTATTGATTATGGGTGGTGGCGGCGTAGGGCAGATTCTTTTTGGATGGCTAATGCAGCATCATGCCGGTTTTGCCAATCAAAGTTACAAGATAGCCGACTTTCAATACGCAATGTGGATTTTTCCTCTTACCGCAGTAGCTGCCTTAGTAGCGGTTTTGTTAACAAGTGAAACTTATTGCAAACGCTTTCGCTAAAAGGAGATTTTATGCAAATGGTAGATCAATATAATAATAAAGCAAAAGCAGGAACTCATTTTTTACCTTGGCTGGTTTGCATCAGTGCCTCGCTTTTTTTCTTTTATGAATTTATTCAAGGCAACATGTTTGCATCAATTGCTGACGACATCATGCGTGATTTTCGTGTTCAAGCTGACAAAATGGCTTATTTGTCTAGTATTTATTATGCGTCCAATGTAATTTTTCTTTTTATTGCAGGCATTGTGCTCGATCGATACTCCGCTAAAAAAACAATCATGTTTGCCATGCTGCTTTGCGTAATTTCAACCTTTATTTTAGCTCAGGCTCAATCCTTCTATCTTGCTTTAGCCTGTCGTTTTGTAACAGGTATAGGCTCGGCTTTTTGTTTTCTTGGCCCAATAAGGCTTGCTTCCCGTTGGTTTCCACCTAAACAAATGGCAATGGCAACCGGGGTTATAGTGACCATAGCGATGACTGGCGGCATGCTGGCCCAATATCCTTTAACCCGATTAGTGGCACAGGTCGGCTGGCGTGAAGCCTTAATGGAGGTTGGCTGGTTAGGTACTGCTATGCTTGTAGTTATGTACTTTGGAATTATCGAGAAAGAAAAAACAGCGGATCACCGGGTGGTGCAAAAAGTTAAATTTTTTGATACTGCCAAAAAAACCTATCTTAATTTACAAACCTTAAGAGCAGCTCTTTATACAAGCCTTATGAATATGCCTATTGCTGTTTATGGGGCAATGATGGGCTCTCTGTATCTTGTGCAAAAAATGGGAATTTCCAAAGAAGATGCTTCAATGGTGAATACCATGTTATTTTTGGGAGCTATCATAGGCGGGCCTTTTATTGGCTGGTGTTCGGATAAACTAGGTTTGCGTGTTTTACCCATGAAAATCGGTGTTATAGCTTCTTTGATAACGATGCTGACTGTGTTGTTTGTTCCTGTATCCTTGCCGATGATGAAGATTTTATTTTTCCTCCTTGGATTTTTCACCGCTGCTCAAATAATTAGCTATGCTTTGGTTGCTGAAAGCAGCTCTTTGGTTATGACTGCAACTGCGGTCAGCGTTATATCCATTTTAACTCAAGGGGGCTATGTTGTTTATCAGAATCTCTTTAGTGTTTTATTAATTCAACATGGTGAAGTATTGATGCAAAATGGTGTTCCAGTTTATTCACTTGCCGATTACCAATATGCTGCGATGATTTTCCCTTTGGGATTAATACTGGCTTTAATTGCTTTGTTTGGTTTAAAAGAAACCCACTGCCGACATATAGAAGGATAAATGATGCCAGGGCGAGTTTGTATTTTATTAATGGATTCTTTAGGAATTGGCGCAAGTCTTGATGCACATCGCTATGGCGATGAAGGAGCGAATACCTTTGCTCATATCCATCAGGCGAGTGAGGAAGGTAAAGCTGATGCGCCGGGCTTGCGTAAAGGGCCCTTAAAACTTCCAAATCTTACAAAGCTTGGGTTATACCATGCAACCTTAGCTAGCTCTGGCATAGCCTTACTTGATTTCTCCTCTTTAGATGAACCTCTTGGATATTATGGCTATGCAGTTGAGCAAAGTTTGGGAAAAGATACGCCAAGCGGCCATTGGGAATTAGCCGGAGTTCCAGTTACCTATGAATGGGGATATTTTCCCGATAAAGAATATTGTTTCCCTAAAAAATTAATCAACGAATTGATAAAAAAAGGGAACTTATCAGGAGTTTTAGGGGAAAAACATGCATCAGGTACTGAAATAATCTATGAACTTGGCGAAAAACATATTCACTCAGGACTGCCTATTGTTTATACCTCTGCAGATAGTGTTTTTCAAATTGCAGCCCATGAACAAAGTTTCGGATTAGAGCGCCTTTATGAACTTTGTGAAATTGCCAGAGACTTGGTTGATGAATACCAAATCGGCAGAGTTATTGCCCGGCCCTTTATAGGCAAGCCAGGCGCTTTTGTGCGAACTGGAAACCGCCGTGATTACGCAACGCTTCCGCCTGCCCCGACTCTATTGGATTTTTTAAAAAATGAAGGGCGAGAAGTAATAACCATTGGTAAAATTGCAGATATATTTGCTCATCAAGGTCCAACCCAGGTTATTAAGGCCGATGGGAATAACTCTTTATTCGATGCAACCCTCACTGCCATGCAAACAGCCCCGGAAGGGTCTTTGATTTTTACGAATTTTGTGGACTTTGATTCCTCTTATGGCCATCGACGCGATGTCCCGGGTTACGCGGTTGCTCTGGAACAATTTGATAAACGGCTTCCTGAATTGCTGGAACTTTTACATCCCGATGATTTGGTGGTTATTGCAGCCGATCACGGTTGCGATCCTACTTTTCCCGGTTCTGATCACACTAGAGAACATATTCCGGTTTTAATTTATGGCCCCAAAGTAAAAAGTCAGTTTATTGGCCGTCGGGATAGTTTTGCGGATGTGGGACAAAGTCTCGCTGAACATTTAGAAATAGCTCCGTTGCAAAATGGTGTCTCTTTCCTTGAAAGTGCAGTGTGAAACCTTCTTTATTTCAAAAAAATATTTCTGGGAGGAATAAATGATTTATCCAGCCTCATTCCTCAGTTATTGTTCAACGATGGGATTAAAAATAACCTCCCTGAGAAAAAGCGTATTATTTATTCTTTGGAATACCAATAAACCTTTAAAAGCCTACGAAATTTTAGATAATTTATTAAAAATCAAGAAAAATGCAAAGCCGCCCACGGTTTATCGAGTTCTGGATTACTTTGTAGATTATGGTGTAATTCACAAAATTGAATCGATTCAATCCTACACGCTATGCTGTGAACCCGAGAAACATTATTCCTCTGAAGTACTAATGGTCTGCAATGATTGTCATCAAGTTAAAGAAATCTATGATGATTCGATGCATTCTCTGGTGCAAAAATTATCAAAGGAACATCTTTTCCATTTGGGAAAAGGGGCAATTGAATTAAGAGGAATTTGTGAAAAATGTTCCCACTTACCTAAATGATTTTTACTGCTGGAACAACATTTTTTTAAAAACATAACTATTGCCATTGAATTTTCACTGTGCATCCCCATTTATGAGCTTCAATCCCTCAGAGGAGCCTATTTTGGAACAATATCGGGGTACAACCATCTTATCAGTCAGAAGAGGCAATAAAGTTGTTATTGGTGGTGATGGCCAAGTTACTATGGCACAGAGCATAGTAATGAAATCGAACGCACGTAAAGTTAGACGCCTCTATAAAGATCAAGTGCTTGCTGGTTTTGCAGGGGGAACTGCTGACGCATTCACTTTATTTGAGCGCTTTGAACGCAAACTTGAAATGCATCAGGGGAATTTAGTAAGAGCAGCGGTGGAAATGGCTAAAGATTGGCGTACTGACAAATTTTTACGTCGTCTCGAAGCACTTTTAGCTGTAGCAGACAGTAAAGCTTCCTTAATTATTACAGGGAATGGCGATGTGATTGAACCTGAGGAAGGCTTGATAGCTATTGGTTCAGGCGGTCCTTTTGCGCAGTCAGCTGCACGCGCTTTAATGCAAAATACCAAATTATCTGCAACCGAAATAGTCAAAAAAAGCTTGAATATCGCTGCTGATCTTTGTGTGTTTTCAAACCACAATTTAACCATTGAAGAATTGGAAAGTGACTGTGAATAAAACAAATATGATGATGACCCCAAGAGAAATTGTGCAAGAATTGGATAAGCACATTATCGGGCAGGATGATGCAAAACGCGCTGTAGCGATTGCTCTACGTAATCGTTGGCGACGTATGAAAATCCAGGATCCATTTCTGCGAAATGAAATTATGCCTAAAAATATTCTGATGATTGGACCTACGGGTGTTGGTAAAACTGAAATTGCAAGACGTTTGGCAAAACTCGCCCAAGCTCCCTTTCTTAAAGTTGAAGCGACGAAATTTACCGAAGTAGGTTATGTTGGAAGGGACGTTGATTCCATTCTTCGCGATCTTGCAGATACAGCTGTGAAACTCGAGCGTGAGCAAGCTATGAAAAAGGTTGAAAATCTTGCTGAAGATGCTGCTGAAGACAGAATTCTTGACATCTTACTGCCACCAGTGCGAGGCAGTTTAGACAGCAATGAAAAAGAAACGACAACTCGACAGACTTTTCGCAAGCAATTGCGCGAAGGCATGCTAGATAACAATGAAATAGAAATAGAGGTTTCAGCAGGATCAATGGGTGTAGAAATTATGGCGCCCCCCGGCATGGAAGAAATGACTAATCAGCTGCAATCCATGTTTCAGCAAGTGGGTACTGGCCGAACTAAAATGAGAAAATTAACCATTGCCAAAGCCTTAAAAATCTTGCGTGAAGAAGAAGCGGCAAAATTAATTAATGAAGATGATATTAAAATCAGGGCAATCGAAAATGTTGAGCAAAACGGCATTGTCTTCATTGATGAACTCGATAAAGTAGCGAGACGCGCAGAAAGTGGCAGTGGCGGCGATATATCTCGCGAAGGCGTGCAGCGCGATTTGTTACCCTTGGTTGAAGGGACAACAGTTTCAACAAAATACGGGATGATTAAATCTGACCACATTTTGTTTATTGCATCTGGCGCCTTCCATGTAGCTAAACCTTCCGATTTAATTGCTGAATTGCAAGGGCGATTACCTATTCGTGTCGAATTAAATGCCTTAACTGTTGAAGATTTTGTACGCATTTTAACCGAACCCTCGGCTTCGCTGACTGAACAATACACTGCTCTTATGGGAACTGAAGGTTTAGAATTAAGTTTCGACGAAACCGGGATCCGACGCATTGCTGAGGTCGCCTGGAGAGTAAATGAGCGCACAGAAAATATTGGCGCTCGACGTCTTTACACTGTAATGGAGCGTTTATTGGAAGTGGTTTCCTTTGAAGCGACTGATAAATCCGGTGAAAAAGTTCATGTTGATGAGGCTTATGTTAATACTCATTTGGGCCAGATAGTAGAAGATGAAGACTTAGCACGTTATATTCTATAAATTTCGAAAAGAAAATCTCTCTTTAGGGGAGATTTTCTCTAGCTAAATATATCAGTATTTTCCAGGATGGTTTCAGATGACAATGACAAAAAATGCTCAATGTTATTTCAACTCAGCTAAACAATATCTACTGCCATTAGATGAACTTCCTGAAATCCAAGGTTTTCGAATAGTCTTAGGTAAAAAAAATTACTATTTCTGTGGCAGCACCCCACCTATCAATATTGCAAGCAGTATGATTCTCACTCGAAATAAATTTTCCATGAATAAAATATTGGAGAGATACGGTTTTTTGGTACCAAAATCAATCTGCTTTGAGCAATCTGAATTTGTAGAAGGCCAGCTATGCGAAAAAATTGCTGAATTATCATTCCCCTTAGTCGCCAAACCGCAAATAGGCCGTTTAGGCAATGATGTCTTGTGCAATATAAAAAACATTGAACAGCTACAAAATTATATGGAAAATAATATTTCCAGATATGAAGAAATTACAATTGAAGAATTTCATGGCAATTTAAACGCTTACAGAGTTTTAGTTTTAAACAATACAATACTTGATGTAATTGAACGCCACCCAGCCCATGTTATTGGTGATGGCCATCACAATCTTCAAGAGTTAATTGATCTAGCAAACCAAAAACGTTTTGAGACTAACGACATGCTAGCGCCGATTGTTGTGGATGAAGAATGCCAAATAAGGCTTGATGAATTGGGAATTGATCTCAGCTATATCCCAAAACCAAATGAATGGCTAAGCCTGGCTTATACTTGTAATGCATCCCGCGGTGGGACTTATAAATCTTTAGGAAAAAAATCAATAGCCATAGAAAATGCAAAATATTTAATTCGAGCAGCAAAAGAATTAAACTTAAATCTGGTGGGTTTTGATATTCAATGTAAAGATATTAACCAGCCCTTTTCAAATACTGATGTCATTATTGAAGCAAATGATGCCCCCAGTATTAGAATTCACGAATCTCCCATGCAAGGATCTGCTGTTTGGGTCAGTAAACAAATCATTCGTAGCCTTATTTTTCGCCATCCATTGTCTTATTTACATGCTCTCTATAAGAATCAACGAGTCGGTTTGTATATTAAGAGCTTATTATTAGCGCTTTTACTGGGCTTGGCTTACCTTAGTTTTCAGGTGTTTGTTCTCGGCTAAACAGTTCGCTTAGTTTAATAGTCAGTGATTTTTGCAGACCCTGATTATTCTTTTTAAATACTCTTCGCCAATGATTAATAGGCGAGTCATCAAGATGCTCGATATCGTTTCTCGTTGGCAAATGATAAGGAAGCTCCTGGCTCAAATCATAAAGAGTCAGATCCCTCAGATCTCTACTCAACATAAAAAGGCCTTCATTAGTGATATGAATAAAACCTTTAGACATTAGCGTATTCGTCATTTCATTAATATCGATTGCAAAGGGGTGATGAGTCGAATTGATTAATTCATCCAGTGAAACGCCTTTTCCCTCTTTTTGCTGAAGCCAAATCTCATGCAGCCAAAGTAAGGCATGTGAAAAACCATCGAGCGGTTTACCAATACGACGTTGATGGTGTACGGAAAAAGCATATGAAATTTCTGCGCCCAAAAGAGTGATAATCCAAAGCCAATAAATCCATATAAAAAAAATGGGGACAATCGCAAAGGCCCCATAAAGAAGCTGATAACTATTATAACGCGATAAATAATAGACAAAGGCTTGCTTGGCCGATTCAAACAGAATTGCGGCAAAAAGTCCGCCCAATAAACCATGCGTAAATTTAACAGGACAGTTAGGAACTACAACGTATAAAAAAGTAAAACCTATTAATGAAAGTAAAAAAGGAACACAACTAATTAATATCGACGGTGTTGAATTATGAATAAAAGGTAAGGAGAAAATATAGGAACTAGCTGCCAAACTGAGACCTAAAAATACTGGCCCCAGTGATAAAATAGCCCAATACAATAAAAAGGCAGCGACACCGTGGCGTGAAGAAGGAGCTCGCCAAATTTTGTTCATAGCACGCTCAATTGTTACCATAACCAATAAGGCAGTAACAAATAAAATTGCAATTCCCCAGATTGATAAATTGGACACTTGCAGGGCGAATTGCTTTAAATAAACTTGAATTGTTTTACCAGTAGTCGGTACAAAATTTTCAATAATGAAATCCTGAACAGGACCAGATAATTCATGAAATACAGGAATTGAGGACAAAATCGCAAAACTAATTGTCATTAAGGGAATAACAGCCAATAAACTGGTAAAGGCAAGTGCTGAGGCTCGGTAAGTACAATCATCATTAATAAAATGCTCAACGACAAAGCGCACAAACCGTGTGCCTTCATGGAATTTAGAGATTAATTTTTTTTTCCAGTCCATAGAAACCTATTTTTTTTAAAATCCTGCGCTACTTTTCAGCAGCCGGTCTGAGCTCTTCCTTAATTAAAGCACATTAAAGCTTAGATTTTTTGGTATACTCAACCTTTTTTAGAATAAACAGAATTGTCCAATGATCACAATCTATCATAATCCACGTTGTTCAAAATCCCGTGCTTGTCTGCAGTTACTGGAAGAGCGGGGCCTGAACTTTTCTATAATTGATTATATGAAACAATCCTTATCAGCCGAGCAGTTAAGGATTTTTGTAGATAATTTAGGAATAAAGGTACTGGTGCGTAGTGAAGAGGCTGTTTTTAAAGACCTAAATCTAGCTCAGGCAGACGAAAGCACTGTATTACAGGCCATTCAAAAGCATCCCCAATTACTTCAAAGACCAATAGTTATTTCGGGTACTAAAATGCTGGTTGCACGCCCGCCAGAATCAGTTTTGGAGTTAATCAATGAGTAAGCCCTATATTCTGGTTTTATATTATTCACGCACGGGGGCCACTGCCCAACTCGCTCAATTTATTGCTCGGGGGATAGAATCCGTTGAGGGTATCGAGGCTAAAATCCGAACTGTTCCTCCCGTTTCTACAACCTGCGAGGCCATTGAGCAGTCTATCCCAGCTCAGGGTGCTCCTTACGCCAGTCTTGAAGACTTACGAAATTGCCAGGGACTTGCTTTAGGAAGTCCAACCCGTTTCGGTAACATGGCAGCTCCGCTTAAATATTTTTTAGACAATACCACTGCCTTATGGCTTGCAGGTGATTTGGTCTCTAAACCGGCCTGTGTTTTTTCATCCTCTTCCTCCATGCATGGCGGGCAGGAAACCACTTTGACGTCCATGATGCTGCCTTTATTGCATCATGGCATGCTAATCCTTGGCATTCCCTATACCGAACCGGCATTGAATACAACACAAAGTGGAGGAACCCCCTATGGTATTACTCATGTGGCGGGCATTTCTAATGATAATCCTTTAAGTTCTGATGAAATTTCCATGGCCAAATTTCTTGGAAATCGTTTAGGGCAAATTGCTCTGTCTTTAGCGAAGTAGGAGAAAATTTTGAAGATAATAAGTTTTAATGCAAATGGCGCTCGTGCTGCTGCCCGTAATGGTTTTTATGAATGGCTCATCGAACAAGATGCTGATTTAATCTGTTTTCAGGAGACAAAAGCACAAGAATCACAATTAAATGGCGCTGCGGAAATTTTTTATCCTTCAAATTATTTCTGCCGTTATTTTGATGCGCTAAAAAAAGGCTACAGCGGTGTTGCTATTTTTGCCAAACAAAAGCCGCAAAATGTTATAACAGGGCTTGGCTTTGAAACCTGTGACAATGAAGGCCGTTATATACAGTTTGATTATCCAAAACTCTCTGTAGTTTCTTTATATTTGCCCTCAGGAACAAGCGGAGAGATCCGCCAAGCTGTGAAATATGATTTTTTAGACCGCTTTGCAGAGCATCTTAAGTGTTTGAAAACTCAGGGACGGGAATTAATCCTTTGCGGCGATTGGAATATCGCTCACAAGCAAATCGATTTGAAAAACTGGAAAACCAATCAAAAGAATTCAGGGTTTTTACCAGAAGAAAGAGCCTGGATGGATAAACTTTTTGGCGAAATGGGGTTTGTCGATGCTTTTAGGGTTATTAATCCTGAAGAAGGACACTATACATGGTGGTCATATCGCAATCGTGGTGCATGGGATAACAACGTGGGTTGGAGAATTGACTATCAAGTCATTACGCCGGGTTTAACTGAAAGTGTGAGAAAAGTATCCATTTCACGAGAGGCTAGATGGTCTGATCATGCGCCACTGATTATTGAATACGATGGAGATTGGTGTGCTTAAATTAGCTAGTTGGAATGTAAACTCCTTAAAAATTCGCCTTGATCAGGTATTCACCTGGCTGGAATCCTCGGGTGTCTCTATCCTGGCGGTACAGGAAACTAAAATGATTGATGAGAATTTCCCGCGAGATGCTTTTAGCGAACGGGGCTACCATGTGTGTTATAGGGGGCAAAAAAGTTATAACGGCGTTGCAATCATTAGTCGCTACCCCCAAACTGAAATCATTTGTGATATCCCCAATCTGGATGATCCGCAAAGACGAATTTTAGCAGCAACCATTGGAGATTTACGCTTAATAAATCTATACATACCTAACGGCTCGGATTTGGCTTCCGAAAAATACGAATATAAATTGAGATGGCTTGCGAAAGTGAAAGATTATATTCAGCAACAACTAAATTTATATTCCAAAGTGGTTGTTGTTGGCGATTTCAATATCGCTCCTGATGACCGTGATGTCTATGACCCAGTAGTTTGGAATGATTGTATTTTCGTTAGTAAACCTGAGCGCCAGGCTTTTCAAGATCTGCTCGACATGGGTCTTCACGATAGTTTCCGTAATTTTCCTCAGGAAGAAAAACTATTTAGTTGGTGGGATTATCGTGCTGCTAACTTTAGACGAAATAGAGGATTGAGAATTGATCACATTTTGCTGAATGACAATTTAAATGCATTATGCAAGCAATCCAAAATTGATAAAGAACCAAGAAAGTGGGAACGGCCCTCAGATCATGCGCCGGCCTGGGTAGAGCTTGATCTCAGTCTTGACTAGAGTAGCTCTTTACAACAAGCGCTTAAACCTAAAACAGATAACGGGGTTAAGACAAAACCAGGGCTCCGGTATTCTTGCTTTTGAGGTATAAGCAAAATTCGATCAGGATACCTGGCCCGTGTTACAGGCGTGTGATTTAATCCAATCCAAGACACATTATAGTTGAGCTATGAAAAGCAGGGTCTCAGCAAAGATAAATTTTTTTTAAGTCAAAATTTGAACTTATTAGACCTTTCTCTAAACTAAAAAAATTGATCTATACTTATATTTCTGCTAATGTTGCGCGTCATTTGTTATGAGTATGGTGCCTGGCAAGGGTTCAGGTGGCGATACTCTATTAAGAGAGAGCAGTATTATGAAAGCTTCAATTCATCCAGAATATCAAAAAATCAATGTAACCTGCAGTTGCGGACATACCTTCGAAACCGGTTCAACCTTATCTAAAGCTCTAAGTATCGAAGTATGTTCACAATGCCATCCTTTCTATACCGGCAAACAAAAACTTGTTGACACTGGTGGTCGAGTTCAGAAATTCCGTGATCGCTATAAGAAGCGTGGCGAGTAATAGAACGAGTAAGCGTTAGGATATTTATAAAAACAGCTTTATAGGCGCAATAAAGATGCGCCTTTTTTTTTCAAAATCACTGTTTTTCTCTAACGTTTTTCTATATGATTTTTTGCCGAGTTGTTTAAATAGAGAGTAAGCATTTTGGATAAAGATGTATTAAAATCGCGTGCGCTACATTATCACGAATTCCCAATCCCTGGAAAACTTGCTGTTAATGTGACTAAACCCACCAATTCACAAGATGATTTATCATTAGCCTATACACCTGGCGTTGCGGAACCCGTACTCGCTATTGCTGAAAACCCGGAAGATGTCTATCGCTATACTGCTAAAGGAAATTTGGTAGCTGTGATGACTAATGGAACAGCAGTTTTAGGACTAGGAGATGTCGGACCTTTGGCCTCTAAACCAGTTATGGAAGGTAAGGCTGTATTATTTAAGCGATTCGCTGATATTGATGTGTTTGATATCGAAATTGACGCAGAAGATCCACAAGCTTTTATAGCGACTGCAAAACGAATTTCCCCAACCTTTGGCGGGATTAATTTAGAAGATATCAAAGCTCCAGAATGCTTTGAAATTGAACAGGCTCTGATTGAACAGCTCAATATTCCTGTTTTTCATGATGATCAGCATGGAACAGCTATTGTAGTTGCCGCAGGTTTACTAAATGCTCTCGATTTACAAGGAAAAAAACTTTCTGATGTAAATATTGTCTGCATTGGAGCTGGAGCTGCGGGTATCGCCTCCATGCGCTTATTGGTTGCCTTGGGCGCAGATAAAGATAAAATGCTGCTTTTAGACACGAAAGGGGTTATTCATACGGGTCGTGAAGATTTGAATCATTATAAATTTGCATTCGCTCGCAAGACAGATAAAAGAACCCTTGCTGATGCTTTAGTAGACGCTGATGTATTTATTGGTGTTGCAAAACCCGATCTTTTGAATGCAGAACTTTTAAAATTAATGGCACCAAAGCCAGTAATTTTTGCTCTTTCAAATCCAGATCCCGAAATCAGACCCAGTCTTGCACGTGAAGTAAGAGATGATTTAATTATTGCTACTGGAAGGTCTGATTATCCTAATCAGGTCAATAATGTTCTCTGCTTTCCATACATTTTCCGCGGCGCTTTAGATGTACGTGCAACTTGTATTAATCAATCAATGCAAATTGCTGCGGTTGAAGCTATTCGCCACTTGGCAAAGGAACCTGTACCGCAAAGTATTAAAGACAGCTATCCCGGCGTGACCAATTGGGATTTTGGCCCGGATTATTTTATTCCCAAACCTTTCGATCCCAGATTAAAAGAACGCGTGCCCCTTGCAGTGGCTTGTGCTGCTCGAGCAAGTGGCGTCAGTCGTGAAGGTTATTAATTGATGTTCTTTAATCAATTTAAGTAAGGAGTTTGTTTTGCATAATACGAACACCAGAAATTATATGCTTATGGGCTGGTTAATCTGCGGCCTTGGGGCTATTTATTACAGTTATGAATATTTTTTAAGGATTTCCCCCAGTGTTATGGAGCATGCGCTAAGGGAACACTTCAATTTATCTGCAACTGGTTTTGGCGTTCTTTCTGCCTTTTATTATTATGCCTATGTTCCTTTACAAATACCGGTTGGCGTTCTGCTTGACCGTTATGGTCCACGATTATTGATTACCATTGCTTGTTTGATTTGTGTGATTGGGACCTTTATTTTTGCTGGTACAACGGTATTCTGGATTGCAGCTCTTGGCCGCTTTATGGTGGGTTTTGGCTCAGCCTTTGCTTTTGTCGGTGTTCTTAAGCTCGCAACTATTTGGTTGCCAGAAGACAAGCTTGGCATGGTCTCAGGCCTTGCTACCGCATTGGGAACGATAGGCGCCATGATTGGCGATAACCTATTAGGAAGTCTGGTGATTAAAATCGGCTGGCGCGAAACAGTTAATTTAACTGCATTTTTTGGACTAGGCTTAGTCTTCATCCTTTGGTTTGGTATTCGCGATAAAAAAAGTCATCAACGAAAAAGTGGCACAGTAACCAACTTTAAAAAATCAATGATTGATTTGGGTATCATCGTACGAAGCAAGCAAATTTGGATAAATGGTATGTATGGCTGTTTGGTCTATTTGCCGACTACGGTTTTTGCTGAATTATGGGGCATACCCTATTTAAAACATGCACATGGCTTATCACCTCATGCAGCTGATTTTGCCAATTCATTATTATTCTTTGGCGTTACAATTGGTGCGCCGTTAATGGGTTATATTTCGGATAAATTGAAACGCCGTAAGTTACCGATGTTTTTTGGTGCTAGCGGTGCCGCAATTATCATGATCATCATTCTTTATCTGCCCGGTTTGACTCAAATTCAAATAGAAATATTAATGTTTTTCCTAGGACTTTTATATAGTGCTCAATGTATTGTTTTTGCTGTAGGCCGTGAATTAAGTCCTACTGAAGCTGCCGGTACCGCAATGGCTACAACGAATATGATAGTTATGTTAGGTGCGATGTTTTTGCAACCAATGGTTGGAAAACTACTGGATATGAGTTTAGCATCGCATATTAAAGATGTACCAATAGATGCTGTGCCTATTGATAAATTACAGCAGCTCTATACGGCAGCAGACTACCAATTCGCTTTATCCATAGTACCCATAGGCATTGTAATTGCTGCTATTTTAACCTTCTTTTTGAAAGAAACTTACGCTAATGCAGATAACTAGTCGTATCTCTAAACATCAATTATATTTTGGCAGTCTTGTTTGTGCTGTGGGTGCATTTTTTTATTGTTACGAATTCGTATTAAGAATTATTCCTGGCGCTTTACAAAGCGAGCTTAGTGCAGCTTTTGGACATATTTCCGCAACGACCTTTGGCCAATTATCAGCCTTTTATTATTTTGCCTATTCTCCCATGCAATTACCTGTTGGCATGTTAATGGATCGCTTTGGGCCTCGGCGCTTACTTACTTTTGCTTGTCTTTGTTGTACCGTAGGTTCTTGGATGTTTACCGATACTACTTCTATGCTCATAGCAGGATCAGGCCGATTTTTAGTTGGATTTGGTTCTTCTTTCGCATTTGTGGGTGTCTTGTCACTGACAATCCATTGGTTACCTCGACGTTATTTTTCATTAGTAGCAGGCTTAATAACTACCTTGGGAATGTTGGGTTTGGTTTATGGTGAAGTAAAAATTACTCATATTGCTGTAACAGTAGGATGGCATCATGTGCTGAACTTGATGGTAACTATTGGTGCAGTACTTAGCGTGCTTATATTTATTATTGTCCGTGATGGGCCTGAAGTTTATAAACCGGATGGTCATCCCTTACCTGAATTTTTCAAAAATGTCTGGCATGTTTTGTCATCGCCCCAGGTTTGGCTTATCGGATTTGTGGGTGCTTGCCTCTATACCTCTTTATCTGTTTTTGGCGAACTATGGGGCAAAAGCTATTTGGAACAGGCACATCATTTAACTAAAGTTGAGGCTGCCAGAACTATTTCTGCCATGTTTCTGGGCTGGGCGGTTGGAGCACCAATTGCTGGATTTTACTCTGATACCTCTGGGCGTCGAGTTTTACCCTTAGTAGTTGGCGCAGTGATGGCTTTCATTTGTATCTCAATTGTTTTATATGCCCATAATTTATCTTATATATGGCTAAATATTCTGCTTTTTTTCTACGGCGTATTCTCAGCGGCTGAAATTATTGTTTTCATTATGGCCAAAGAAAATAGTGGAGCAAAACTATCAGGAACTGTCTTTGCTGCTGTAAATATGATAGTGACTCTTGGCGGTGTCATATTTCAACCCCTAGTAGGAAAACTATTAGATACTGTAGGCGATAGCGGTTTTATTGCCGGCGAACATATTTACACCGTAGTGGATTATCAAATTGCTCTTTCAGTACTACCAATTTCACTTCTATTAGTAACCATACTTGCCTTTTTTATGAAGGATATTCGCACGATTGCACAATAGATCATCGAATTCTTTAGTAATGAAATCTAAATCAAAATGTAGTCAGGTCAGCAAATAAATTACAAGGTAAAATCCCATAGCGTTTTATAAGCGGAATTCAGCCAATAAAAGGGTATATATTGCTTAAAATACCTAATAGACCTAGGCTCGAGTGAATAAACCCGGCACTCACCTAAAAATTGCGACTAACTCCTGAACCGGAAAACGCTTATTAGCATGGCAGCTTATAGAGCGCATTACTGGGAAGGATTTAATCTCGCTATTTCGGTAATAATGACGAGTAAATTCGGTGTCATGGTTAGATATAACTACTGCAATTCCCTTTTTAGAACTTTTCTCAGCCAAATAAGCTAAATCAATTTGATCCTTTTCCATAAATTTTTTATTGGTATAGGATGCAAAATTTGCACTATCGGATAAGGGTACATAAGGGGGATCACAATAAATGAGGTCACCGGCTTTTGCTTTTTCAAAAATCTTGCGAAAATCCGATTGTATAAATAGGGTAGACTTTGATTTTTGATGAAAATGATTCATTTCCTGACGAGGAAAATAAGGATTGCGGTAAAGTCCAAATGGGACGTTATATATGCCACTTTTATTATAGCGGCACAAGCCATTATAGCCATGACGATTTAAATACAGAAAAAGGGAAGCTCTTAATTTGAGATCAGTGCACTGATTGAATTCGGTACGAAATTCATAATATTTTTCCTTGTTATTATTTTCACGAGTAAATAATAAGGAACAATAGTTAATAAAATCTTCGCCTTCATCCTGCAGAAATCTGAATAAGGTTATCAAATCATTATTTTCGTCTGCTAAAAGATAATTTTTAAAATTAGAATTTAAAAAAATCGCACCTGAGCCAGTAAACGGTTCAATCAGCCGATTGGCAGCAGGGAATGTATTCAAGATAGTTTCAATACAATGGTATTTGTTCCCAGCCCATTTTAAAAATGGTCTTTTTTTGTTCATAATTTGATTCATTAAATAAATCCATTGATTCTGCCAAATAATGAAATACCAAGTATTTAGCACGGTCCATCAACTGATTAAATCGCTACACCGAGTAAAAATAACGCAATAATGGCTATTAGACAGAGAAATACAGTGCCACCAGGTACTACCCAGACATTCTCATCGCCAGTATTTATTTTACGGGCTCTCCAAGCCATAATTGAGGGTAGTAGTAGTAATAATACTACACAGCAAAAACCTGCATAACTTAGCGCATGCAGGTAAATACCTGGATTTATTAGCACTACCGCCAAAGGGGGAATGAAGGTGAGTGCCAAAGTGGTTTTACCTTGAATACCAGATTTCTTCAAAGTTAGGCCATCTGCCAGAAAATCAAATAATCCAATTGACACACCAAGAAAAGCGGTAACCATGCAAATTGAAGTGAAAAAGCTGAAAAAGCCGGTAATCCATCGGCTTTCAACAGCCATTGACAAAGCTTTTATTAAACCGCTGGTAGCATGACTGTTAGTGGCCAACGCTATTAAACCGTCGCGTTGTACAACTCCCATTATCACAGCATCCCATATGATGTAGCAGATTAAAGGGACTAAAGAGCCAAAAAAAATTACTTTGCGAAGACTAGGAATATCGTCATGAAAATATTCCCTTAAACTAGGTACTATTGAGGCAAATCCAAAGGAAGTTATTAAGACCATAAGGCTTCCCGTAATTGCCTTTTGCGAACCACCGCTTAGTATTGATCTATCAATATGAGGGCTAATAAGAAAAATCAATAACAGGTAAATGCCTAATTTCCCGAACATTAACCCGCGGTTAACATAATCAACAGAACGAATTCCCCCATAGACAATTAAGCTAAAGGTCAACGTAAAAAGAAGTGAAGTGCACCAGCTCGGCAGGTTTAAATTAGCTTGTTGCAGCAAACCACTCAACACATCTGAGCCACCCGAAATGTAAGCGGCGAGCAAAGTGTAAAATAGGAGAAGATACGTAATCCACGCAATGATTTGACCCGGCAACCCTAAGGTGGATTTTGCCATAGAAACCATGCTGCTTCCTGCTGGTAAACGCAGATTAACTTCAAGAATGAGCAACGCGCCCACAGTCATAATGAGCCAGCAAAAGATAAGATAAAAAATTGAATTACCAAAACCCAATTCAGCAGTTGACACCGGAAGCGCTAGCATACCACCACCAATTGATGTGCCCACTATTAATAAAAGACCACCTATAAATTTTGAGTTAGGCACAGTGTAATCCTAATTGGTTAAAATTAAAACATTATGATAATTAAATTAGCTTTTTATGTCAATGCCTTGCCTAATAACTGCCAAAGGGTATTGAAGAGCAAAAGAATTGAAAAAACAATAACAAGTCCTTGTGAAAAAAACCCGCCAGGTACTTTATATGAAGGCAAGAACTTGGCTCTTCCATACACAGTCATCAAAGCGGGTAACAGTAGTAATAAGATAACACAAAAAATTCCTGCATAATTTAAAGAATGGATGTAGGCTCCTGGATAATAAAGAACAACTAAGAGGGGTGGTAAGAAAGTTAAAAGAAATAGTAGAAAACCATGCTTACCCTTTTGCTCTATCTTGAGCCCGTCTGCCAAAAAGCTTATCAAACATAGTGCAACACCCAGAAAAGCGGTGAGCATGCAAATTGAAGTAAAGAAATTAAACAATGTACTGATAATCGGAGATTGAACTGTGTGGGAAAGTGAGGCTGCCAATGCGGAAGTGGTATGCTCAGATTTCATTAAAGCTGTTAATCCGTTTTCACCGTCGGCAGGTAACGTGCCTATAATTACAGCATCCCAAGCTATATAACAGAATAAAGGGATCAAAGAGCCAATCAACATTACTCTCTTCAATACTTTAATATCATCATTAAAATAATCGCGTAAATTAGGAACGATGATGGCAAAACCAAAGGAAGCAATTAAAAGCATCACTGAGCCAGTAATATATTGATAATTTCCATCACTAAAATAGTCAACTTTCACATATGGAGCTATTAACAATACTAATAGAAAATAAATGCCCAGTTTACCGAACATTAGACCTCGATTAAACAAATCGACCCGGCGAATGCCGCCATAGACTATAAGTCCGAATAAAATAGTAAACAGCAAAGACGCTTGCCATTCAGAGAGTGTGATTCCGATTTTGGCAAATAAGCTGCCGAAAACATCAGCTCCACCGGAAATGTAAGCCGATAGTAAGGTATAGAGTAAAAATAAATAACTTAACCAAGCAGCAAGTAAGCCAGGTGTGCCGAGGGTTGCAGCGGCCATGGATATCATATGTCTACCAGGGGGCAGATAAAGATTCGCTTCCAGAATAAAAAATGCTCCAAGAGTCATTATTGCCCAACAAAGCAATAAAAAAAGCGAAGATTGCCAAAAACCTATTGCAGCATTCGCTGCAGGAAGGGCAAGCATTCCTCCACCAATAGACGTGCCTACAATTAGAAGAATACCGCCAATAAATCTGGATTTCATTTTAAGGACTCAAAACACTATTTCATAGGAGCCAAATAAGGCGACGACACCGGTGCTGAACAATTCTTGAATACTTGAATTTCAAGACGACGGTTAAAAGCACTGCCATGTATTAAACGATTATCGCCAACGGGGTGTTTATCCCCATAACCCTCAGCCACCAAACGCTGGGAAGGTATATCATTTGCCCATAAAAAAGCAACCATTCTTTCCGCTCGAGCTTGGGTTAACATCCTTTTGCTATATCGTGAGCCGACGTTATCGGTAAATCCTGCAACATAAATTCGACAACATATAGGAAAGGTTTTTATCAATTTAATAAGATCGGAAAGTCCAGGGAAGCAAAGCTCATTGAAACGAGCGCTTTCAAACATAAAATACTTATCGGTAGGTACAACAAAGGTTACCGTGTCACCATATTCTATATATTGAATATCCAGTTTTTTTAATTCTCTAATTAACCTTGGCTTAGAGTCTTTGTAAAGTCCAACTGAAGCGCCAACAGCGCCGCCAAGAGCTGCACCTGCCAAAATTGGAGCGCCCCCAGCTGCAATAGTAGCAGCAGCTCCAACTGCAATACCTGGTACAGACGTGTCATTGGCACGGTGATAAGGTTTGAAATTATTATAAGGTGGGCGGAAGCAACCACTTAAACTGAGAGACAATAAGCTGATAAAGGCTAAGTGTACAAGAGAACTCTTGCCTGCCATTCCCACTCCTTTTACTAATGAATTTTTCCATTATTAAGCATCCTTAGTTTTTACGCAATCAACAGGTTCAAGATCGACTATGTTGAATCAAATTTGCCCAAATTCTATTCAATTAGCTGCGGATTAGCTATAGTATTTTTATCTTTAAATTAAACGGAAGTGATTTTTGAATAAAAGCCAGAAGAAAATCCCATTTGCCTTATCTCTTGGTGCGCTAGGTGTTGTCTTTGGCGATATTGGTACTAGTCCACTCTATGCATTGCGCGAATCCCTAGGTCTATTCCCGCTTAATAGAACCGATATTTTTGGCGTATTGTCTTTAATTTTTTGGTCGCTAATCATAGTTATTTCAATAAAGTACTTAGTGATTATCTTTCGTGCGGATAATGAAGGTGAAGGTGGCGCCTTAGCTTTATTGGCTTTACTAAAGCAAAAAGCTACTAAACATGAACGCCTTTTTTATATGTTGGCTATTTTTAGTGCAGGCCTTTTGCTAGGTGACGCAATGTTAACCCCAGCAATTTCAGTCACAAGTGCGATTGAAGGATTAAAATTAATTTCGCCTGAATTAGATGAGGCGATTGTTCCTCTGTCTTGTATTATCCTTTTTGCCTTATTTTTTATGCAATCCTTCGGAACTGGAAGAATTGGCGCGACCTTTGGCCCACTTTTATTAATATGGTTTATAACCATAGGCGCTTTGGGAATTAAAGAAATAATCAAGCATCCCGAGGTTTTAGCAGCAATAAACCCTTACTATGGTTTGGAATATTTATTTACTCATGGGTTAAAGGGATATCTTATATTAGGCGGTGTATTTCTTGTAGTCACAGGTGGCGAGGCGCTTTATGCAGATATAGGCCATTTTGGAAAAAATCCAATTCGATATAGTTGGTTTTTAATTGCTCTGCCCTCTCTAATACTCAATTATTTTGGACAGGGGGCTCATTTACTTTTTCATCCTCAGTCCATAGAAAACCCCTTTTATCTGATGGCTCCTAGTTGGTTCTTCATTCCATTGCTAATTCTTTCAACAATGGCAACCATTATTGCGTCACAAGCAGTTATTTCGGCTACTTTTTCTTTGACGAAACAAGCTATTTTATTGGGTCTATGCCCTCGTATTCCAATAATACAAACATCTAAAGAATATATAGGCCAAATCTATATCCCCCAAATGAACCTTTTATTGCTCATTGGTACTTTAGTGCTTGTAATAACGTTTAAAAGTTCAAGTAATTTGACACATGCTTATGGAATTGCTGTTAACTTGGACATGCTGATGGTTACCACCATTGTGTCTTATGCGGCTCGTCAAGTTTGGGGATGGTCATTATGGCGTATCTTTTTGGTTTTTGTTCCTCTCCTGACAATAGATTTGGCTTTCTTAGGTGCGAACTCCCATAAATTCATAACTGGTGGCTGGGTGCCTGTATGCTTTGCACTTCTTATAAGCTTTATAATGTATACCTGGAACCGCGGACTACAGTATTTAAAGAAAGATATTTATCTTCAAAAAAATGAGGTTTCAGCGATCATAAACGAATTGGATTCACCAAAATTGAAACAATTAATAGGCATTACTACTATTTTCATTACGGATACCTACGATACCAGCGGAGGATCATTCCTTCGATTTGTAAAACTTAGCCATGCGGTTCCTGAAAAAATTCTAATTATAAGTTTTACGGTGGGTAACAAACCTCATGTTGATCCAAATAAAAGAATAAAAATTAATCAAATAGATAATCGCGTTTGTGAAATGATTCTTTTTTATGGTTTTATGGATAATATTTCTGTACCAAAAGCGCTTGCGAGGGCGGTAGAAAAAGGCTTGCTTCCTTTCCCTGTTCGTGTTGATTTAACCACCTATATGGTAGAAGTACCGAATGTCATTGCCTCAAAGAAAAAGAAAACCCTACTTTTTCATGGACAAGAGAAACTTTTTGCTTTTTTAATGCGCAATTATTCAGCCAATTTGAACATAGAGTTTTACCAATTGCCTTATAATCGTACAATTGCAATTGGCACTTATTGTATCATCTAGTCCGAAGTGGAGCAGAGTTCATTTGAAGGCGCTTTGGGTACCACGACTTCAATATTGATTCCTTTAATGGTTGGGCTTTTTAAGCTGTCTTTAAGGTAATCAATTAAAGGAACTTCTACTACCTTGCCCAATTGCGAAGAAGCTTGTCTAAATAAGAGGATTCCTTCTTTCCAAAATGCAAAGCCAAGATGAGAGACATTGAGATTGGTACCGATGGAATTCTTTAAATTCCAGTTAGGACGAACAATCTCAATAATGGCGCCATGGGGTATTTGCCTAAACAGAAAATCATCTGGTTTTCCTTTAGCATTAAATAATGCAGTCAAAGGTACATATGGAATTTCAGCCTCTATTTTTTCTAATTTTGAACCCGCTAATTTCAATTCATCTAGTTTCTTCATCTGTTCATTTTTATCCGCCGAATTAAGACGAATAATATTGAGGGAGAAATGCTGGTACCAAGATGGTTTATCAATTAAAGCGACAGCAATTTGAGCTACTGGGCGGTCTTTCTGATCTTTGATTGATTTAGTGATGTCCTTAATAAATTTCTGATTCTGATTATTAGGATTCCAGTCTGCTGATATAAAATGATTTCGGGTTAAAAAGTCGACCTTTCCTTCTTTGTAGCGAATCTTGCTAATGCATTGCTCAAAACTTTGATCATCTATTGCCAAGGCCAAGGCAAGGACAGTAGTCACAAATGTATCACAATCAAAAGCATCTAGACGGTATCGGGGTTTTTGGTCAAAATGCGCATCGGGACCTTCCCCAAGAGCCCCTAAACTGTAAGGTTTGCCTAAAAATTTAGCGCTAATAAAATCAAGCCTGTTTGCCATAGTTGTTGTAGGGTGAGATTTATTAAGATCCTCATAAATTGTTTGAATATTAGGGTCTGAGGCATACAAAGGGGATAATAAAAAAAGAAATGAGGGAAAAGCAATCCACATTAATGGTTTCCTAATATAAACTAGCCACATAAGACTTCCTCTAATTATAATATTTACACATATTAATTTATCAGGGTTCCGAGGTATACATGCTAAATGCAATTTGGCTAGGAATGATTTTTATTTCGCTAGTTGTGGGATTGATTCAAGGCCGGCTTGATCAGGTTGTCCAATCGGTAACCGAATCTGCGAAACTTGGATTTGAGCTAGCTCTGGGTTTAGCAGGTATCATGGCTTTGTGGCTGGGAATTATGGCCATCGCGTCTGAATCCGGGCTCATTAATCGCATTGCTCGCTTTTTACGTCCGGTTATGCACAGGCTATTCCCCGAAGTTCCTGTCGATGATCCAGCAATGGGCGCTATGGTTCTTAACATTGCCGCTAATATGTTGGGGCTTGCCAACGCTGCTACGCCTTTTGGCTTGCAAGCCATGAAAGAACTTCAACGTTTAAATAAACATGCTGACGAAGCCAGCAATGCGATGTGTATTTTTTTAGCTATTAATACCTCTAGCGTTCAATTGATTCCCGCGACTGCAATTGCATTTTTGGCAGCAAATGGCAGCTTACATCCCAGTTCTGTAATTTTCTCTGCCTTGGTTGCGACCTCAATATCGACTACAGTTGCGATTATTGCAGTAAAACAATTAGCAAAGTTACCTGCTTATCGCATAAAAGGGGCTCCGGCCAATGAGTAATTTTGCTAATCAATTTTCAAATTTGGTTTTTCTCTCATTCATTGTAGGCATTCCTTTTTATGGGG
The DNA here is from genome assembly GCA_013697955.1 of Tatlockia sp. GTDB lineage: Bacteria > Pseudomonadota > Gammaproteobacteria > Legionellales > Legionellaceae > Tatlockia. The sequence continues at coordinate 4,258 of JACCVV010000041.1, read as the reverse complement.
CCTTGAAGAAAATTAATGTCTTTGATGCCTTTGTAACGGGAGCTAAGCAGGGTTTTGAAACCTCGATAACTATAATCCCTTATTTAATAGCTATGTTAGTTGGAATTGGAATGCTACGTGCATCAGGATTTTTTGAACTTATGCAGACTATTCTAGCGCCAGTTTTGTCCATATTAGGAATGCCAACTGAGCTTTTGCCTCTGGCTTTGATAAGGCCTTTTTCTGGTTCTGCCTCAACGGGAGTTATGGCTGAACTAATTCACCAATATGGGGGTAATTCTCTCATTGCTAAAACAGCAGCCACTATGATGGGTAGTACAGAAACTACTTTCTATGTTATTGCAATTTACTTTGGTGCAGTAGGAATCAAACGTACAAGGCATGCTATACCTGCTGGGTTGCTTGCAGATTTTACTGGTGTTATCGCAAGTGTAATGATTTGTCGATATCTATTTGCGTAGCTTAAGTAAGCGGAAAAATCAGATTTATTCTATTTTTTTGATTGTTGATAATTAATTTCACCAGTTTACCACTTTCAGATTCAAGTATAATGATTTGATGGCTTTCTATTTGAGTAGGTTAAATAACCGGCAAAATCACTTTTATTCTATCTTTGCTAGTTAGATAATGCATTTCAGCAGTTTACAACTATAAGATTTTAATTACTAAAATTAATATGATTAAAGTAATACTAATCTATTAACCTGTCTTACTGTTTTTACTGGCCTTGGCAAATCGACCTGTTTCATAGGATTTAAGTAAAGCTAATAGATTATTAGTACTAGCTTTAAAGCTCGCCATTTCACGCGCGGGTACAGAGTCTCCTCTTGGCAAATTCACTGTGGTAGGGTTTTTAGGTTGGTGTTTAATATGAAATTCATAATGACAATGAGGGCCTGTAGCTAAGCCCGTTTGCCCAACATAGCCGATTACTTGACCGCGTTTGACGAAAGCACCCTTATAAATTCCCTTTTGAAATTTTAACATATGTCCATATATAGTACTGTAAATACTATTATGTTTTATTTTTATCATGTTGCCATAACCACTTTGACGGCCAATGATTTCAATCCGCCCATCTCCAGTAGCGAGAATTGGCGTGCCTATAGGCGCTGCTAAATCAATGCCATGATGTGGTCTTTTATAGTGAAGTATCGGGTGATTGCGACCTAGGCTAAAAGTCGAACTGATATGGCTAAAACGAATAGGATAACGATTAAAGGCATTTTTTAAGCTTGAACCGGTTGGACTGTAATAATCTGAATGGCCTGAGCGACTTTTATGTAAAACTGCTTGGTAGGTTTTTTCGCGAGTTTTGTAATTTACAGCGACTACCTCCCCAGTTCCAATTAACTTGTCATTAGCGTAAGTACTCTTATATATAATTGTAAATTGATCATTTGCCCGCACGTCTTTCGCAAAATTGATATCCCAAGCAAAAATCTCAGTCATTTGTTGAATTAGTTTATAGGGAATGTTATGTCGTTTAGCAGTGGTATACAAAGAACCTCGAACCGTTGCAGTAATATATTGATTCGAAGTAGTAATCTTATAAGGATTAATTCTACTTTTGTAATGCTGGCCTTCCCGATAAACCACGAGAGATTGCGTAGCAGTATAAGGAATAGTCATTTTTTCGAGAATTTTGTTTTTTAATTGGTATTGTAATTGTTCATTTGGTCGTAAGCGGGTTAACGACTTAATTCGAGGATTTTCACGAAGAATAGTCTGCAAAAGCTGACGATCTAAGCCAATACGGCTAAATACGGCAGATAAGGAATCATTTCTGCGTGTTAATAACGTTTTATGTACATTTACGTCCTCTGATGCAGCTTTAGTCGGCGAATGAGGAGCTTCTTGGACTGTCTTAAGTGCTGCAGAAAGTGATTTTGCACTAGTTAAATCAAGTTTTAAACTGGATGAATCATTAGCTTTCACCTGGGCTACGGTAATGGCCGCTCGCTTCGCAGAATCTGAGATTGGAATGGTTTGAGAACCTGGTTTGCTATCTACGGGGGAAGCAATTTGTTGTTCTATATGCGATTCTGATGAAAAATTTTGAGCAATTTCATAATTTGCTTTCTGCTTATGTGGAAATAACTTCACTAGAATGAAAGGCAAGACAATTGCGATAGCCAAAGCAATTAAAACCATTAATTTAGATGGCTTATTTGAATTTTTTATTGAGACATTGGGTCGTTGATCCATGTTTCGCCTTTACTACTGCCACCTAAGATGATTTATATATCTCGGAGGTCATCAATTCTACTCGCTTAACTAGTACTTATTATTACAGTTATCTTTAAGCCCTGACTACTAAATTCAATCCTTTGATTGAACCATCTTGGCCAAATCTCAATAATATAAGAAAGTTTACCAATTTTTTACTGAAATATCTTGATCGAATATAGAATGAGACTGTTCATAAAATTCCTATAAAATCGACTATTCTCTAGCGAGAACAGAGCAACCGGGCTAAGATACTCGCAGTCAGATGTTAGGTCAATCATTAAAGATAAGGTTTTGTTGTTATGATAATTGAAGATTCAGTGTGCGAGGAATTGCAACGTGGTTGCGAAGAAATACTCCCCGAAGAGGGTTTAGAAAAAAAATTGCTCAAAGATAAGCCATTAATTATAAAAGCAGGGTTTGATCCTACTGCTCCAGATCTACATTTAGGTCATACAGTACTTCTTAATAAACTTCGACAATTTCAACAGTTTGGACACCAAATAATTTTTTTAATTGGTGATTTTACCGCAATGATTGGTGATCCAACAGGAAAAAATGTTACTAGAATGCCACTTACCCAAGAGCAGGTTGCGGAAAATTCTAAAACCTATCAACAACAGGTTTTTAAAATTCTTGATCCTGAACGAACAAAAATATCATTTAATTCGGAGTGGATGGGGCCTATGAGTTCGGCTGATTTAATACGATTGGCTTCAACCCATACGGTAGCAAGAATGCTTGAAAGAGATGATTTCAATAAACGCTATAATTCAGGGCAGCCCATAGCAATTCATGAATTCCTATATCCCTTAGTGCAAGGCTATGACTCAGTTGTATTAAAAGCTGATGTTGAAATTGGTGGTACTGACCAGAAATTTAATCTTCTAATGGGGCGAGAGCTACAAAAACATTACGGGAACGAACCGCAAGTTGTGATGATGACTCCTTTAATAGAAGGACTCGATGGGGTTAAGAAGATGTCGAAATCTCTTAATAATTATGTGGGAATTAATGAATCCCCTGATTCTATGTTTGGCAAACTAATGTCTATCTCTGATGAGTTAATGTGGCGCTATATAGATCTATTAAGCTTTAAATCGAGAGAGCAAATTTTAGCGATGAAAAAAGCTGTTGCAGAAGGCCAGAATCCAAGAGATATAAAAATAGATTTTGCCAAAGAAATAATCACCCGTTTCCATGATAAAGACCAAGCTGAAATAGCCAATCAAGCTTTTATCGATCGCTTCCAAAAAGGAGCAATTCCAGAAGATTTAACTGAACAAATTATTAATTGTCACGAATCTATACAGTTAGTGCATCTAATTAAGCAGATTGACTTGACAAAAACCACGTCAGAGTCTATTAGGTTAATAAGGCAGGGAGCAATTAAAATTGATGGTGAGCGTGTTAGTGATACTTCAGTAGTACTTCATGCAGGACCTACATACATAATCCAAGTTGGAAAACGAAGAATTGCCAAAGTGCGTTTAATCAAAGCACATTGAAAATAATTATTAAAAATGGCATAAAGTGTTTGACAAGGGAGCTGGGATGAGTAGAATACGCAGCACGCCTACGGGGCTGAGTTCATTAAGAATAGAGAAGACAAACTGTGTGGGCGCTTTAGAGATTAGAGTGCTTGAGAAAGAATGTAGTAAAGACGCTAGTTTAGACTAGCACAGGAATTGAACTGAAGAGTTTGATCCTGGCTCAGATTGAACGCTGGCGGCATGCTTAACACATGCAAGTCGAACGGCAGCACGTTCTAGTTTACTAGAAGGGGTGGCGAGTGGCGAACGGGTGAGTAACGCGTAGGAATATGCCTTAGAGAGGGGGATAACATGGGGAAACTCATGCTAATACCGCATAGATTCTTCGGAATAAAGCTGGGGACCGCAAGGCCTGGCGCTTTAAGATTAGCCTGCGTCCGATTAGCTAGTTGGTAGGGTAAAGGCCTACCAAGGCGACGATCGGTAGCTGGTCTGAGAGGATGACCAGCCACACTGGAACTGAGACACGGTCCAGA
>JACCVV010000069.1 GCA_013697955.1 Tatlockia sp. | reverse complement strand
GTGACAGTTATCGATTAAAAGATAAAACCAAAGCGGGTATTATCAAAACTAAACAACAAGGGGTGGATCAGTTTTAGACTGCAGTTTCATACTAAAAGTGGATCACTTTTCAATTGCCGTTGACAATCTTTGTTACGTAAATTACAATCTAATCCTTTATTTAATAGTAATTCTAATAAATTTTTATTGTTGCTTAGTATGGCCGCATGGAGAGGACTGCTATTTTGAAAATTCAAATCAAAAGTCGCTTCATTATCTATAAATAACTGCACTAACTGAGTATTACCCTTGAGACAGGCTTCATAAAGAGGGGTGTTTCCCAAATTATTTTTCTTGTTAATGTTTATCCCTTTAGTAATTAAATATTGTGCAAAAGAAGAGGTTTTTTCATTAGGAGTCTTAGTCTGGGCAAGAGCATGTAGGGCGTTATTTTGTTCAATTGTTTTATAAGGATTAAACGTCTCATGCTCAGCAATTTTCTTTGCTAAATCATAATTTTTCAATGCAATCGCGGATAAAATTGGTAAAAATTGGCTTTGAGTTGGATTTACGTCTATTCCAGGAACGGAAAGTAAATATTCAGCAGCGGTATTTGCATTGCATAAGACAGCCATTACTAAAGCAGTACCGACATATACACCCTCACCACCCATTTTATTAACATCAATTTTGCTAAAATCCATACGCCTTAAGGTATCAACATCATTACTCGCAGCAGCTAAATCTAATAGTGTTTTATTGGATTGGTCTGGAGGTAACAAAACAACCGGACTTGTTGATTTTAAATGATCTAAATTGATAAAATTTTCTTGGTTAGTAAAAATGGAAGTGAACATAACGAGGGGCGCTGGTGTAAAAAACCCGTCAAACAATGAAGAATTTAAGAAAAAATCATATAATTTTTTACTAAGCTCCTCACTATTATAAACTTCATTTATCAATGACAGATTATTGGTATCAATCAATTCAAATTGATTAATACCTAAAACACGAACTCCCATTGAGTGAGAATTTGCTGAAAAATCAATGGCTACATCAGGTATATTATCAAGGGACTTTGAAATCGTTTGCAGGTACTGGGTCAACTGTTGTGGCAGGTAATGATTAGTAGTTTTTAAAGCACATCTAAGACCGCCAAGTTGTTCTAATTTATTGGGTTGTAGATATTGAGATATTTCAATTTGGTTAAATTGATTTAGTACTTTGTCTCCCATCATTTCATTAGATTTATCAGGGTTTAAAAACAAAGCTATTCCATCGAAAAAGGCTGGAATTTCTAATAGAGCTTTTTGTTTCTCATCAAGTTTTTGGCCAATTTTTACCAATTGACGTGTTTGGTAAATTTCTTTTCTAAGTTCAGCAGGTGCATCTACATATTGTTCAAGTAGTTTCATTCTAGCTTTTAAAGCGCCTATTTCTCCACAACAAGCAGCGTGAATCCACATGCCTGTGAACCCTTTACATAGGCCATTATAAGTGATTGATGTGTAACCTAATGCTCTGGCAAGTCCAACGAGTTCATCATGATTCATTAGAATCTGTAATTTAGTAAAGATTGTAATATTGTATTATATTTAATCAGTTACTGATTAATAGCTCACATATTTTACAAAATATTTACGTACCCGGAGGGGGCTTTCGTGGTCAAACATAGCCTTTTGAGCAGATCAATAAGGGTCTAATCTAACTTTTTGGTGGTTAAACCTACAAGACTCCTACATTAAAGTAGGTGAGGGTGCTTAGGGAGCAACGGAACAGCCAACCTTCATAAGCTTTAAATTAAATTCCACAGCAATCCCACTTGATGCCTAAATCTCTTGCTTGTGTAAAACCGTTTAAGCCACTACCTAAAACGCCCAAATGTTTCAGAGTGCCAGACTAATCTAATTTAATACAAAATTTAATGCCTGATCGTTAAGCGCAAAGTCGTTTTGAATTTGGATTAAGCCTAAATACCTTATTATTGTTTGAACATCTGTATTTTGAACATATAATTTTGAGAAGTGACTAAAGAACATGCAATAATTAGTTCGATATTTACGGAGTTCATGATCAAAGCTGTTTTTGAAATTATGCTTTAAAGTTGCTATTGCTTCTTGGTGTTTTGCATCCAATGTTTCCATTACTCTAGGCAAAGATGCAAGGTATAATACCAAAGGAAAGTTTTTGTTAGTATAAGCATTGCGTATACACTGGTTATTATTTGCAGAGGGATCGGCACAAAATTTTTCAACTAAAAATTGAACAACATTTGAATTATTTGATTCTTGAACAGCATTTTGAATTTCTGGCAGGTTTAAACTCACTTTAGTATTAAGTGCAATAAACTTAACAATATCAAATTGATCTAATGCCTCATAGATTGCACTAGAAGGATCTATAGGCAAATTCGAATGCATGAAAAAATGCACTGCTTTTATTTTCCCCTCACGCGCTAAAACTTGGAATGTTTCATTAACTAGCCCTTCATGAGTATTTGGGTAATTTGCTGCCACATACTTAAGCAAATAAGTTACAATTTCAAAATGATTATAATAGGCAGCCGCTAATATAGAATCGGTGATTATTTCATGTAATTCTTCGTAATCTACTTTTTCGAGGAAATTAATAGCTGGTACTACAATATGAAAATAACCCATCTTTGTAATTAATTCTAAAAAGTAATTCATAGAGTCCAACTCATTAAACCTTTGAAATGCTTTGTTTAAATTTTCATTATTCAATTTATAAAAAAAAGCGCTTACTTCTCCATCATTTGATTGTTCCTTTAACCATTCTTCTTGAGACTTATCTGAATCATTATCTAAATATTCATATAGAAATTTTATTAATAATTCTTCCGGATTCATTTGCAACCCAATAGGCTGTTCAAACTTACGCTTCACTTTTTATCCGTTTAGCTAATTTATTTAAATGAAAATTATTTTACTATATTGTTATAATAATGATCAATGGTACGAATAATGGCCAATAAATTCCAAGGAATAAAAAAGAAGTTTTTCTGCAAAATTATCAAGTGGTTTACTCTAAACTAGAGTTTTTGGAAGAAATGATCATGAATGAAACCTTTTTCTTATTGGCGAGTGAAAAACCTAAAAATCGAAAGTTTGGGGTAGATAAGGTTATTCATCCTTTGGCTGGTCATTTTGATACCAATTCACTTTCTGCGTGGTTGTCTTTTAATTATACAGTCCATGTGAAGGGCGCCCCTGAAAAAACAGAAAAAGCGAAAAGGGCAGATTGGAAAAGTTTATTTCTTTTTTTAAAATGGAAGTGGGGCATGACCAGGTTGATAATTGGACACCCGCAGTCTCAAAGCAATTTCAAAAGAATTGGCGCAAACAATCTCAGATAAAACAGGAAAACCTTACAAAGCAACTTCTATTAATAGAACGTTAGCAACAATTCGTCATGCAGGACGATGGTCGCATAATAAAAGACCCTTAATAGCGGGTGGCCCCTTAGCACAAGTGAAAGATGTTCAAGTTGATTCTCCATATTAGAACGGTTTGACTTCTCGCTAACTTATGCGACTTAAAGCGGCTTGCGAGCAGAGTATAAAAAATTGTGATCGAAAAAATCAAAATCCTTTATTAGAAACTGCAGTATTTTATACGTTATAAGGTACAGGTCTTCGCGAGTCTGAATTAGTTAGTTTGAATAGGAATCAGTATTTTAAAAAGGGATTACATAATGTCCTTCGGTATAAATCAAAGCGATTGAGTTCTAAAGTACCATTGCCACAAGAAGCAAGAGAATATTTAGACCAATATTTAGAGAGTCGAGAAATCAATCCCAATGAGCTCTTATTTATAAACAGGGCAGAGAATCGTTTGAACTGTCGAAATGTGCATCGACTTTGTCAACGAGTTGTTGAACAAGCACTCCTGATTTTACCAGACGATGAAAATTTGAATTTACACCTCACAAGTTAAGTCATACTTTTCTAAAAAAAGTGACCGATAAACACGGGGTTCATTTTGCGCAGGAGTTAAGCGGTAATGTCTCGATTAAGGAAATATTTCGCTACGCCAAGCCTAGCCAGGAAGAAATGCAGTCAACTATTGAAAACTTTTTTGAGATATGACCACGTTGTCGAAATTCAGTTTTTGAAATTTTAACGGTTCTGCGTAAAGGAAATTTGTCAGCTGATGGGTGTTTCAATGCCTACTCTTAATTAATAATTACGAGAGTTGGAATGTTATGCATCCTCTATAATGCTAAAGTAATTCAAACTGGTAGGTGTTTATTCAAGCACAGGTTGATTAGTCTTTACCGGAACCCACGTTCATTATGGTATTTTTAAATATCTAATTTTTTAATTTCCCGAGTCGTTATTTTCATTAAAGATAAAAGAAATGCTGGTTATTTGATAACCTTTTTTATTGGCTGCCAATCTATTTCCCAGTTTATTTTTGATTTAATTTCATTGATTGATGGTGAAATTCATCAGAAAAAGGTGGAAATAGGCTAATTACTTAAAGAAAATAAAAGAGAATTAGCTATGTCTTGAGTATGATCTAGATTTTTAGATAGCTTCGACAAACCAAAAAAATTAGGGTTATAAACAAATTCGGTTTTTTTATTATTCACTATTTTATAGGCTCCGAGTATACATTCTGGGGAAATTGTTTGG
>JACCVV010000068.1 GCA_013697955.1 Tatlockia sp. | reverse complement strand
GAGCGATGATTGCGTACTGTGGTCAATCCCATGATGTGGTTTGACGGCTAAACGGGAAATTAATAATAAAAAAGTGGAGATGAAGCATGTTAAATTTGAAAAAAGCAGCGGTGGCTGTTCTTGCTTTGAGTAGCAGTGCAGTATTTGCTGGCACCATGGGGCCTGTTTGTACCCCTGGTAACGTTACAGTTCCTTGCGAAAGAACAGCTTGGGATTTTGGCGGTCAAGCTTTGTACCTTCAAACATTAAGCTCAGCAAACGATGACTTTAACAATTATGGTTACGGCACAGGATTCAACAGTGGCTTCAATAACAGATTCGATGGTTATGATCACCACCGTAATTTTGATGACAACTGGAGATGGGGCTTCAAGTTAGAAGGTTCTTATCATTTCCTTACTGGTAATGACCTGAACGTCAATTGGTACCACCTTGATGGTAAAAGAAGAAATCATGGTGATGACGACAACAATTTCAACCATTTCCATCCTGAAAGCGGAATATACACAGGTTATGCAGTACCTGTAGATAATGGCTATGGTTATGACAATAATAACTATAACCGTTTCCGTTCAAGATGGGATGCTATCAACATCGAACTGGGTCAGCACGTTGATTTCAGCCCTTGGAAAATCATTCGTTTCCATGGCGGTGCTCAATTCGCAAGAATCGAAAGTGGATCGCTTGCAAATAGAAATGCTGGACTTAGCCCATTCTCGACAACATCTACGACTTCAGGCGTAACAATTGTTGATGGTGTGGCATATCCAAATGCTAATTCTACTATGAACCAAGCTCATCACCTGTTTGGATCTCAATCTAGATTCAATGGTTTTGGTCCACGTGTAGGCGCTGATATGTCTTTCGGCATCGGCAATGGCTTTGGTGTTTATGCTAATGGCGCAACTGCATTATTAGTTGGTCAAAGCAAGCTAAGAGGCGATTACAGATTCAATAACTTATCTTTACTTCCATTCAATGGTGATGATGAATACCGTTCAAGAACTATTATGGTTCCTGAAATGGAAGCTAAGTTAGGTGCTAAGTACACTTATGCTATGGCACAAGGCGACTTGACTCTGGATGCTGGTTATATGTGGGTTCACTACTGGAATGCTACTCGCAACCAAGTTAACCGTTTCACACATTTTGAAGTACGTGAAGGTGATTTCTCTCTGAATGGTCCTTTCGTTGGTTTGAAGTGGGTTGGTAACGTATAATCTGTTAGCAGTACGCTTTCTAAAGCCCATCACTTGTTGATGGGCTTTTTTTTTAAAAGATAAATGGAGTAATCATGCTGAAGAAGATAACCTTAGCAATTTTAGGTTTGGCGGCGAGCAGTTTAGCATCTGCAGGAGGAATGGGTCCCTTGTGTACTCCAGGTGATGTGACAGTCCCTTGTGAATCTAGTTATTGGGATCTAGGTGTACAAGCACTATATTTTAAACCGACATATTCTACAGATAGAGGTTATGAGCGCAGTTCTACTATTGGTAATTACAAAAAAAATGAGCCTAATTGGGGCTGGGGTTACAGAGTTGTAGGTTCATACCATTACCAAACCGGAAATGATTTCACCATGTCATTAATCCAATTTGACCAAGGGACAAACAATGGTGGATTTAGTGGGCAAACCAGTTACTCAACTTCATTTTTACCCTTCAATCTTGATCTGAGAAATAGATTTGATCAGGTTAATTTTGTTCTTGGGCAACATGTAAATATGGGTCTAAAGAAAAATGCTCGATTTTTTGGCGGATTGCAATATGCTAAAATTAGGGTTGAAGAAAGACGTGATTTCACTTTAGTACCTGCTGCTCTTCTGCAACAAAGGGCAAATGGGTTGCAACAATATCATAATTCTGAAGTTTACGGTTTTGGTCCAGTAATAGGAATTGATTATTCTTATAATCTTATTAATGGCTTTAGCCTTACAGCTAATACAGCCTCATCTCTACTTAAAGGGGTATCCAGGTTTGCAAATGGTTTCAAAATTTCGCCTACTGGCTTGATAAGGTTCAATGATAGCTTATCTTATAAGCTGGTCGTTCCTAGTTTCGAAGCTAAATTAGGACTTGCATATGCAAATGAATGGCCAAGTGGTATTTTAAATCTTGAAGGTGGCTTTCAAGCTATCAATTATTTCAATGTATTTAGAGAAAGAGATCAATACAGCACACATCCGGGTAAAACAGATTTTGGACTTTATGGTCCCTATTTTGGGGCAAAATGGATTGGCAATGTATAACCCATTCTTAATCCACTAAAGTATGAAAGTTCATAATTATGGGCTTTCATTTTACTAACCTCTCAAGAGGTTGACCTTTATAATATAAACGTCCTTTAAACTTTATGCCTGGTCATGTCAGAACTAATTTATAGTTTAAATATACTGCTAATAATTTGAACGCCCTGGAAGAGAAAATTTAATCCTATTTTGTAGTTAAAAATTCGATCAATATTTTACCCACAAAAAAAATCAATTCCCATTAAGGTTAAACATAAAAACACTTAAGTTAAGCCTCTTGATTTTAGTTAAATCAAACAACACAAAGGTAAACTAACTCTTTGCACCGGAGCTTATAAACCCTGCCAAACCCTAGAAATTAAAATTTCAATTGCTCTATTTAATTTCCAATTTAAAAAAAATCTTAGCCTAATATCCTCCCATAATTATATGCTCAAACACTAGGCACTAAGGTTAATGCGCGATATACTCCACCTGCTATCTAACCTAGGAAGTACAAGAAATAAGTCAGGAGTTCTCGTGTGAAACATAAAGCACTAATCTTCGCCATAGCAGTCTTCTCAAGTACCCTTTATGCGTCCGATACCGAAGAGTTACAACGCGAAATAAAGCTATTGCAAGAACAATCTAAACAGATGCAAATTCAGCTGAATCGATTGCAAAATCGTTTGATTGCTAAAACGACAATTGAAAAAAAAGTCATAACACCTCGAAAGAAAAAAACTGAACAGCAACTACCCGCCGCATCAATAAAACCAGTTATTACAAAAGAAGAACAAACAGAAATATCTTCGAAGAGATTCCGTGTTGTTAAAGATGAAGGGAAAACCTATCACTCAAGCCAGTTAAAGGTGCATGTAGGCGAGGGTGATAAGTCAATTGGGTTTTTCCCGACTGCATTAATTGCTGATGGGCATGTAATTAGCTACATTGCAGGGACGCCTGTGGTAACTACACCCTATTTGGGCGATAGGCCAGCATTTGATGGTTCTGACTACATTGTCAACATTTCGAGCATAAACCGCGATATCCGATTAATGGATCAACGGCGGCGTTTATATCGAGCTTATGAACGTATAGGTTATCCCAAACCTAATATGCCTATCATTGCGATAAGCGGTAAAGTTGAGCCTGTCGCAATGATCAATCAGCCCTATGTTGGAAAAACAAAATCGGATTTGAATTTGGGTGCCAGTGAACTTGATGTTGCAGCGGCACTCAATGATAAAGTTGAAGGCTTTATGTCTATTGCTTATGACGATACGCCCCCTCCAATTGGTCCTCGTGTTTCTAATTCTGTTTTTAGTTTAAACATGGGTTTTGTAAACATAGGCAATCTTGATAAATCACCGATCTATTTTACAGCTGGTCAAATGTATGTTCCTTTTGGACGCTTTTCTACCTCTATGATTAGTTCAACTTTGCCCATGCGACTTGGTAGAACCAAATCTCGCCCCTTTATTTTGGGTTATAAATCACAAAGTCCCTCTGGCCCCTATGGGCAAATTTATGGTTTCAAAGCAGATACCGGCTTGGGACATAGCAGCATTGGTGGCACTAATTTTGGATACACCTTTAATTCAGGATCTATTAGTGGCGATATTGGTGCTGGGTATATAAGTTCGATAACAGATTCCACAGGCATGCAAGATACTGGTGCCGCACCCTTTACATCCTTTGGTGGATTTGCTTCCCCAACTAACGGTACAGAATTAATTCACAAAGTGGGTGGAATTGATGTTCATGGGAACCTCAGTTTTGATCGCTATAGTCTAACGGCTGAATGGGTTGGTACGTCACAAACATTTCGAGCGAGGGAATTAAGTTTCAATGGACGTGGGGCGAAACCCCAAGCAGCTCAGCTTGAAGCAGCAGTTACGTTCATGGCATTTAAAAAGCCAGCTTCCGTCGCAGTTACTTATCAATGGACAAATCAGGCTTTAGCTCTAAATTTACCTAAACATCAATATGGCGGTGTGTTCAATATTTCAATTTGGCGAGATACCATTGAGAGTATTGAATATAGGCACTCTGTGGATTATAGAACTACCCAGTTTGCTAATGGTGCTCCAGCGCCAAGGCTTCTTAATGAACCTACCTTTGGAACAGGGCGAGCGGCAGATGCACTAATTGGTCAAATAGGTATTTATTTTTAGGTCATTTTTAAAAAATTAGCTTAAATTTGTGAGCACGGTGTTAATACAGAGTTAAGAGGAAAGTATTGGCTCACTACATTTAAAGAATAAGCGAATAGAGCGAAGGTTAGGAATATTATCCATAGTGATAATTAAAAAATTTAACTTTTAGTAAGAAGAGCTTTCATGTAGTGTTTATTTTCAATTACCAATTAAGTGAGCTTTCATGACAATTAAATCCGATAAATGGATAGAAAAGATGGCTTTGGAGTGTGGGATGATATCGCCTTTCGAACGTCAGCAAGTTCGTGAAGCGAATGGCGGGCGAATTATATCTTACGGCGTTTCCAGTTATGGTTATGATGTTCGTTGCGCAGATGAGTTTAAAATTTTTACGAACATTAATTCTGCAATAGTGGATCCAAAAGCCTTTGATGCAAATAGTTTTGTGGATGTAAAATCAGATGTGTGCATAATTCCGCCTAATTCTTTTGCATTAGCAAGAACTGTAGAGTATTTCCGCATTCCTCGGACTGTGCTTACCATATGCCTCGGTAAATCCACTTATGCACGTTGTGGAATAATCGTGAATGTAACGCCATTAGAACCCGAGTGGGAAGGCCACGTGACTTTGGAGTTTTCAAATACAACAACGTTGCCTGCCAAAATTTATGCCCATGAAGGAGTGGCGCAAATGTTGTTTTTAGAATCCGATGAAGTTTGCTCAATATCTTATCGAGATAGGGGAGGAAAATATCAAGGTCAGACTGGTGTGACCCTGCCACGAACTTGATGAACTGTAATAAATGGAAGCTTTACATTAATGTAAAAATACCATAATTGCTTCGATTTAGTGTATTTTCTCTTCTGTGTTGAGAGTTTATTTCTCGGACTTAAATCCGATTTTAGAGATTGTTGTTTCAGTAACTATTCCTAAAAATTTAGTCATTCGAAGAGATGAAAATTTTCGAGTTTGCGTTTTTTTTTGCACCTCAAAGGCCACATACCAATAATTTAAAGCAAGATAATGTTTATGTTCCAAGTTATTTTAAATATAGATAAGAAAGAATATGAGGATAAATGTTTGACCAAAAAATATTTAGTTTGTTTGTATTAAATACAGCTAGAAACAAAACTAATACAGATACTAGCAAAGCTAGAAGTCACCAATTATGGATCCCCGGGTGAAATAAAATGGTCCAATAAATTATCAGAGTTTTCCCATATATCTTATTGTTTTTAATTGTCAATCAATTACTGCTGCGTCGATCCGTAATTAAAGTACGTGTAATTCTAAACTTAAAATTTGCCTAAAAAAATTGACCGTCAATGCAAAAATCAAGTTGCAATGACGGCTTAGTTTAATCTTCATCTTTTAAAGAGATAGTACTGCGCGAGGCATCCACGCGTTCTCTCAATTCTTTTCCAGGTTTAAAATGTGGACTGTATTTGGCTTCAGTGACCACTTTTTCACCTGTCTTTGGATTATGAGCATTTCGGGGCGGACGGTAATGTAAAGAAAAGCTTCCGAAACCGCGAATTTCGATGCGCTTGTTATTGATTAGCGCTTCGCTCATTAATTCCAATATTCGATTAATGCTATCAGCCACTTGCTTTTCTGGAAGATGTGTCATTTTTGCAGCAAGGTTTGCAATGAGTTCCGATTTAATCATACCCACCTCGGTTAGCCGCGTTATTGGGGTCAGCATCTCCAAAACAGGCGCTGACTTCTTAAGCTCTCTATTTGAGTATAGACAGCGAAAGAAATTATTCAATGTTATCAAACAACTGTAGCAATATATTAGCCTTCAATGCAATCCCTGCCTGGTTGGGGCCTTTTTAACATAGAATTTTCAAGATTCGACTAATTTTTTTTAAATCCGACATTGAATAAAGGTATTAACAATTCCCCAGCTCATAGCAACCTCTGTAAGGCGCAAGGTGCTAAAGCAAATCGATTTAAGGGGTTTAGAGGTGCTGATAACAATGGATCCTGACTTAATTTGTTCGAGATGAATGGATATCTTTTGCCATTCATCTCCAAAGAAGGTTGTAGAGTTGATAAAAATTAAAGAAGCATCGTTCAATCTTATATTGCAAAAATCGGCGTTGATAAAACTAATTGCTCCTGCTTTTTCAATATAGACAGGCAAATTCTCTAAACGTGCCTGCTGTGAAAGAGCTGCCTCATGCAAAGATGGGAAAAGTTCGATGCCACAACTTTTATGGACATTAAATACCATGCTGCAAGCAAGAACTGCCTTTCCAGTCCCCGAACCTAAATCGTAAAAAACAGTAGATGAATCAGGTTTGCACATTGTCAATAGAGCTATAAAAGGTTCAAATACAATTTCGCCATAGACAAACTCCAAGGCATCTTTGGTCTTTCTAGCCTGTTTGGAAAGGGAAAAGCCGTCAACATGAGTGTAAAGCTCATGAAAAACACGTGCATGAGAATCCAAAGCCAGAGCTTTCCTCCATTGATATAAAGTTATCTTTCGGCATGATTTTCTGCTAAAAATAACAATAATTGCTAAGCTAATAAGTAAGAATAAACAAAGCCACATGGTAATTATTAGTCAATTAAGCCCCCTGAGTAATGGAAGCATATTATAGCTCTTTGAGCGGGCTCAACCTTTTTTGGAATAAGGATGATTAAATCTTTTTTGATTTTTGTTTTTTTTGTTTTATTTATAGTTAGTCTTTTAATTTATTTGTTCCAAAGACAATTAATTTATTTTCCCTCCAGGGAAATACCAAATCGCAGTCTTTTTCAGGCTGAAGACATGCAAGAAATATCATTACCAACAACTGATGGCTTAAAGCTCCTCGCCTGGTTTAAACCAGCTTTCCCTAATAAACCTACTTTATTATATTTGCATGGTAACGCAGGCCATATTGGTCATCGCATGACCCTAATACGTCAGTTGCTTTCTACAGGCTTTGGCGTATTTTTATTGGAATATAGAGGGTACGGCGGGAACAAGGGTAAGCCTAGCGAACAAGGGTTATATATCGATGCCAGAAGCGCTGTGCATTTTTTAGAGCAACAAGGGGTTCCTCCACAGCATTTAGTAGTTTATGGAGAATCCCTGGGAACAGGGGTCGCAGTAAAAATGGCTTCGGAGTTCCAAATATGCGCGCTAATCTTGCAATCGCCCTTTAGTTCTCTTTCCGCGGTCGCGAGATATCATTATCCTTGGATTTTTATAAGGCCTTCAGACAAATTCAATTCGCTCGCATTGATTGATATCATAAAGGCTCCTTTATTAATTTTGCATGGGAAGTCGGATCCCGTTGTTCCCTTTGACCAAGGATTAGAACTTTATAATCAAGCAATTGAGCCAAAAAAAATGATTGCCTTTGACAATAAAGGTCATAATAATCTTTGGGATTATCAATTTGCTTTTGAAATTATTAACTTTATTCATTCGAATTGTTCGTGATTTGTCCATTTAGAAGTAATTATGCATTATAATGTAAATTCCTAGTTAATATTTCCTTAATTTAAATTGCTTACAATGAAGTTATATAGATTAGATTGTTCAGGAGATTGACATGGTGCAAAAAAAGGGCACCCAGTTCACATCAGCTTTTTTTGGGTCAAAACTAGCTATTGCCCCTAATGCTAAATTCAAGTCAAGCGCTTATGTTAATGTTGGCGGAAACGGTGATTGTGGTTTTAGATCGGTATCGGCAGCCCTGATTAATAATGTCTTATTTATTAAATCCAGTGCAAATCAAGCTCTTGCTAAAAAAATACTCGAACTTCATGCTGACTATTTTGAGCAAAAGGCTACAAGGCCTTTATTAACCGCAGCTCAACGCTTAGAGGAATTATTAAAAATACCCGCTTATCGTGCTCAATTTTTGGTTGAATTGGCTCACGCTTTGCGTCAAAAAGCAGTTGATGAATTATCCGCTCACCCAGAAGATTATCAAGGTGCCTTTGTGGAAGGAAATGAAAATACGTCTCCACAAAAGATGCGTTTACAGTCAACCTGGATCGATGAGAGTGCAATTGCTGCCTTAGCCAAGGCTTTTGAAGTCCCAATCGAAGTCAGAGTTGTAGAACCCAGCAAAGAATTACATGCTAATCAGAAAAAATGGCATCGTAATTATAATTTTGAAGAGAATACTAATCGGCCTGTGTCTGCTCAAACTCAGACGGCGCTAAGCCCTGTTATAATTAAATTACAAGGTAGTCATTATATTCCTAAGGTTAACAATGAGGAATTTTTCAAGTCAATAAATCGAGTTACTATTGAACCTCTTAAACCCAAAATTGTTGATCACTCTAGAGATCCAGAATTAGCAGAGGCTCTCGCCAAAATTGCTGTTACAGATCAAAAAATTCTTGAAGAGTTTCAAAGCACAGTGAAGCGATTGACAGGTATGGTTCAAGCTGGCGAAATGACCAAAGAGAATTTGGTTGATATATATATCAAAAGCTTAAATCAAAGCGATTATTTACAGGGCCGCATCAAATATGTTGGCATTGAACAGGGTAATCAGCATTTTTTTGAAGCCATTGAAGCTCGGAAAGGTGGAATTCACACAAGTTCCCTGCCAACCGCTCTAAATCATGATGAATCAGTGACTAAAGAATTAGTTCATGCATTAGCGCGTGGAATAAGTATTGGCCAAATAAATCCGGACGATGTTTACGAAAATACCAAAAAATCCTCCTTAAATTTTGGGAGTTAAAATTATTGTAGTTGGGATTAAGAGCCCAACTACTTCCTTCCTCAAATAAACCCTTGTTCTTTCATCCATGTATCATTTGCGTGTTTCGACATATAATTACGAATCGAGTCAGGTAGGATAACGAGACATTTTTGGCCTGCGTCTAAGGAAGTTGCTGCTTGCAAGGCCGCCCACATTGCAGCTCCGGAAGAGCCGCCGACAAGCAAGCCTTCTTCTCGAATTAACTGTCGAGCAGTCTTGAATGACTCAGCGTCACTAGTTTTTATATATTGGTCTACCAGCGTATTATCCAAAACATCCGGAAAAAAGTCATAACCTATTCCTTCAACTAAATAAGGGATAATTTCATTACCGCCGCCAAGAATTGAGCCTACAGGATCCACACCAATTATTTTTATATTTGGATTATTTTCTTTTAAACGTTTGGCAACTCCTGATATGGTGCCGCCAGTTCCAACTGTAGCGACAATCATGTCTAAATCTGTACCAAAATCATCAATTATTTCCTGAGCTGTCCCGTGATAATGCGCATTTGGGTTATCTGGGTTTGCATATTGATCAAGAATGTGGGAATTAGGAATTTCGCTTTGCAATTTTTTAGCAAGTGAAATATGACTTTCTGGATCATTCCAGGCTGCCTCAGAAGGTGTTCGATATATAACAGCACCTAAACGCTCAAGTACGACCTGCTTTTCCTGGCTCATTTTATTAGGCATGGTAATAACGACCTTATATCCCATTACTGCTCCAGCCAGGGCAATGCCGATGCCCGTGTTGCCGGAAGTAGGCTCAATCAAGGTATCACCGGGTTTTATGCGGCCCTGAAGTTGGGCATTTTTTACCATTTCATAGCCTATTCGATCCTTTACCGAACCGCCGGGATTAAAAAATTCACACTTAGCATAAAGTTCACAGGAAAGATGTTTGGCTATGTGGTTAATTTTAACAACTGGAGTCCGTCCGATAGTTTCAAGAATGTTTTGATAAATCATACAAAGCCTCGGTTAGATATTAAGTAGTCAGTATAAGCTGGAATTATTTCAAAGATAAACCCTATAAATTCAATAGAATACAGGGCAATATAGCTTCTATGGCTAAATTTTATTTTCAAGCTGAAAAAAGCGGCTAGCCAAAAGGACATCAACGTTTAATGATTAACGAGCCTAACGAATCGGACAAGCTAATAAAAAGGAAGCCAGATCGCCGTCGATGGTTGTTCCTGGTTTTTTTACTGATTTTATTATTGTTAATTGTTTATGCAGTCAAACAGCGAAACACTAAACCTGCCGAGCCAAAAAAACCCACATCTGTTGTATTGAATATTGTTCAAAATCAGAATGTACCCGTCTACATATCCGCCATTGGTAATGTTAAAGCAATCTTCACTGTGACTATAAAAACGCAAATAAATGGCTTACTAATGGATGTTTTTTTCAAAGAGGGTCAATTAGTCAAAAAAGGTGATTTACTAGCTCAAATCGATGAAAGGCCTTTATTGGCTCAACTTAGCCAATATCAGGGGCAATTAGTGAGGGATAAGGCTCTACTTGCCAATGCGTTAACCGATTTGAAGCGATATCAGAGGTTATGGAGGCAAGATTCTGTTTCTCAGCAAACTTTAGCAACCCAAGAGTCCCTAGTAAGGCAATATCAAGGCTCCATTAAGATTGATAAGGGCTTAATTGCAAGCACGAAAGTTAATTTAATGTACTGCCGAATTGTTTCACCTATCGAGGGTCGAGTGGGCTTGCGTCAGATTGATCCGGGTAATTTGGTTCTTACTTCCGATCCAACTGGCATTGTGGTCATAACCACTCTAAATCCAATTACTGTTATTTTTACAGTTTCCGAACGTGATTTACCTCAAATTTTACCTCAAGCCTTTTTTGATAAAAATATTAAAGTTGAAGCCTATGATCGACGCCAAAATCGCTTGTTGACAACAGGATTATTGTTAACGATTGATAACCAAATTGATACAACAACAGGTACAGTCCGCTTGAGAGCAGTTTTTGAGAACAAAGAGCACAGACTCTTTGCCAACCAATTTGTTAACATTAAATTACTTGTTAAGACCTTAAACAATGCCACCACTGTATCAACGGCTGCTATTCAGCACGGTAGTCATGGTGATTTTGTATATCTTATGAATAATGATTTTACAGTCTCTACCAAATTTGTAAAAACAGGCATCACCTTTGGCGATAGCACTGTAATTGTGAAAGGATTAAAACTAGGACAGCAGGTTGTAGTTAGTGGAGCAGATAAATTAGTGAACGGAGCAAAAGTTAAGATTGATGAATCGAAAGATTACTCCGGACGAATAGCTAAAAAAACGGGTAAGGTCTGAAAGAATTATGAATATTTCCGCTCCCTTTATCCAGCGCCCCATTGCGACATCATTATTAATGCTTGCTATTTTATTGGTTGGTATTTTGGCTTATCACCTATTGCCGATATCCTCTTTGCCAGAAATCGAATACCCCACCATCCAGGTCTCCACTTTTTATCCGGGTGCCAGTCCTGAAGTCATGGCCTCATCGGTAACTGCCCCGCTTGAAAGACAGTTAGGGCAAATGCCAGGGCTTGATAAAATGACGTCCACCAGTTCCTTGGGTGCGTCTATCATTAATCTTCAATTCGCTCTGGAACGAGCTTTGGATGATGCTGAACAGGATGTGCAAGCCGCTATAAATGCAGCGGCAAATTATTTGCCCGTCAATTTGCCCAATCCCCCTGTTTACAACAAGGTCAATCCCGCGGATTCACCCATCATGACTTTGGCGCTGACATCAAAAAATCTACCCTTGCCTGAGGTTGAAGACTATGCCGATACACGTCTGGTTCCAAAACTTTCACAAGTTTTAGGAGTCGGTTTAGTCTCTATTAGCGGTGGGAATCGACCGGCAATTCGCATTCAAGTTAATCCGGATGTCCTCGCTTCTTATGGAATGACCATGGAAAATGTGCGGGCTGCGATTGGAAGGGCTAATGTGAACGCAGCAAAGGGAAGTCTGGATGGCTCACGCCTTGCCTACACAATTACTTCCAACGATCAACTTCTTAGCAGCGCCGATTACAAGCCTATTATTATTCGCTATCAAAACAATAGTCCTGTTCGCCTGCAAGATGTAGCAGATGTTAAAGATGGTGCTGAAAATGTAAATCAGGCTGCATGGATGAATAATGAGCCGGCAATTATTTTGAATATCCAGCGCCAACCAGGGGCTAATGTTATTGAAGTGGTTTCACGTGTTAATCAATTACTGGCAAAATTGCGCCCTAATTTACCGCCGGGCATTAACATTTCAGTCTTGGCGGATCGAACGATAACCATCCGCAGCTCAGTCAAAGATGTGCAATTTGAATTACTTTTGTCTATCTGTTTGGTAGTGATGGTCATCTTTCTATTTCTGCGAAATCTGTCGGCGACGATGATTCCTTCTGTTGCCGTACCGCTTTCATTGATTGGCACCTTTGCTGCTATGTATCTTTTTGATTTTAGCTTAAACAATCTGACTCTAATGGCTTTAACCATTGCGACAGGCTTTGTGGTTGATGATGCGATTGTGATGATTGAAAACATAAGCCGTTACTTGGAAGAGGGAGAAACGCCTTTTAATGCAGCAATGAAAGGGGCTAAACAAATTGGATTCACTATTCTTTCACTAACGTTTTCCTTAGTTGCAGTCCTTATTCCCTTACTGTTTATGTCTGATCTTATCGGGCGCCTTTTTCGCGAGTTTGCGTTGACGCTGACCGTTGCTATTTTCATATCTGCCTTTGTTTCTTTAACCTTTACGCCAATGCTTTGTGCTCGCATTCTTCGTCATAAAAATCTGAAGGAATCTACTCCCTTTGAGCGCAAATCAGCTGAAATTCTGAACGGAGTTATAAGCGGCTATGGTCGCTCTCTGGAATGGGTATTAAGCCATCAGCCACTAACGTTGTTCGTTGCAGTTATTACTCTGCTATTATCCTTGATGTTGCTCTACATCATTCCCAAAGGGTTTTTTCCTATCCAGGATACCGGCATGATTCAAGGAATTTCCCAAATGCCGCAGTCCATCTCTTTTCAAGCAATGACAAATAGGCAAAAAGCGCTTGCAAATGTGGTTCTTGCCGATCCGGCTGTGGCTAATCTTTCTTCCTTTATTGGGGTAGACGGGACTAATTCAACCCTCAACAGCGGGCGCATGTTGATTAGCTTAAAACCACTTGGCGAACGTAAAGAATCTGCAGGAGAGGTTATTAATCGTCTACAAAGGGAATTGGCAAAAGTATCGGATGCTAGTTTGTTTATGCAACCCGTGCAAGATTTATCCATCGATACCAGCGTTAGCCGCAACCAATTTCAATATAGCCTAAGTTCACCGGATGCCAATGAAGTGGCTCAATGGTCAGCAAGAATGTTAGCTAAATGGGAAAAGCAGCCACAGCTTCGATCGGTTGCGTCTGATTTGCAAAATCTGGGTTTGAAAACTGTGGTAAATGTAGATAGAGATACTGCCTCGCGTCTTGGCATTACCATGCAAATGATTGATGACATACTTTATGATTCTTTTGGCCAACGGCAAATATCAATTGTTTTTACTCAACGCAACCAATATCGAGTGATTTTGGAAGCGTTGCCTGGCCTGCAAAAATCTTTAAAAGGTTTGCAAAATACCTTTCTGAATTCAACAACAGGCGGGCCAATTCCTTTGGCAACTTTTACCCAAATTGGCCACCAAGTCGGAGCCCTCGTTATTAATCGCCAGAATCAATTTCCCGCGGCGACCCTATCTTTTAATTTGGCCCCGAAGGTGGCTCTTGGTGATGCTTTGCGTGTTATTTCCCAAATCCAACAAACTTTAAATTTGCCTCAAGGTCTGCAAACCGATTTTGAAGGAGCAGCGAAGATCTTTCAAAATTCTCTGAATAATGAGGGCTGGCTGCTGCTTGCAGCAATCATTGTAGTTTATATCGTTCTTGGCGTTCTTTATGAAAGCTATATCCATCCCATAACCATTTTATCGACTCTCCCATCGGCGGGACTGGGTGCTTTACTGGCTTTGATTTTGACTGGAAATGATTTAAGCATCATTGCCCTTATTGGGATCATTTTGTTAATTGGATTGGTTATGAAAAATGCAATTATGATGATTGATTTTGCACTTGAGCAAGAAAGGGCCAACCAAAAAGCACCTCGCGAGGCCATTTATCAGGCTTGTTTGTTACGGTTTAGACCCATTTTAATGACTACTCTTGCTTCAATGTTAGGCGCCTTTCCCCTTGCCTTTGGTAGCGGAATGGGATCTGAATTACGGCAGCCGCTCGGTGTTGCCATTATTGGCGGACTTCTATTAAGTCAGCTATTAACCCTATACACAACCCTAGTCATTTATTTATATTTTGATAGGTTATCCCGGAAAATGTCTGGTAAAAACCAATTGGTCATTCCAAATTCGGGACTAGCATGAATTTTTCTGCGCTGTTTATTCAAAGACCTATCGCAACAACTCTGCTGGCAATAGGTATAGCACTTGCAGGAATAGTTGCCTTTAATCTGCTGCCAGTCGCTGCTCTGCCGCAGGTGGAATTTCCAACGATAACAGTAAATGCAGCAATGCCTGGCGCCAGTCCTGAAAATATGGCGACCTCGGTTGCGTCTCCATTAGAACGGCAATTAGGTCGCATAGCAGGTATTACCCAAATGACTTCAGCCTCTGTATTAGGAGTTACGCAAGTTATTTTACAATTTGATTTATCGCGAAATATTAATGCCGCTGCCCGTGAGGTGCAAGCGGCTATAAATGCAGCTCGCGCCCAATTGCCATCCAATTTGCCAACCAATCCGACTTATCGAAAAATTAATTTAGCTGATCCACCAATTTTGATTTTGTCATTGACCTCTCAACAACTACGTCCCAGTGAACTTTATGATGTCGCTTCTTCAGTTCTACAACAAAAGCTCTCGCAAATTACTGGAGTCGGGCAAGTCTTTGTGGGAGGCAGTTCCTTACCTGCTGTCAGAGTGGAATTAAATCCTACTATTCTCAATAGTTATGGAATAGGTTTACCGGCTGTGGCTGCGGCAATCGCTGCAGCTAATGTTAATCAAGCAAAGGGGCAGCTTCCCCTTGCAAAAATGTCTGTATCTGACCTTTTAAACAATGATCAACTTTTCAAAGCATCTGAGTATGAACCTGTAATTATTACTTATCGAAATAATAGTCCTGTTCGTCTTTCTGATGTTGGCGAGGTTTATGATTCAGTTCAGGATGTGCGCAATGCAGGACTTGCTAATGGAAGACCATCAGTACTCCTCATAATTTTCAAGGAGCCAGGTGCTAATGCTATACAAACGGTCGACAGGTTAAAGGCGCTATTACCTCAATTGAGAGCTGGAATACCGGCTAATATAGATTTAGAGATTATGCTGGATCGAACCAAAACGATTCGTGCTTCTTTACACGATGTCGAACTCACTTTAATGGTGTCTATTCTCCTGGTTATTTTAGTTACTTACCTTTTTTTAGGCTCTTTTCGAGCAATGCTGATTCCTGGCGCTGCTGTTTTATTATCCATTCTTGGTACTTTTGCAGTAATGAAATTGTTCGGTTACAGCTTGAATAATTTATCCCTGATGGCACTCACTATTTCAACAGGCTTCGTAGTTGATGATGCTGTAGTGGTGCTGGAAAATATAACTCGTCATGTTGAAAATGGTAAAAACCGCATGCTGGCAGCTCTGGCGGGGGCAAAAGAAGTAAATTTCACCGTCATCTCAATGAGTCTTTCCCTGATTGCAGTGTTTATTCCAATTTTATTAATGGGCGGTTTGGTAGGACGATTGTTCCGGGAATTTGCAATAACGTTATCGATAGCAATCCTTATTTCAATGATCATTTCACTCACTGTAACGCCTATGATGTGTTCGCGCTTATTAACCAATCTTCAGGTCGAATATAAAAAAAATTCTCTAATGGATCGAATCCGTCATTATTATGAAAAAAGTTTGAATTGGTCACTTTTTCATCCTAAATTTATGCAGTTTTTAACTTTATTAATGTTTGTTCTAACTATTTTGCTTTTTATAATCGTGCCTAAAGGATTTTTTCCACAACAAGACACGGGTCAGTTATCTGGAACGATTCAAACCGATCAAGCTTTATCCTTTCAGGCGACTAACAAAGCATTTAAAGCCTTTGTCGATATCCTTCTAAAGGATCCAGCTATTGAAAATGTGGCAGGATATATTGGCGGTGTTACTCGTACTACGCAGGGAATTTTATTTGCAACCCTTAAGCCGCTCAAAGAGCGCCACCTTTCTGCGGATAAGGTGATTAATCGGCTAAGAACCAAGCTTGCCGAAATAAAAGGTGCAAGGCTCTATTTACAGGCTACACAAGATCTCACGGTGGGAAGTCGGACAGCAGCCGGGCAATATCAATATACCTTATCGGCTGATAAATTATCTTCACTTAATAAATGGTCTGCCTTGATCACCGAAAGAATAAGGGAATTACCGGGTCTCACTGATGTAAATAGTGATCAACGCGATCAGGGTTTGCAAATGTTCGTGAAAGTGAATCGCGATTCTGCCTCTAGTTTGGGTGTCAGTTCTGAGCAAATTGATGAAACTCTTTATAATGCCTTTGGCCAAAGTCTGGTATCAACTATTTATACTGCTATGAATCAATATTATGTGGTGATGGAAGTAGCACCAAAATATTTGCAACGGCCGGAAACTCTCAATGAAATTTATGTCATTACCGCAGCTGGAAATAAAGTACCTTTATCGGCCTTCGCCAGTTTTACACCCGCAGCCACCCTCTTAGCTGTAAATCATCAAGAAGAGGCGCCTGCAGCAACAATTTCATTTAATCTTAAGCCTGGTATGCCACTGGATAGGGCAGTTGATTCAATTCTTTCTACCGTAGCTAAAAGTGGCTTGCCTAAATCAATTCACGGTGCTTTTCAAGGAACTGCTCAGGCTTTTCAAGATTCGCTCGCGAGTCAACCCTATTTGATTTTGGCAGCTTTAGTTACTGTTTATATAGTCTTAGGTATGCTTTATGAAAGCCTGATTCATCCTGTGACGATTCTTTCAACGCTTCCTTCAGCAGGGGTTGGAGCGTTATTGGCACTTCTTTTAAGCAGAACGGATTTTTCTATTATCGCGTTAATCGGTATGATTTTATTAATAGGAATTGTAAAAAAGAATGCAATTATGATGATTGATTTTGCTTTGGAACTTGAGCGCAAACAGGCCAAACCGCCTAAACAAGCAATATTTGAAGCGGCCCTAATGCGTTTTCGACCTATTATGATGACGACTTTAGCTGCAATGTTTGGTGCTTTTCCTTTGATATTTGGCCTTGGTTTAGGTTCAGAGTTGAGACGACCGCTCGGTATCGCCATTGTCGGCGGTTTGGTAATGAGCCAATTATTAACGCTTTACACCACCCCAGTAATTTATCTGGCTTTGGAAAACAGTTCTATCAAATTTCGCCGTTTTCGTTTACGGCCTAGAAAACTCCATGGATTTTCCACCCAGGTATAATAAGGATTTAACATGTTCAGGGCAGGTATTTTATTAGTCATTACTTTTTTATTGGTTTCATGCACAGTTGGCCCTGATTACCATCCGCCAATCCTTAAATTGCCCGCTAAATTTAAAGAAGCAAAAGGAAAGGCTTTCAAACCTGAACTTAAAATGGGATGGAAGCTTGCAAAGCCGGGTGATCTTGCTGACCGTGGGAAGTGGTGGAAACTATTTAATGACCCGGTACTAAATGCTTTGGAAGAGCAGCTCAATGGCCATAACCAAAGTATAAAAAACGTTTTGGCCAGATATGAACAGTCAGTTGCTATTGTAAATCAAGCCAGAGCTGGCTACTTTCCAACCCTAACAGGTGCTTTTAATCTGTTCCGACAGAAAATGGGTGGTGGAGCCACTTCGTTTTTCAGTTCATCTGGCGGGGCTACAAGCACTTCAACCGCAGCGACTCCTTCATCGGGAGCCAGAGCCAACACGATAACAACTTATTCAGCCTTTTTAACAGCGACCTGGGAACCGGATATTTGGGGCTTGGTACGCCGCACGGTCGAAGGAGATATTGCCGCAGCGCAGGCTAACCAAGCTTTATTAGCAGCTACTGCCTTATCGGCACAGGGATCGCTTGCCCAATTTTATTTCCAATTGCGGGCTCTTGACAGCGATCAGCAATTATTAAATGAAACAGTTGCTGGATATAGAAAGGCACTTAGGCTAACACGCAATCAATACGAGGTGGGAGTAGCCTCGCGTGCAGATATTCTACAAGCTCAGAGCGTGCTCGAGAATGCGCAAGCTCTAGCCATCAATAATGGTATTTTGCGAAGCCAGTATGAACATGCTATAGCCGTTTTAATTGGACGGCCACCAGCTATTTTTGCGCTGAAGTTCAAACCTTTAAGGACAAAGCCACCTGTTATTCCTGTTTCAATTCCTAGCGTTTGGCTGGAGCGAAGACCTGATATAGCGCAAGCTGAACGCTTAATGCAACAGGCTAATGCGCAAATCGGCGTGGCTTGTGCAGCCTATTATCCGGCTTTAAATTTGACAGCTTCTGTAAGTGCTGCTGCTCGAAGTTTTGTTAAGTTAATGAGTTCGCCAGCGATTGGATGGTCTGCAGGCTTACAATTGGCGCAAACTTTTTTTGATGGGGGGTTGCGAAAAGCAACTGTTATGGCTGCCAAAGCTGGTTATATGGCACAAATTGCCAATTATCGGCAAACGGTTCTCCTGGCTTTTCAGGATGTTGAAGATAATCTTGTTGCTTTGCGTCTACTTAAGCAGCAAGGTCAGGTTCAAAATATAGCAGCCGTTTCGGCAAGACAGGCTTTAAAACTCGTAATTAATCAATATCGCGCAGGAATAGTGCCTTATTCCAGTGTAATCACTGCACAAATAACCGCATTCTCAGCACAAAAAACAGCCAATGATGTAGTAGGTTTGCAAATGGCGGCGGCTGTTCGTTTGGTCAAGGCTTTGGGTGGAGGGTGGACGGTTTGTAAAATTAACCCTGTTTAAAAAATTTAACGATTTTACAAGTTGGTCTACTCAGGATAGAATCAAAAAGGCAATAATTTATTAATCTTCAAGGATGACACTATGAAACAAAAATCTATATTTTCAAAATTAGCTTGTACAGCCCTTTGTTTATCACCACTGTTACTTAGCGGTTGCCAAGGCGGCGGTCTTTTTGGACAATCCCCTCGTTATGATGGAGTAGATCCTTATGCACGTTCTGGCGCTTACCAACGTGGTGATAGATACGCAACCACTAGAAGTGCGACAACAGTTACCACAACTAAAGGTTTGAGAGCAACAAACAGAAGAATGCCAACTTCTTCATCCGCTGCTGTGCCTGTTCAACACCCAACAGTTCAAAACTCAACTAATAGAAGAGTTAAAAGAACTACAACAACAACTACGACTACAAATGCAGCAGTTGGTAGCAATGTTGTTACATCTCCAGGAGGTCCTTCAACCGGTATGGTTGTGCCGAATGTAGGACAATAAAATTAAATCCCGCGGCAACAGCCGCGGGGTTCTTTCAGAGCATCTTCTATTGGTACTAAAGGATTCGCCATGACTACCGTTGCTGATGTTTTTATAGATACTTTAGAAGCAGCTGGAATTAAACGAATTTATGGGATTGTTGGCGATTCATTGAATGGTTTTACCAATGCCTTACAGAAAAGAAACTCAATTCAATGGGTTCACACCCGCCATGAAGAAGTAGCAGCTTTTGCCGCAGGAGCTGAAGCCCAGTTAACTGGGGAACTTGCAGTTTGTGCTGGTAGTTGCGGTCCCGGAAATCTCCATTTAATTAATGGCCTTTATGATTGCCAACGTTCAAATGCACCTGTTATTGCAATAGCAGCTCAAATTCCTACTACAGAAATTGGCGGTAACTATTTCCAAGAAACCCATCCACAAATCCTGTTCAAAGACTGCAGTTATTATTGTGAAGTGATTACCTCACCCGAGCAAATGCCTCGGATGTTAAAATTGGCAATGCAAACGGCTATATCAAAGCGTGGAGTAGCGGTTTTGATCATTTCAGGGGATGTGGCCCTGCAAGAAATGCGAAAACAAACGACCCCGCCTTGGCCAATTAAGCCAACTACTGATATTGTTCCAGCTAAAGCACTTCTTGAAGAAATTGCCACACGCCTAAATTCTGCTAAAAAAATAACGATCTTTTGCGGTATAGGCGCAGCTGACTCACATCAATCATTAATGGCTTTATGTGCCAAATTGGCCGCACCGGTTGTCCATACTTTGCGTGGAAAAGCCTTTGTCGAATATGATAACCCCTATGATGTTGGAATGACCGGTCTGATTGGTTTTTCTTCCGGATATTATGCTATGGAAGCCTGCGATACTTTGTTGTTGCTGGGAACCAGTTTTCCATATAGACAGTTCTATCCATCCAAGGCTGAGATTATCCAGATTGACCTGAATGGAGAACAATTGGGTAAGCGCTGTGATCTTACATTAGGTGCTGTTGGTGATGTTAATAGCACCATACAAGCCCTTTTACCTTTGTTAACCATTAAAGAGGATAAAGGTCATTTAGAGCAGGCTTTATCCCATTACCAACATGCACGCAGCGAATTAGATGCACTAGCTCATAGTGAGCCAGGTAAAACACGGATCCACCCTCAATATTTAGCAAGTCAAATAAATTTAGCTGCTTCAACAGATGCTATCTTTACTTGTGATGTGGGAACGCCAACGGTTTGGGCTGCTCGTTATCTTGAAATGAATGGACAGCGTCAATTGCTAGGTTCATTTAATCATGGTTCGATGGCAAATGCTCTAGCGCAAGCTATCGGCGCTCAGTCTGCTTTTCATGGGCGACAGGTTGTTGCTCTTTGTGGTGATGGCGGATTTTCTATGTTAATGGGCGATATTTTGACTCTGCAACAGCAAAATTTACCTATTAAAATAATCATTTTCAACAATGGCACTCTGGGTTTTGTCGAAATGGAAATGCATGTCGGCGGCATGCTGGATTACGGTACCGAACTGGAAAATCCCAATTTCGCCAAAATGGCAGAAGCGATAGGAATTAAAGGTTTTCGTGTTGACGAACCTGCGGAGTTGGCAGAGGCTTTAAATTCAGCCTTTTCCCATGCGGGGCCAGCACTGGTCGATGTAAAGGTCAATCGAAATGAATTAGTGATGCCACCAACAATTAATTCCTCTCAGGTTAAGGGATTTAGTTTATATATGATGAAGGCAATCATTAATGGTCGAGGAACTGAAATCCTGGATCTGGTTAAATCTAATTTGTGGCGCTAAAATCTTCGCCTTTTAACGAAAGGGTTTTTTTAATGAGTATTCTAAAAGCAAAAGCAGCAAAAGCTGCCTTAGCCTATGTTGAAGATGACATGATAATCGGTGTAGGGACGGGTTCTACTGTCAATTATTTTATTGAAGAACTTACAACAATAAAGCACAGAATTGATGCCTGCGTTGCCAGTTCCAAAGATACAGAAGCGCGTCTACGTGCTGCAGGCATACCTGTTATTGATTTAAATACTACCAATGAGCTAGCAATTTATATTGATGGGGCCGATGAAGTGGATGAGCGCCATCAAATGATCAAAGGGGGCGGGGGCGCACTTACTCGCGAAAAAATAATTGCCACAGTTGCAAATCAATTTATCTGCATAGTTGACGAATCAAAACTGGTCCGAAATCTAGGTGTTTTTCCGCTCGCTATAGAAGTGTTGCCAATTGCCCGTAGTTACGTTGCCCGAGAAATTGTCAAAATTGGCGGTGATCCTGAATATCGAGAGGGTTTTGTTACGGATAATGGCAATATCATTCTAGATGTTTCAAATCTGGAAATTATGAGTCCTGTTGCACTCGAAGAAAAACTGAAGTTAATCCCGGGGATAGTGGAAACAGGCTTGTTTGCAAAACGCTTGGCAGACAAAATATTGATCGCAGGTGAATCCGGAATAACAACCCTTGATTTATCTAACATGAAAAGTGGGTATTAAGGTTCTAAATTTAACCTAAATCCTTTTTGCTCATCCACTTTAGAAAAATGGTTTTAGACCTAGGGAATGAAAAAAGCTTAGGTAAGCCAGGCGCCTAAAAGTTTGATTAGCGCCCGGTTTTGGGATTTTGAGGACCTTAAGTCTGTTCAGCTAGACGCAGGTAAGTTTTCCTTTTCTTCCTCAAAGGTAGGCAGTTTAACTTTCGAAAAGCGGTCATAAATTTTGGTAAACATAATGGGAAACATACCATTCGCCGTGACATTAGCTGTTGTTCCAAATGGATCGCAGAGTAAGTAGACCGCTGTTATTAACCCAACCATATCGCTTGTGAAGCCAAGGTGTGCTTCCAAAATAGGCGCTACAACAATGATCACACCGCCAGGTACGGCCGCCACAGCATACTTTGCCAACGCTGTGTAAAGGGCAAAAATTGCAAAGGTTGAAATTGAAGGTAAGGGCAAGCCAAAGGTCAAAATCGTAGCTAGGCTTAAAATTGGAATTCCTATGGCAGAGCCTAAGGTGTGGATATTAATAATAGCGGGAACCAGCATTCTGGCCTTCTCAGGGTCGCCTAAGTTTTTCTCGGTAGAAATGAGCAAGACTGGCATTGCGGCAGCGCTTGAAATCGTACTAAATCCAACCAAACTTGCTGGTAAAACATTTTTGAAATAAAAAAGGAATTTTTTTATTGAAAAGTCTGAGGCAACCAGATACCAGAAGCTAATGTATATCCACTGAGCGAAAACGATCAAAACTAGAATAGGACCATACAAGGTAAGGGAGGTTTCAAGCATATGCTCATATTCTAGTTTAAAGATAAAACCAAGGATAAACAGGGGTAGAAAGGGAATAAAGACCCGCTTTAAAAATCCATTCGCCCAGTTATTTAAGGTGGTTGCCACATTTTTTGCTTTTGCATTCGGCCAAAAAGAAAAGAATATGCCAGTCGCAAAGCCAATCAATAAAGCAATATCATTGGAAATAAGCTTGGTTAAATGAAACTGCCAGGCCGGCTGAAGTTGCGGAGCCGCCTCAATCGGGGCGGCAGTAAAATTCAAAAGATGAAGTCCGATATAACCTGAGCTATACCCAAACATTAGCGCCATAAAGTTGGAAACAAAGACACAACCTATCAATAAAAATACAAAAAAGAGAGCGCCTTTTTGCAAATTGGATAGGCAGGAAAAGACAAAGCTAAAAATAATGAAGGGTAAAAGAAATTCTAAGATGCCTTTCATGCTCAAACTTAAAGCATAACTGATGGATTTAAAAATAACCGGAATGTGTTTACCAAAAATTATTGGGAAAATAAGAATGCATATAAGGCAAATAATAAATTTTAATTTTTTTATTGATTCGGTAGACATATAAATCCTTGTAAAAACTTAGTAATGCCAAATGTCTAGCTTTGACGCTTACAAAACTTAAAGCCTAAAAAAGCCACAATCGGCATATTACAACTATGTGGCTTAATTTTGCAAAGGCTGCGTTTCAAATCTTTGAATATCTGCAAAGAGAACAGCCGATATACGGTTTTCTTAATCTCTGCTATTATTCGCCGTTTACCGATTGAGGCCTAACATCATGGCAAAAGACAAGATTTTAGTAGTTTGGTCGAACTATTACAACAGTCTGGCTAAAGACCAACTTGACAGTTGTTTAAATGTCCTTGAAAAATCCTCGTATAATTATGATATTGAAACTGTTGAAGCAGGAACTTATGAAATTCCCTCAGTGATTCAATCCTTTCACCGCAAAAATCCTTATGCGGGTTATCTTCCCCTCAGCTTGCTTTTAAAGGGATCTACTGATCATTACGAATTCATTTGGGAACATGTAAAAGAATGCTTCATAAAATTTGCTCTGGATGGCCTTTTAATAGGTAATGGAATTATAACTGCTCCCTCTATGGCGGTTTTGACTTCGCGCGTTGAGAATCGGGAAAGAGTTAATGAAGCCTTTCGTGCTTTGGATTATTTGCTACGTCTGAAAGCAAAACAGGAAAAACGATGTCCAGAATATTAATGATTTCATCAAATATTCATAAAGAACTGTCCGCCAGGCAACTTCTGCACTGTGAAAGACTTGTTAAAAACTCCGTTCATGAGTATCAAATTGAAGTAACACCTGTCGGGACCTATGAAATTCCATTTATCATAAATACTTATCACCAAAAAAACAGCTTTGATGGTTACATAGCTCTTGGGTTGGTTTTAAAAACCAATCTTGATCACTATAACTATATTATGTCGCACATAGAAAATTGCTTTACAACCTTCGCTTTAAATTCAATTGTGGTAGGAAATGGTATTGTTTGCGGAGAAAATCTGGAAGATATCGGGACTAAAATTGATAGCCAGGATCCTTGCCAATCGGCCTACGCATCAGCCTTTAATGCGGTAGATTATTTAATAAAACTGAAAAAGGACCTCAGTTAGAAGTTCCGAATTGATTAGGTTTTTACTTTTGAATCCTGTTTTAGAGCATTTCAATATTGATTATTAAGGAAAATTTATACATAAAAAAAACATGTTGTATTAAATTATTTCTCGTGTAAAATTTTTCCTAGCTATGATACGAATACTAATTTACATAATAATGGGTTTTGTATACCCGTCATCGAGCTTCCACTGGGCCTTGCCAGATGAAAATCACTCAAAGCCGATGACTTCTCATATACCAGCATTAAATTTTGCTCCGGTTAAGGCTAAAGTTGTAACTAAAGCAAAGGTCAATTTAAATCCCAAGTCTCTGGCTCTAGTTAAAACCAGCAAAAAAGAAGAGAGCAAAAAGATAAAAATTCACGAAGTCGCCTTAAAGAAAGTTCCCTTTGATGAATTACCTGGTTGGAATGACACGGATATCAAAAAATCATTAGAAGCTTTCCAAAACTCTTGCAAAATCTTCCTGAAACAGGCGCCTTCTCATAAAGTAGGTTCAAGCTATATCAATATACAGGCAAAGGATTGGCAACCAGCTTGCCGTGAAGCTACGACGCTTGATACAGTTTCTGAGCAAAATGCTCGAGATTTTTTTACCAAGTGGTTTCACCCCATTGAATTCACGCAGCGAAAGCCGCTGGAAGGGCTATTCACCGGATACTATATGCCGCAGCTCAAGGGTAGCCTAACACGCACAAAAGAATACAGTACGCCCATTTATAGCATACCGAGCGGCTTAGAATGGAAGAAAGCAAAACATTACACGCGTGAACAAATTGATCAGGGAGCGCTTAAGAAAAATGCATCGGTAATAGCCTGGATAAATAGTCCTGTCGAACGATTATTATTAGAGATAGAAGGCTCCGGTATAATTAAGTTGCCAAGTGGAAAGAGCTTATATTTAGGTTATGCCGGCGAAAATGGAGCCCACTATACTTCAATTGGCAGCGTGCTAATTAAGAAAGGAATTATGACCAGAGATAATGCGTCCAAAAATGCAATTAGCCGCTTTTTCAAAAGTCATCCCAAAACTGGGAATACAATACTGCATAAAAATAAATCATTTGTATATTTTGAGAATTTAAAAGAACCCATGGCTTTAGGCGCGCAAGGGATGGCATTAACGCCAGGCTATTCTTTAGCAATTGATAAAAAATGGATCCCGCTAGGCTCACCTGTGTGGCTGGCCACAAAAAAACCCAGGGATCAGAGCGAGGTAACTAAAAAATTCCAACGTTTACTAATTGCTCAGGATACTGGTGGCGCGATCAGAGGGTTAATGCGCGGTGATATCTATTGGGGCTCAGGTAAAAGAGCTGCCTTTCTCGGTGAGAATATGAAAAATAAAGGCCGCTTTTGGCTGCTACTACCAAAGCATATTTTCGATAGACTTTTAAAAGTGGGCTAATTTTTATAGAGGAGATCTTTTGTGGAAGTACGAATTTCCATTTTTTAGCTTTAGCTTCAATGGTTAAGATCAGAACCTTTAATTCAGCTTCACGTTTCCCTGAAAAAACCCTTCAAGAAATCTTCTTAATTCATTCCGAATTAATACAACCTTAATATAGAATGATAAAATTTTATACAATTAAATCAGCTAAAGCTTCATAAAATAAAGGGTCAGTATTCAATGTATAGCCGCAGAACTACCGAAGGGGTCAAAGAGTTTTCGATAGATACACTTGTACCTAATCCTACACCTGAAAGTATGCAATTTTTTATTCAGGAAATAGTTAGGGTATCCATGTTAGAAGTTAAGAGTTTCAAAGGGAGAAATATTCGATTTGACAATTCGAATGACGAAGACGCATTTACCAATTATTTTGAATTTTGGGATCAGCATTCTCAGCTAAGGAAAACCTCGATTGGAGAATGTTGTTGCAATGACAATAATCACAATCGATTTTTGCTCGGAAATAATCGGAGAAAAATAGAAAATTTGGTAATGGAGAGAATCGCAAATTTCACCACTCGGGATAATATAAATTTATTAAGCATTGGATCCGGTAAATTTTTACAAGATTTGATTATTATTTTTAGATTATCACTCCTTGGCCACAAAAAAATTAATATGGTTTGTATTGAAACCCGGTTGGAAAAAAAAGCTTGTAGCCAATTTAAAGCTATTATTGCTGCTGTTAATCTCTACTGTGAAACTGAGATATTTCTTCATTTTTATGAGAATATTGATGAAATACCTGAAAATCTTCGTAACTTCGATGTCGTTTATTCAATTGATTATGATAATTTAAATCTCGCAAAGGATTATTCAAGCCGAAAACTCCCAGGTCGAATAGGTACATTTAAAGTACCTGCATATATCGCCTCGATAGCAGTGATTAAAGGTCTCTCATTGTTAAACGAAGAGAAAGATGCCTTTGGTGCTTTTTCACAACAAACTAATGTTAGTATTTTTTGCGCTTCGCATAATGACTTACCCACAGCAACTAATATTGAGAATTTTATATATCGGCCGAATCTTTTCGCACAATATTGCATTAATTCTTCAATAGAAGTTTTGTTATATCATTTGTCATTTTTTATTATGGAACAAAAGCCACTCTTGATAAATGAAGAAATAATAAGCGCGGAAGATAAGCCTTTTCTTGAAGCAATGTTTAATAAATTCAACATTACCTATTCTTTTTTTAACTATTCCGACTGTATAAATAATATTGATAAACTCTTGGGAAGCAAAATAACACTTGTTGTAGATATGATGGCATTCGATACATGGAAAAATGAAAAACCTGAATTAGAAGGCTTTGAAGGAAAGAATATCTCTGTGCTGCGTATTGATTGGCGTGACAATAAGAGTCTAGTATCAGCCCCCAGTTGCATTGAAATTCAATTAACCCAGCTTTGTGGGGAACGTAAAGGCGTGATTGAGTTATTAAAAAGATACTTAACGAGCCTTGGTTCTAAAGAAGCCCAAATCAAAATTAATGAATGGACGGATTCAAATATCCACATCAATGGCAAATTTTTAAGCAAAATTGTGCTAATCATGTTGGATAACTTAAGTACAAGTAAAAATATAAAGCTATTAAAAATCTTAATGACACCCTGCTACACCTACGTGGATTGCCTAACTGCCTTTTTTGAAGAAAAAGTAACTCTCCTAGACTATCTAGAAAACCTACTTGAATCTCCAACCTATATCAAAATTGCTATCGCAAGAGATATTATTTATTGCCTTGAAGCTAAAAATTACGCTGGTATTGAAGAATTTCTTACAAAAACCACAATGGGTGTGGAAATTTGGAAATCTTTTATCGATGAAAATCCCGATGTAATAGAGAAAACTCAAGGATTGTCACTTTAAACTTATTTGAGATTTTTTTTACAAAACTCACTTAATTAATCCATAACCCGCATCCAACCAACCTTGAGAGCCTGTTTGCAAAGAATAAACTTGGGTATAGCCCATCTTTCCCAAAGAGTTTGCAACTAAGGCAGAGCGAAAACCGCCGCTACAATAAATGACAATTTGCGATTCTGGATCTGTAATGGTCTTTTCTATATCCCGCTCGATTATTCCCTTGCCTAGATGAATTGCTGTAGCAATATGACCGCCAGCCCATTCGCTTTCTTCGCGTACATCGATGAGAAAAAAAGACTCTTGTTGCTCTATTTTTTTCTTTAGCATTTGAGATGTTATTTCGTTAATAGACTCTTTTGCTTTGTTTACCAGTTTTAAGAATTGAGGTGAATGTTGTTTCATATTTATCCTTTTTAATAAGTTCGATTAACAACTACCTATTGCATTCTATTTATTTATTACCACTCTCAGTGCTTGCAATTTAAGTTCAGCATGGTTAATAAAATGTTCGCTAGCTTCAATTTGTTTTTGGAAGAATAAAATTTCATCATCGCGAATAGCTGGATTAATTTTTTGTAAAGCTTTAAGTCTGTTAACTTCTTCCTCTATGCTTTTTTTCATCTGATCTTTGGCATTTTTTAAGAGGTCGTCTCTTTGTTGCTCAGCGAGGTTTTTACTGGCTTCTAACATGGTTTCCAAATCCTGGTGCGCATTTTTTATAATTGCCGGACCCTTATGACGATTTAATTGCGCACAAAGCCCGTTAAGTTGATCGTAGCTCAATACCTTGGATAAATTTTTTCCAGATAATTCATTAAGAATTCGAATTGGCTTTAAAGGAAGAAAACGATTAAGTTGAAGAAATTTTGGAGCCGCGCAATTCAAAGTGTAGAAGGTTTCCAACAATAAAGTTCCTGGCAAAAGCCCTTTGACTGAAATAGTTACCATCGACACATTGCCCAGCTCGGAATCAAGAATCATATCCATTGATTCGCACACCATGGGATGTTCCCAACTTATAAACTCCATATCCTCTCTGACCAGCGCTTTGCTGCGCGAATAAGTAACAGTCACCCCATCTTCTTTCAATCCTGGAAAATGAGCAGATTTCATGTGAGTTGTTGGTCGCAAAATTTCGGTAAATTCTGAATGGTATTCATGTTCTATGCCATATTCCTGGAACACAGCAGCCATATAGTTCTCGAGTTCCATTACATTTTCCGTCGCTTCAATTGCGCTTATAAGCTCGTTTGCAAGTTCGCTGTTGCAGGAATTTAATTCGAGAAGGCGATCACGTCCTTCACTAAGTCTGAGTAACAGTTGTTTGGTATATACCTGAACATCGGCAATCATTTGCTCAAAATCGTTTTGATTTGAATTAGGATTAATCAGAAGTGGCATGAGCCTATCTTCAAATTTTTCGTAAATAGAAAAAGCAACTGAGCAGCTTTTTTCAAATAAATTAAGACCTTCATTATGCCAGCGAAAAAGCCTTTCCTGGGCGCTAGTCTGCAAATAAGGACTGTGTATTTCGATAGGATATAGCTGGCCTATGCGATCGAGACGGCCTATTCGCTGTTCCAGTAAATCGGGATTTAACGGTAAATCAAATAAAACCAGATGATGAGAAAACTGAAAATTCCTTCCTTCACTGCCGATTTCAGAGCAAATTAGGGTTTGTGCACCTTTTTCTTTTTCTGAAAAATAAGCTGCAAAGCGATCACGCTCAATAATAGATAAGCCTTCGTGGAAAGAAGCACAGCGTATCCCCTCCTGTAATTTCAAATGTTCATCTAGAGCCATTGCTGTTGATGCTTGGCTACAAATAACTAATACTTTTTCCGGGTGTAATTCTTTAAGCTTGTTAATTAACCAGCTCACTCGCGGGTCAGATTGAAGCCATACTTCAGAATTTAATGTTGTTTCTGGAAAGAGATTTAAGGGTTCTGCCTCTTCCAAAGACTTATAAATTTCGGGTAAGGGTAAAGGATAAGAATGAAGCCTGCGTTCCGGGAAACCTTGGATTGCTGCACGAGTATTTCGAAAAAGGACACGTCCGGTACCGTGGCGATCAAGAAGTTGTTGAATTGTTTCAGTGATACTTAAGGTCGTATCGGTATTGAGATAGTTTTCCAATTCTTTTTTTAAAGTGGGATTTAAGCAATCGCTTTGGGTCTCTTTTTGATAATCGATAAGTTTCTGCACGAGATCATTGAGCGCTTTATAGCCTTCTTCCTCTTTTTTAAAGGTTGAAAAATCATAAAAACGTGAAGGATCGAGAAGTCGTAAGCGAGCAAAATGGCTTTCAATGCCAACCTGTTCGGGCGTTGCGGTCAGTTCGAGAAGACCTTTGGATTTATTGGCCAGTTGTTCAATTAATTGATATTCCTGGCTCGCCCCAGACTCAGACCAATGCAGATGATGAGCTTCATCCACAATAAGGAGATCCCAGTCTGCCGAAAGCGCTTGCTCCTTGGCCTTTTCATTGGTTAATAAAAAATCCAGGCTGCATAAAACAAGTTGTTCGCGCTCAAAAAAATTGTCTTCAGCGCAGGAGTGTTCGAGTTCAAGATTTTCCTCATCATCAATGAGCTCTTCTTGCTGACGTTCAAAATAACCTTGGTCAATGATAGAAAAATAGAGATTAAAGCGCCGACGCATTTCCACAAGCCACTGATGAATTAGCGAACTGGGTACAACGATAAGAACCCTTTCCGCGCGTCCAGTGTGCAATTGATAATGCAAAATCATTCCTGCTTCAATTGTTTTCCCAAGCCCCACTTCATCAGCCAGAAGAACACGCGGTGCATAACGTTTAGCCACCTCGTTGGCGATATAAATTTGATGAGAAAGATGATTGGTCCGCGAACCTAGGAGACCCCTTACCGACGATAATTGCAATTCAGCCTGTTTATTGAGGGTCTCAATCCTTAATTTGAAGGTTGGTAACTTATCTAACTGGCCACTAAAAAGCCTCTGTTTAGGCGTTGTCAATTTGATAAAACAATCCAGATCGAGCTCATCGACGGTGACCAATTCTCCAGCTTCGTTTGTCCCTGTGTAAATCAAGAGATTATCTTGTTCTCTTACTTCGGTAATGTGGATCTTTTGCTGTTCAAGTGTAAAAACTTCATCGTTTATTTTGAAGTGGATACGAGTTAAAGGCGCATTTTCCGAAGAATAAATTCGTTCTTCCCCTGCAGCCGGATAACTAACGCTAACTTGCCGATGCTGAAGGTTAGAAATGATGCCTAAACCTAATTGAGATTCACTGTTTGAAATCCAGCGTTGACCAATAAAAAAAGTCATTGAAATTAAATCCTGTAAAATCGCTACCAAAAATAGGGAGGGATATTAACATAAATTTAACTGGCTTGACTTTGGCAGCAGAATATTTTGATGATGGTGGTCTGTCTGCTGGCAGGCAACTATTTTTGGTTTTCTCAATAGCGCGCTGTGTTACCAAATAACACAGCGGTTTTCGTTAGCCATTACGCCTTTTAATGGAGAAGGGAAAGCGGCCTGAAATTGCGGCATATTTGCTAAAGTGCCGTTAACTCGATACTGCATTGGTGGGTGGGGATCAGTGGTAAGTAAATTTCGTGCTTGTTCAGGACGAATATTGAGCGCCCAAACATGAGCTGCTCCTAAAAAGAATTGTTGATCGGGTGTTAGGGAATTTATAGTTTTAGCCTCTTTATAATATTTAGAATTATGAAAGGCATGATAGGCCAAGGTTAATCCGCCCAAATCCGCAGCCGCTTCGCCAACAACTAACTTGCCCTGTACCGGATCACCATTGACTTTATATTTTGAAAATTGCTCGACAATGCAATTTGTCGCAGCTTTAAATTTATTAAGATCAGCTTCTGTCCACCAGTTTTTTAAATTGCCATGCCCATCAAATTGCGCCCCTTGATCGTCAAAGCCATGGGTCATTTCATGTCCCATTACAAATCCAATAGCGCCGAAGTTAACTGCGGCAGGAGCTTTTGGATCAAAAAAAGGCGGCTGTAAAATTCCGGCTGGAATATTTAAATTATTCATTGAGGGGTCGTAGTATGCATTGATAGTTTGCGGTGCCATCGCCCATTCACTGCGATCCACGGGTTTACCAATTTTCTTAAGATCGCGCTTGATTAAAAATTCATTAGCGCGCGCTACATTTAGCACATAGGGGCCACGATCAATTGTTAAGCTGGAATAATCCCGCCACTTATCCGGATAACCAACCCGTTCTTCCATCATTGCTAATTTTTTTAGAGCCGCCTCTCTGGTTTCAGGCGTCATCCAACTTAGAGTTTGCAAATCCTGCTGCAAAGCCTTACGAATATCTTTAAGAATTTCCAGGGCTTCTTTTTTGGAAGAAGGGGGAAAATATTTTTCTACATACATTTTACCAATGGCAAAACCCAGAGCGCCATTTTCAGTTTTTACTACCCGCTTCCAACGCGGTAATAGTTTTTCAGTACCCGTTAAAAAAGAGCTCATGCGAAAATTTTGATCGACAAAAGGGGCTGATAAAAATGAAGCAAAAGAATCCATCAAATGCCAACGGAGGTAGGTTTTCCAATCCTCCAAGGGTACCTTTTGCAACTGTTCATTCATGGTTTTAAAAAAGCCAGGCATAGCTAGATTGATGCGTTTGATTTCAGAATGATTAAGAGCTGTAAGATATTTTGCCCACAAAAAATTAGGTGTAGTTTTCTGAACCTCTTCGACAGTCATCATATGATAAATAGCATGAGGATCGCGTTGTGCTGTTTGCGTCATGGAGGCATTGGCTAAAGCCGTTTCAATTTTCATGACTGTAGCCGCTTCAACTGTCGCCTTATCAGGACTATCACCTAGCAACTCAAACATCTTGGCGATATGTTGCACATAAGCGGCTCGGATTTGTTGAAATTTTTTATCTTTTTTAAAGTAGTAATCGCGGTCAGGCAAACCAAGTCCGCCTTGAACGGCGGCACCAATCATTTCCTTGCTATTTTTAAAATCCTGCATGGATCCAAAACCAAAAAGGGCATCAACGCCAATCAGTTGAAGATGAGTGATAACCCTTTGTAAATCGGCAAGGTTTTTTATGGATTCAATATTGGCAAATTCAGGTTTAAGCGGTTCAATACCTGAATTATTAATTGTTTTTTCATCCATTCCGCTGAAATAAAAATCACCAACCTTTTGTTCAATACTTCCAGGAATTGCTTTCTTCTTAGCAGCCTCAATAAGCATCTGATGGATGGTGTTTTGAACTTTTTCATCAAGAATATGAAAAGAACCCCAGGCTGAATATTCAGGCGGAATAGGGTTTTGTTTTTGCCAGTTCCCATTAGCGTAAGTAAAGAAATTTTCAGTTGGCGAGGTATTTTGATCAATCCAGTCTAAATGCAGGGCTTCAGTGGGATTTTCAATAGTCGAGGCCGCCAATGTGGGACTTAAAAAACTAAATAATAGTGTAAAAATTGCAAGATTTAATCGCATAGGGTGAACTCCAGTTCAATATATTAAGGCCAATAAAAGAGCCGTAAATTTAAAATCAGTCCGTGTATAGGATGAAGTATCACTAAGCAATACTAATGTGCCTCATCCCAATCTTTGCCAACGCCAATAGTTACTTCCAAAGGAACAGACAATTCAACAGTATTTTCCATTAATTCACGTATGGTTTGTTTCGCTTTGTCTACATTACCTTCGTGAACTTCAAAAACTAATTCGTCATGCACCTGCATAATCATTTGCGCAATTGGAATTTCCTGCGTGGCTTGCCAATTGGCAATTGCCAACATGGCTTTCTTTATAATGTCTGCGGCAGTACCTTGCATTGGCGCATTGATAGCTGCACGCTCCGCCGCTTTTTGGCGTACCATGTTTTGGGTGTTTATTTCGGGTAGATGGAGGCGGCGGCCAAAGACAGTTTCTACAAAACCTTGTTTATGTGCCTGTTTTCGAGTTCGTTCCATATACTCTTGTACTGCTGGATAACGTTGAAAATACAGTTCCATATAGTATTGAGCATCCTGTCGCTCAATACCTAATTGTTTAGATAAGCCAAAAGCCGACATACCATAAATGAGTCCAAAATTAACCGCTTTTGCTCGACGGCGATGTTCGCTATTCACTTCGTCAAGAGGTACCTGAAAAATTTCACTGGCAGTGGCGCTATGAATATCCCAGCCCATAGCAAAAGCTTTTAAAAGATTAGCGTCCTGTGATAAATGCGCCATGATGCGCAGTTCGATTTGTGAGTAGTCAGCAGCTAATAATACATGTTCAGGAGGCGCAATAAAGGCTTTGCGAATTAATCGGCCTTCTTCAGAGCGAATTGGAATATTTTGCAGATTAGGTTCAGAAGAGGATAAGCGGCCAGTTGCAGCAACCGCCTGGTTATAACAGGTATGAACTCGCGCGGTTCTTGAACTTACTCGTTTAGGCAAGGCGTCTATGTATGTAGATACCAATTTGCTTAAACTCCGGTATTCAAGAATTACTGCCGGTAAGCGGTATTCCAACGCAAGTTCCTGTAAAACAGCTTCTCCTGTTGAAGGCTGGCCGGTAGGGGTCTTACTAAGGATGGGAATTTTTTGTTCTTCAAACAAAATTTCCTGAAGTTGTTTTGGAGAATTCAGATTAAAGGGTCTGCCGGCGAGACTAAGCGCTTCATCAGATAAACATTGCATGTGTTCTTTTAGACGTGAGCCGTGTTTCTGCAAGGTTAGCTGATCGATTAAAACGCCGCGGAATTCCATATCGGCAAGAACGGGAAGAAGCGGGATTTCAATACTATGGAGTACGCTTTTCAGTTTTTCATCAAGCATGGGATACAGTTTATTATGCAATTTTAAGTTTACATCTGCCTTTTCTGCGGCATAAGGCGCTGCCTTAACTACGGGAACCTCATCAATGCCTATCTGTTTGCTACCTTTGCCTGTCAGATCTTCATAACTGTGGATTTTATGGCCGAGGTATTTTAAGGATAGGGTTTCTGTATCATGCCGGTTTGCATTGGAGTTTAAAACGTAGGATTCAAGCGTGGTGTCAAAGAGTGTTCCTTGCAAATAAATACCATCTTTTTTAAAAATGTTAGAAAGGTATTTAAGATTTTGGCCAATTTTCCCAATTCGCGGATTTTCCAGAGCGGGCTTTAAAGCGTTAAATACAACTTCTTTTGCTAATTGCTGACTGCCATCTTTGTGACCAAGTGGAATGTAGGCTGGTTTATTTTCTCCAAGCGCAAGTGAAATACCTATAATTTCAGCTTTTACAGGGTCAGGATCAGTGGTTTCTATATCCATGCAAAAGGCTGAGCTAATGGCTAATAGCTCAAGCCAACTATTGAGCTGAGTTTCTGTATTAATTAACTCAAAATTTGGCAATTCAAAATCTATTTCATCACTCAATTCTTTGATGGAATTTTCCTGGCCTAATAGATCCTTCAGCCAGAATTTAAATTCCAATTCACGCACTAACTCAATTAGAAGCTGATTGTTTGCAGGGCTTGGTGTTAAATCAGACAAGCTAAGCGGTAATTCCAGGTCTGTTTTTATCGTTACCAAGCGTTTTGACAAAGGAAGATGAGGAAGACTTGCCTGAAAATATTCACCGATTTTACCGCTAATTGCTGAAGAGTTGGCGATCAGATTATCAAGTGTTTTGTATTGTTGCAGCCATTTTGCAGCAGTTTTCGGCCCGCATTTCGTGACACCTGGAATATTATCAACGCTATCACCAATAAGTGTTAGATAGTCAATGATTTGTTGGGGAGTTACGCAAAATTTTTCTTTGACTCCCTCAATATCAAGAATTTTATTAGACATA
The DNA here is from genome assembly GCA_013697955.1 of Tatlockia sp. Lineage (GTDB taxonomy): Bacteria > Pseudomonadota > Gammaproteobacteria > Legionellales > Legionellaceae > Tatlockia. The sequence goes on along the minus strand of JACCVV010000068.1, from coordinate 48,565 downwards.
GTATTAATCAGAGTAACATGTTCATTGACGAGCTGAGCCATGTCTTTATCGCTTGTCGAGATTAAAACGTCCTGTTTTTGTTCGGTAGCTATTCGGGCAAGAGTTCCGATAACATCATCAGCCTCAACGTTATCGATAATGAGCAAGGGTAAACCCATTGCTTCCAGAATTTCAATCAAGGGTTTGAATTGGCTGCTCAATTCAGAAGGCATGGCTGGCCGGTGGGCTTTATATTCAGGATACCATTCGTCTCTAAAGGTTTTACCTTTGGCATCAAAAACGACGGCAATTTGCCGGGGTTGATAATCTTTGATTAAACGCTTGACCATGTTGGCCACACCATACACAGCGCCTGTGGGTTGTCCCTTTGAATTAGTTAAAGGCGGGAGGGCGTGGAAGGCACGAAAGAAATAAGAAGAGCCATCAATAAGAATTAAAGGAGGAGACATCAGTCTTCTACCTCATATTGGGCAATGCGTTCGTTCATACTATTCACTTTTTCAGTAAGTGCTTTTAAATTTTTACGCATGATTGGAATTCGAGTTACCGAGAGTTCGTGCTCGATTGCTTTATCTTTAGGACGTGCAGGTGAGCCTAGATAAATATTTCCAGCTCTCAGATGTTTTTTAGATGGAACACCTGCTCTTGCCCCTAAAATAACGCCATCATCAATGCGAACATGATCACTTACACCGACATTAGCTGCAAAAATAACGTGATCGCCGCTAGTTGAACTGCCCGCAATACCTGTGAATGCACAGATTATATTGTGTTTACCGATTTTTACTGAATGGGCAATTTGTACTAAGTTATCTATTTTTGTGCCGGCGCCAATTAAAGTTGCGCCTAAAGTTGCTCGGTCAACCACCGAATTGGCACCAATTTCTACATCATCTTCGACAATGACATTGCCTATATGGGGAACCTTCAAATGCTGATCATCAACGAAGGTGTAGCCAAAACCGTCAGAGCCTATCACTGTAGAAGCATGAATACTAACGCGGGAGCCAATATGGCATTGATCATAAATAGTTACATGAGGATGAAGAGTTGTAGCGCAGCCGATTGTTACATTGGCGCCGATGCTTACATGCGCTTTAAAAACGCAATCGTCACCAATTGTAGTGCCGGAATCAATAACGACATAGGGGCCAATAGCAACATTTTTACCAATTTTAACATCTTCTGCAATCACAGCGGTTGGGTGAATTCCAATAATCGGTTTTTTGCGAGGGTAAAAATGATTTAATAAATGGATAAAGGCTTTAAAGGGATGAGCTACCTGAATAACTGTTTTAATGTTAGAAGTAATGGCAGAGCTTACCAAAATAGCAGCTGCCTTTGATTTTTCTGCCAGTTCCAGGTTCGCTTGTGAATCAGCAAAGACGAGAGAGCCGTCAACAATATTATCAATGGGTGATAATGACGAAATTTTAATTTTATCATCACCAATTATTAAACCCTGCACTAAATTGCCTATTTCATACAGTGAAGCATTCATCATGACCTTATAACTTGCAAAATACCGCAATTATAACTCGATGTAGTCGCAGTTGCGACTCATCTTTTACAAGATTGTTTAGATTTTTAATAATAATGCAAGGGGTGAAAGATAGGATTAGATTAGAACGCATTGGGGGGTTATGAGGCCTTTCATAAAAAAGGCCTCATAATAGAAATATTAATCAGCGTTTTCATCACGGAATTTTTCAATTGCCTTTTCAGCTTCTTCTTTTGAATAACCATAATGTTTTTGCAATTTTCCACTAAGCTCTTCACTGGATCCTTCAATCTGATCCATATCATCATCAGTTAATTTACCCCACTGTTGCTTCATTTTTCCTTTCATTTCTGTCCATTTACCTTCAAATATGTCTTTATTCATTGCAATCTCCTTTGCTATGTTATTAATTGAAACTCATCAATTACAGTCTATCAATAAAGGCTAAAAGAATTCCATAGGGATTTCGGCTATAATGTCTCTTTTTCTTTTTGTAGTGGGTATGGAAGAGGTCGATGTATTAGTAATCGGGGCTGGCGCTGCTGGCCTGATGTGTGCAATTGAAGCAGGCAAACGGCGGCGTTCAGTTCTTGTTCTTGATCATGCCAACAAAGTTGGCAAAAAAATTCTAATGTCCGGTGGGGGTCGATGTAATTTTACTAATTATTACATTGACATGGAGAAATATAATTCTAATAACCCACATTTTGCAAAATCTGCATTGTCTCGATACACTCAATGGGATTTTATAGAACTGGTTAATAAATATAAAATTCCTTTCCACGAAAAAACTTTAGGACAACTATTTTGTGACAATAAATCCCAGGATATTGTCGATATGTTGCTTGCTGAATGCGATAAAGCAACTGTGGCTGTTCATTTAAAAACAACCATTGAAAAAATTGAAAAATTAGCGACTGGACGTTTCAAAGTGACTTCAAACAGAGGTTTCTTTCAATGCCAATCACTTGTAATAGCAACCGGCGGTTTATCCATTCCAACAATGGGAGCAAGCCCTTTCGCATATAAGATTGCCGAGCAATTTGGGATCAAGGTGTGGCCTACCAGAGCTGGCCTCGTTCCCTTTACTTTAGACCTGCAGGATAAAGAAAAATTTGCTCAGCTCTCAGGAATTGCTGTTGATACAAAGGCCGCCAACGAGCGCATCGAATTTAGAGAAAATACCTTATTTACTCATCGCGGGCTAAGTGGTCCTGCTATATTGCAACTTTCTTCTTACTGGAAGTCTGGTGAAACAATAACCATCAACTTGCTTCCCGATTTAAACCTTTTTGAAAATTTAAAAGACGTGCGCAAGCAAACCCCACGCAAACAACTTTTTACCTTACTCATTCAATATTTGCCGCGACGTGTTGTAGACGTATTTATATCCACTAACCTTGCTGAAAAAAACCTTGCCGATCTCTCTAATACACATCTTGAAGAATTGGGATGCCTTTTCAATTCCTGGATAGTTAAACCGAATGGCACGGAAGGCTATCGGACTGCAGAAGTAACTATTGGGGGGGTGGACTGTAATGCGGTTTCGTCCAAAACTATGGAGACAAATCATATTAAAGGGCTCTACTTTATTGGAGAAGCTTTGGATATAACGGGTTGGCTTGGAGGTTACAACTTTCAATGGGCCTGGTCTTCTGGCTGGGCAGCAGGCCAGGCTGTTTAATCGGATTGATAATAGCTTTTATGCAAAATTTCGGACTGCGACCCGCTTAAAGCAGGCAAAAATCTCTAGTAAAGCTCGTGAGGCCCGAGCTTTACCTAAATTAAACGTTTCTCCGTTTAAACACGTCGAAGTAACAACGCGGCATTAGCCCCTCCAAAGGCGAAATGATTAGATAAAGCGATGTCTATTTGTTTAGAGCGAGCTTTATTAGGTACATAGTCCAGATCGCAGGCGGGATCAGCCTCGTGTAGATTTATAGTTGGCAATATAATGTCATTTTGCAAACACAGGGTCGTAGCGATGATTTCCATCGCTCCAGCAGCGCCTATTGTGTGTCCAGTCATTGCTTTTTGTGCGGTTATTGGAATGTTGTAGGCATGTTTGCCAAAAACGGCTTTAATTGTGTCAGTTTCAGTAATGTCATTGAGTTGCGTACCGGTACCGTGTGCAGAAATGTACTGAACATCCCCAATAGCCACTCTGGCCTCATCGAGGGCTTTATGAATAGCTCGAACCTGACCTGAAATGGAAGGTGCTGTCACGTGATGCGCATCACAGCTTTCTCCAAATCCAATAATCTCAGCGTAAATTTTTGCTCCTCTGGCCTTTGCTTGCTGGAATTCTTCAAGGATTAAGATGCCTGCGCCATCACCCATAACCATTCCATTACGATTTTTATCAAAAGGCCTGGAAGCTAATTCCGGGTGTTCATTTTGAGTTGACATTACACGTAGCTTACACCAGGCAGCCATAATGGTTTCCCAGAGAAGCGATTCAGTGCCGCCGCATAATGCTGTGGTCAATTTCCCTTGAGCAATTTGATGATAGGCATTGCCAATTGCTTCCGCCGAAGATAAGCAGGCATTGGAAATCGTCGAGTTAGGACCTCCCAAGCCGAAAGAAATTGCAATATTGTTCGCAACCGAGTTAGGCATTCCTCGAATGACGCTTAAAGCTGGAATTTTTTTCCAACTATCGGTATAGAATGATTTATAAGCAGCTTCAAGTTCAGGGCCGCCTCCGAGACTTGTGCCGATATAGGTTCCAGCATTAGCCAACTCGTCTTTGCTGAGTCCTGAGCGTTCAATAGCATGGTGACTACAGTAAAGCGCGTATTGCGCCGCGCGAGGATAGCGCTTTGGTTTATCAAATTCAGGTAGGTGTGCGAGTGTTAAATTGGTTATTTCGCCAGCGATTTGAGTAGGATAAGGACTCGGATCATAATTTTGAATTCGTTTGATGCCGCATTGACCTTCAATTGCAGCCTGCCAGAACGCTTCAAGCCCATTTCCTATGGAAGAAATTATCTCCATTCCCGTAATAACAACCCTTTTTTTCATTCCTTATCCTCTTAGGCTTGACTGATCAGTCTTATACTTATTATTTAGTGCTTTCCCTTTTGCCAAAAGCAATACTAAAGGGGCTAAAGAAAAGCTGTCAAGCCGATTTTTTTTGCTCCTTGCAATATCTATTTTTGTCAGGGTTTAAAAAAGGTTTATTTAAATTCTAAATTTCCATTAATTGCCCACAAAAATTAAGATTTTGCCATTAAATTCTTTAATTTTTCGGTAGATATAGCCCAAAAATCAATAGCATTTACTGATTTAAAATCATGGCGGGTATATAAATTAAGAGCGCTATGATTGGAGGTTTCAACATCTAAAGCAAGTTTGGTTTTGCCATGCAAAAGCGCGTCATTGATACAATTTGCTAATAATTCAGAACCTAAACCCTGGCTTTGAGATTGCGGGATTATAGCGATATCTGAGAAAATGGCTTCATCCTTTTGCCAGCGAATATGAGCCTTGCCCACAGCTTTGTTATTTTGAAAGGCGATCATAATTGTGTAGTCATTATCATTTAAAATACTAATAAAACGAAGGGGCATATTCTCTGGTTCTACTGGAAAACAGACTTCATCAATTGAACAAAGAGCAGGGATATCCGCTTCGGTTGCTTTGCGAATAACCAGATTATTTTTGGATATTAAAATCGGTTCAAAGCTTTTGCGCTCCATGTGGTATTCACTATTTTGATAGATAAAACCGAGTGCCGAAAGCCAATTTTCATTGACTACTTCTGGGGTCGAAAAAAGTAAGGTGTCTACTTGCTTAGACTCCAAAAGTGGTAAAACTGCCTGAATTAATTGTTTGGCAATACCTTGGCGACGTTTGTCCGGAGTTATTATTACAGAAATTTCGCAGGCATTGGTATAAAAGAAATAAACCGATAAAAAACCGATCAAAAGATTATCCTGATAAAAAAGGAAATTATTATCAGAAAGCCTTTTTTGATCGAGAATATGCAAATATAAGGGAGGAAGATCACGATCCACTTCACGGCAGGTAGCAGCAAGGTCATTAAGGGCTCGTAACTGGTCAGTAGATAATTGATTGTTGCAAATGAGCATAATATTTTGGGGTTAATAAAGAATGTTTCACATTGTAACAAATCAATTGATTAAGATCATGGTTATCCCACCTACACTTAATAAACACCAAAGATTAAACGCTAAAAACTATTCCACACCTTTGGAATTAATAGGATGCGGCACTTCAAGTGGGACATTGGAATGACTTTCAACATTTAAAGCAGTGGGCGGGCGATGTGAAAAAAAATAATAGAGTCCAATGACAGCTAAGATAATAATAACAATAATCCCTATTATCCCTATGCTTTCATTTTCATTATCTTTATTCATGATAAGACCTCAACTTATTAGACCTATTAAGTATAGTAAGGAATTCAATCTCTTACTTAACGCTTTCATTGGCTAATAGCTATACAATAAAGTTGAGGACATCAAAGACAACTTCAACAACAATCAGAAAGATAATAACTATCTCTAAATTATGGGAGTGGCGTGTTTCCAGATAGCCATTAAACATATCAAAAATTTCGTTTAGGGTATCGAGGCGATGATTTATCGCATTTACCCGTCTTTGAATATGCAGGTAGCGCTCCATCATGGTGTAATATTCTTCAAGTGTCGGATGTTGCCAAAAATATTTGGGATGATAAAGAAAATTTGAAATCAGATTCATTTCACTTTTTGCACCAAGAATCTCACCAATAACCTGACGGATTTGCTCACGGCTAATAGGCATTTGGCCGCGAATGGAAAGGCTTTGAATCATTGGGTTATATTTTTCAATTAAAGATTCAATGATTGTTTCAAAATACTGCAATTTAACAGACTGTGAAAAACCATAGGAAAAACTTAATTTCAATTCGTGACTATCTTCATCCATCGTTAAACAATCCACATCAAAATGATTATGAGGTTCAATGGCTGTTTTTTTTCCGATTTTGTAGGTGAATTCGTCGCGTACTAAAAATGTGATGGGTTTGTCGGCAAAAGGTATAATGATATCAAGGTAAGCCTTGATCTGATGGCGCTTAACTCCCCATGTGACTACGGTTCCATTTTTAAAAATGAATATAAGGGTTTGATGACTATCATTGCGGCTAAGTTTTAATACATCGCGCGTTCTGGTAGAACTGTAACCTGGTAACGTTGTTTTAAAGTGTTGATCGAGGCGATTCAAGTCAATCGTATTGGCAATGCAATAACTTAGGCACTCCATAAATAACCCTGTGAATTAAAATTAGATAACGTGGTAGAGATGCTATCCATACCACGAGTACCTGTATTATAACTCAATTCGGTTTGGACTACACTCTCTCTTCTTCACGGCTCTGATAAGCTTTCTTTTTATCCGTCGCGCCGCCTAACCATTGCGGGCAAACTTCCAAGATTTCTGCTATTTTCTCAAGTTGTTCACTGGAAGGTAATAAATGACCGAAGAGCATTGCATTAGCTAAATGGCGAGTGACGCCAAAGACTTTTGAAACAGCTTTTGTTTTTTCGGAGATTTCTTCTGGAAACCCTAATAATGACAATTCGCGATTAAAGCGCTGTGAAAACAGTTTATTATTCATTTTTTTTTCACTCCCTGAAAAAAATTGTTCCGTCAGACTTCAACTGACTGTTTTTTTGTTCAATAGTCCCGCTGATAAGCAAACTGGAACCCCAACCCTGTCATTCCTTTTACCCAGGTAGGTCTGTTATAACTTATTTTTTTTATTCAGAAAAGGCTTTTGTAAAAACAAGAAAAAATCATTGCAAATTAAGAGCTTACAATGATTTTATTTTGGGCATAACTTGCCTTGATTTAAACTTTCTAAATCTAATTGCCTATTAAATTTATTAGTGCTTTTCGTTTTTAGAAAGTTTTTTCTAAAATTCTGGACGCGTCCTAACATCCAGAAATCTATATGACCTTATCTTTAATCCTGCCTAAAATAATTTAAATCAAGTTCTCTTGCTGCTTTTACATCATCAAGCCGGCGCACTGGTAAAGTGTGCGGTGCATCTTTTAAAACTTCTGGATTGGTTTGAGCTTCATGACGAATCGCTTGCATAGCGGTAATAAATCCATCTAATTCTTCTTTAGGTTCCGTTTCAGTGGGTTCAATTAGCAAGCATTCAGGGACTAATAGTGGAAAATAGGTGGTTGGCGCATGGAAGCCATAATCGAGTAAGCGTTTTGCTAAATCCATTGCACTGATCCCTAAAGTTTTCTTTTCCTGACTTAAGGTGATTATAAATTCATGAGTCGCACGTCGTCCTGGGTAAGCGGGGTTAAAACCAGATTTTTCCAATTGAGAAAGCACATAGTTGGCATTAAGAGTAGCAAATTCAGAAACCCGTAACAGACCTTCTTTTCCTAGAACCCGGGTATAAAAATAAGCCCGAAGGAGAATGCCTGCATTTCCCATAAAGCAGGATAAACGGCCAATACTCTGCGGAATATCATTGGATTTGGCCCAACGATAATTGTTGTTCTCTTTGATAACCGTTGGTAGCGGTAAAAAAGGAAGTAATCGCTCGCCAACGGCCACAGGGCCAGCTCCGGGTCCGCCACCCCCATGAGGTGTAGCAAAAGTTTTATGTAAATTCAGATGCATTACATCGAAACCCATATCTCCAGGTCTAACTTTTCCTAAAATCGCATTGAGATTAGCCCCATCATAATACAGAAGCCCGCCAGCCTGATGGACAATGGCAGCAATGTCTTTAATTTGGCGCATAAACAACCCTAAGGTTGAAGGATTGGTCAACATGATGCCTGCTGTTTTTGGTCCGACTTTACGCTTGAGTTCTTCTAAATCAAGATCACCATCTTTTTTTGTGACCAGTTCGACAATTTTAAAGCCGCACATCGCCGCTGAAGCAGGATTGGTTCCATGAGCTGCATCAGGAATAAGCATCTCATCACGCGCTGAATCACCGCGAGATTGATGATAGGCTTTGATCATGGCAACGCCTGCAAATTCACCCTGGGAGCCTGCCATTGGAGTGAGTGAGACGCCTGGCATCCCGGTGATTTCAGCCAAATAACTTTGTAATTCATAAAAAATCTGCAAAGTGCCCTGACTTGCTCTTTCCGGTGCCAAAGGATGACGATTAATAAGTCCAGGAATGGATGCTGCTTTATGAACGCCTCGAGGATTGTATTTCATAGTGCAAGAGCCGAGGGGATAAAAATGAGTATCTATTGAAAAATTCTTTTGGGACAGGCGCGTATAATGTCGCACGACTTGCAACTCAGAACAGGCAGGTAGACGTGGGGGTTTAGTTCTTAACAAATCCGATGGAATAGCTAGAGTTTTGTTAATATTATGGGGCGCTTGTGCTCTTGCTTGCCGGCTAGCCTTTGAGCGTTCAAAAATTAGCATAATTTGCCCTCTGTTTTTTGAATAAGGTCTCTTAGTTCATCGCAATGTTTGACCGGTGTAAATTCAATAATTTGGTAATCAGCAATTTCAGCCAAATGGTAGGGATCTTGTTGCAGGATCGATTCCAGGTAGGCCCTATCAGTTGTGCTTGCGATAATGATCCCGCCAGTCCTCGGCTTCATGGGTCCTGATGCGATAAGCAACCCTTGTTTGTAATAATAATCAAGGAATTCCCGGTGAGCTTGCAGAAATTTATCTACTTCCGAGATGGGGGTTTTATAGGTCATCTGTACAATAAACATCAGTTACCTCGCTTTGCCATAATTTGTCTTAATGAATCAGCGTATTGTGAAATATCCTCAGCTGTCCGCATCTCGGTTGCACAAACCAGAATCGTATTCGCCAATTGCGGGAAATGAGATTCTACCGAATAACCACCGATAATTCCCCGTTCACTCAGGCGTTCGAGCACCTGATCAACTGGCTGATTCAAACGAAGGAGACTTTCATGAAAGTTGGGTGCTAAAAAAACAGCTTCAACCCCATCAATTTCAGTAAGTGCAGATACAAGTTTTTGAGTATTTTGATGGCATTGCCTAGCCACTTCCAATAATCCATCAGCGCCAAGTAAACTCATATGTATTGTTGCTGCCGTAACTAATAAGCCCTGATTAGTGCAAATGTTGGAGGTGGCTTTTCCGCGTCGAATGTGTTGTTCACGCGCTTGCAAGGTTAGGCTGTACCCTGTTTTGCCGTCTTTATCGAGGGTTTGTCCGATTAACCGACCAGGCATTTGGCGCACATGTTCCATGCGGGTGCTAAAAAAACCAAAATAAGGTCCTCCCGAGGCCATGGGTGAACCTAAAGGTTGTCCCTCACCGCAAGCAATGTCTACACCTTCTGTGCCCCATTGACCTGGGGGTTTTAAAAGCGCAAGGGATATGGGATTTACTGAAGCTATCGATATTGTTTGATTAGCTCTTGCCCAGTCAGTGAATTCGTCAACTTTCTCTAGACAGCCAAAAAAGTTGGGTTGAGGAAGCACCAGTGCAGTGATGTCTTCGCCACGATATTTATCCAGACTTTCCAGTGCTGTAATGCCCTGTTTTTCATCGAAAGGAAGGGTAATAACCTCAATATGTTGAGTACGGACTATGGTTTCAATTGTTTCACGATAAAGTGGATTTAGAGTTCCAGCCACCAAAACACGGTTTGCCTTGGATTTTTTATTGATTCGCACTGCCATCAAAATCGCTTCTGCCAGTGCGGTTGCGCCATCATACATTGAGGCGTTGGCTACATCGAGGCCAGTTAGTTCAGCTATCATGGTTTGATATTCATAAAGAAGCTGCAGGGTTCCCTGACTTGCTTCAGCTTGATAGGGCGTATAGGCTGTTAAAAACTCACCCCTTGATGCGATATCCCATACCGCAGCAGGAATATGATGTTCATAACTTCCTGCTCCCATAAAACAAAGACCATTTTGATTTTTATTCGCCAGACGTTGGGCTTCCTTAAGCATAGCCATTTCACTTAGGCCTTCAGGAATATTTTTAAGCTCGCTATAAAGCAAGGAAGTTGGAACTTCATCAAACAAGCCTGCAATGTTAGCAACGCCAATGCTGGCGAGCATCTCATCTACATCATCGGGGGTATGGGGAATATACGGCATATTAATGATCCTCTGCTATCTCGTTTTTATACTGTTCAGCATCCAGTAATTCATTAATTTCGGCTGGATTTTTTGCTCTAAGTTTTACTAACCAGCCTGAACCATAAGGATCGCTATTTACCAGAGCCGGGTTTTCACTCACCTGTTGATTAACTTCCACTACCACGCCGCTTACAGGCGCATAAAAATCGGAAGCCGCTTTTACAGATTCAACAACACCCAGTTCCTCGCCAGCATTTACTTCAACGCCTGCTTGAGGTAGTTCCACAAAAACCATGTCACCCAATAATTGCTGAGCATGCTCTGTGATTCCAATAATCATTTCATTGCCGTTGTTCATTAACCATTCATGAGTTCGAGTAAACTTTAAATCCGCCATTTTTCTTCCTTGTATATAAATTTATAATCAGTATGTTTGACAAAAGCTAAAGTATTTGACCACGTTTTACAAATCTTGCTTTACCGACATTAGCAGGGAGCAATTTCCCACGAATATCAACCATTACTTGTTCGCCGGTTTGAGTAGGGATACGTGCAAGTGCAATTGATTTACCCAAGGTTGGAGAATAGGTTCCACTGGTGATTAATCCTTCAGCTCCTTCTGCAGTTATGACGCGCTGTCCTGGCCGCATAATTCCTTTATCTTGCAAAATAAGACCTACCAATTTGCGTTGAATCCCTTGTTGTTTTTGTGATAGAAGTGCGCCCATTCCAATAAAATCCCGATCTTCTGGCTCCCATCGAACTGTCCACCCCAAACCCGATTCTAAAGGTGTGGTGGATTCATCCATATCCTGCCCATAAAGGAGCATTCCGGCTTCCAGGCGCAGAGTATCGCGTGCAGCCAAGCCACAAGGTTTTACGCCAACTTGCTGAAGGGATGACCAAAATTTTGCCATTTCATGTTGGGGAAGAATAATTTCTAGTCCATCTTCTCCCGTATAACCGGTGCGTGCAAAAAACCAGTCATTTACATCCACGCATTCAAAAGTTGTTAATGTAGAAACGGCATCAATTTGCGCAGGTTCAAGAACAGACATTGTTTTTGCAATTGCCTCAGGTCCTTGGACTGCAAGCATCCCAAATTCCACTCGTTCCTGCAGACCAACGGCAAAGCCTTCGCTTTTGCTACGAATCCATGCAAGATCTCGTGAACGGGTAGCGGAGTTTAAAACGAGGCGATAATTATCGGAGGCACGTTGATAAACGATTAGGTCATCAATAATTCCACCGAGCTCATTACACATGCAACTGTAAAGCGCTCGTCCCGTATGTTCGAGGAGATCGACATCGCAGGTTAATAATTTGCGTAAAAATTGACGACCGCCTGTGCCTAAAATATCAATTACGGTCATATGGGAAACATCAAACATTCCAGCGCTATGGCGAACATAGTGATGTTCATCTAATTGTGATCCATAGTGAAGCGGCATTTCCCAGCCATGAAAATCCACCATTTTTGCAGAAGCTGCCAAGTGGCTAGCATAGAGTGGTGTTTTAGCGATCATTGCGACTCCCTTGTCACGCAGTGGTGCAGGTAATTATACCCAGATGAGTTTTTGCGACAAGTCTATTGAAGTTTAATATTATCGATAGTTGTTGTAGTCTTGGCCGACTTTATCTACCGAACTAATAAGGACTAAAATGAGTAATTCAAAAATGGGCGAATTTTGCTGGAATGAACTGTCAACTCCTGATGTAAAAGCAGCTAAAGACTTTTATGGAAAACTACTGGGATGGACTTTTACCGAGCATGATATGGGTGATAATACCTATACAATGATTAAATCAAAGGAAGGCGAGTTTGGCGGCATGTGGCAGATCCCGAATGAACTAAAGGGTCAAATTCCCCCGCACTGGATGGGTTATATATCAGTTGACAATATTGAAGAGACTTTAGAAAAAGCTAAATCCATGGGCGCGACAGTTAAAATGCCGGTCACCAAAGCTGGCGATTTTGGGCTTTTTATTGTGATTATTGATCCAACTGGCGCGCATATTGCATTCTGGCAATCGGTTGGCTCATGCTAGCATTCAAATATTAGATCCCTCTTCTTTTCTGTCTTGGATTGTCTAATTTTTATAATCTATGAGTCATTTGACGTCAAACCTGGCTTATAATTAATATAACAATCTTAGTAAAGAGGAGGTATCTTTATGAATGCTTTTTCCATAGGGCATAAAATACTTGGAACTTTGCTTTTTTCAGCTTGTGTATTTGTTGCAACAGATAGCCTTGCGCATAGGAATCATGGCGGCTGGAGGCATCATCATGGCTGGAATCAGGGCTGGGAAGGCAGGGTTTACATTGAGCCGAGCTATTATTCCGTACCCTATTATAACAATTGCGGATGGGTGGGCGGTCATTGGCGTCATGGCTATTGGGTTCCTGCACATAGAGTCTGTTGGTATTAAAAAACCAGAGTCCGTTTGTAAAAACCTATCCTGGTGAATTAGGATAGAAGACTAATTTATATTTCAGGGATTGCTGTGGCTAATTGGTTACTATCATTGCGCACTTTGCTGGATTTTATATGGTTACTTTTTTTATTGTATCTCCTCTGGCATTTTTGGCGCGATAGACAATTTTTGGCTCAGGCTCAGGATTGGTTAATTACCAAAGGTCGAATCACTCTCTTTGAATGGACCCGGGAAGGCCCGCGGTTATGGCCAAAAATCCAATATAAATATCAAGTGTTTGAGCAAGATTATTTCTGTGAATATTTTTTTCTGGATACTTCCTTAAACAATCCCAACAGTAAATACGCCCGAAACGTCGCTTATCGCGCGGCTTTAGCTTATGAAGATGACGTTGATATTGATGTCTTTTACAATCCTAATGATCCAAAACAAGCCGCACTGGATATTACAATTCCCTGGAAATTGAATTTAATTATTTTTTTACTTTCAGGGTTTATTGCGCTGCACCTTGCGGTTGTTCTTGCCCGTTTGTGGGGGTAGTTCCATTCTCGTCATCTAAATCACATTTACAAGTTGGTTTCATAATTTTTGATTGTAAAGAGGTAATGGCTAAACCGCGAACACCTTGATCAGTTGGAACCTGAGTAAAATTAATCGTGACTTCAACAGTTTGTTTTTGTTGATACTGCGGGTTTTTATAAACAACTAACAAAGGCATAGTTGCTTGCCATTTGGCAGGTCCTACAGTTTTAATACTGGGAGGCAAGGTAGCCACTGCTGAGACGTAATAGGAATTTGCTTTTACTGCTTCGGGTAACTTTGAGGCAATAAAGGCGGTCGAGAAATCGGTCCATCCTTTTGCTGTAAAATATTTTGCAATTTCTTTTTGCCGTTGCATGAAATTATTAAAATTGTAGCTGTAAGTTGAAACAATCGCCTCATTCGCCCAGACTGCAAGTTCTACTTCTCCAGGAGCTGCATTGACTGTATATGACGTTGTTAGAAGTGCCAGGCCCGCGAAAGCTGAGAATTTAGCCATTGGGTTTCCTCTTGAAAGTCTATAGTTATTTTTATTGTAGTCCGCTTCGCAATACAAAAAAACTGTTTAACCTTAAGATTGACGACAGAGTCCAGTGTTTATGTTATTTTATGCCCACTTTTCATTTTGTGAATTCGAAGATTAAGGCTGGTTGAATAGTCTTAATTGGTCCATTAGGTTATTCAAGTTAAGATAAAGGGGGCATTTGTGAGCAACACTCGTTTTTACTTTGCCAACCGTGAAAATGTCAGTCCTTATTTTAATCGAATGGATATCCTGCTGCTAATTCTCATTTTATCCCTGATATTTTTTTTGGGTTGGGCGGGAAAACAAATGGCCTCGCCCTATCAGCTAGGTGAGCAGCTTTCAATTAGTTTAAATCCGTCAATACTCCCCTTTTATGCTCTACGTACCGTGTTGCGAATGTTTATAGCTTTGGCGCTTTCCATCTTGTTTACTTTCGTCATTGGGACCTTAGCTGCCAAAAATCGGCGGGCTGAACAGGTCATTATTCCCGCCATAGATATCTTACAATCCGTACCTGTATTGAGTTTTTTATCGATAACGGTTACCGGATTTATCATGTTGTTTCCAGGCAGCTTGTTAGGGCCTGAATGCGCTTCCATTTTCGCAATTTTTACTGCTCAGGTTTGGAATATTACTTTTGGCTTTTATCAATCCTTAAAAACCTTGCCCCATGATTTAAAAGAAGCGGCCTCGATGTTCCAGCTCTCCGCCTGGCAGCGATTTTGGAAGGTAGAGGTTCCTTTTTCCATGTCTGGTCTTGTGTGGAATATGATGATGTCTATGTCGGCAAGCTGGTTTTTTGTGGTGCTATCTGAAGCGATTTCGGTTTCACATCAAAATATTCGTCTGCCTGGTGTTGGTTCCTATATTGCCTTGGCGATTGAACGCCATGATCTGCACGCCGTCGGCTATGCCATTTTAACGATGGTTATTGTCATCTTTCTTTATGATCAGATCTTCTTTAGACCGCTGATAGCCTGGTCAGAAAAATTCAAAATGGAACCTTCTCCTGACGAAGAAGAGTACCAATCCTGGCTTATTGATTTACTAAGAGGCAGTCGCCTTATCAAGCGTTATGGGCGAGGGCTTTCCATTATTAAAGATCACTTTGTAAATACACGATGGTTAGGGAAGAAAAGAATAAAATCGCCGAAAGAAATCGATTTTAAAAGGCAAAAACATCTGGATTGGTTTTGGAATGTGGTTATTGTCTTTGCCATTTTGGCGGGTTGCTGGATGGTAATGGATTTTATTTTAAAAGATTTAAAAATTTCAGAAGTGTTCCATGTCTTTTTACTAGGCGCAGCTACTGGAACTCGTGTTATTGTTTTAATTATTTTTAGCTCACTTCTCTGGATTCCTATTGGTGTCTGGATAGGTTTAAGACCCCGTTTGGCGCAAAGAATACAACCAATTATTCAATTTGCTGCGGCCTTTCCAGCTAATCTTTTCTATCCCTTATTTGTTATTGCCATAGTCCGTTACCATTTAAGTGTCGAAATCTGGGTAACTCCTCTAATGATTCTAGGGACGCAATGGTATATTTTGTTCAATGTAATCGCTGGTGCTTCGACAATTCCGCGCGAACTTTATTTAGCAGCTGACAACTTCGGCGTCAAAGGCTGGCAGTGGTGGAAGCGTTTAGCACTGCCCGGAATTTTTCCTTTCTATATTACCGGTGCAATCACAGCTGCAGGCGGTGCCTGGAATGCCAGCATCGTTGCAGAATGGGTAAGTTGGGGAGATACAACTTTAGCGGCTACTGGCTTGGGCGAGTACATTCAGGCGAGTACAATAGCTGGTGATTTTCCTAAAATCGCTTTAGGTACTGCGATGATGTGCGTCTATGTACTGGCATTTAATCACGTAATATGGCGCCCGTTATATCGATTGGCGGAAGAGCGCTTTCACTTCAATTGAGGCTGTTATGTCGGAAACTATTATTGCAATTGAAAATTGCTATAAATCATTTAAAAAAGCCTCGGCGCAGGATTTACTTGTTCTGGAAGATGTTAATTTCAAATTACGCGAAGGCGAAATTGTAGCTTTGCTCGGAAAATCGGGATCAGGGAAATCAACCTTATTGCGCATTATTGCTGGTCTTTTGCCGCCAACTTCAGGAAAAGTAACCTATCGTGGACATCCTGTAACCGGCCCAATGCCAGGCATTGCCATGGTATTTCAGTCTTTTGCGCTCATGCCCTGGCTTACAGTTCTTGAAAATGTGGAATTAGGACTAGAAGCACAAGGCGTCGGACGTGAAGAACGTCGCCGCCGAGCCATTGAAGCTATCGATACTATTGGCCTTGACGGCTTTGAATCTGCCTTTCCTCGAGAATTATCAGGTGGAATGCGTCAACGGGTTGGTTTTGCACGCGCTTTAGTGATTAACCCCGATGTTTTGCTAATGGATGAACCCTTTTCCGCACTCGATGTTCTAACAGCGGAAAACTTGAAATCAGATTTACTAGAGCTTTGGCATGAAAAGAAAACCAATACCAATGGTATTTTGCTGGTCACTCATAATATTGAAGAAGCAGCGATGCTAGCTGATAGAATTATTATTTTTGGCTCAGATCCTGGCTATATCCGTGCCGAATTGCAGGTCAGCATGAAGCAGCCCCGCGCTTCAGAAATGCCGGATTTTCGGGGTCTGGTTGACAAAATATACACATTAATGACGACTGGTCCGAGAGAGAAAGCGAGAGGTGCATTAAGGGAAAGACAAATTGGTCTGGGTTATCGTTTGCCAGATGTTGAACCCTCAGAATTGTCCGGTTTGATTGAAACAATGAAGTCTTTTGAAGAAAAAATAGACCTTCCCGAGCTCGCTGACGAATTGATGATGAATATAGATGATTTATTTCCAATTCTTGAGACCCTGGAAATTTTAGGATTTGCTAAGGTTTCCGATGGTGATATTCAATTAAGTGAATTAGGAAAACAATTTTCGGAAGCCGACTTGCAAGAAAGAAAGCGATTGTTCGCAAAATGCCTTTTAGAAAAAGTCCCTCTAGCGCGATATATCCGACGTGTACTGGATGAAAAAGTGGGGCACCGTGTTTCTGAAGAGCGTTTTTTGTCCAAACTGGAAGATTATTTGAGTGAAAAAGAAGCAGAGCGGGTGTTAAAAACGATGATTGATTGGGGTCGTTATGCTGAATTATTCGCCTACGATTTCAATACAGGTATTCTTAGTTTGGAAAACCCGGGAATTTCGGATGAAAATATTGGTTAAATTTCATCTTTTACCTCATTAGTTAAACCTTCCATAGACTAGCCAGATTAATAAATGATTTTTACCTAAATCTTAACTTTTCATAGCCAGCTGCTTATATTCCACGCATTAAGCGCGGAATATAAGCATCTTATTTCACTTCAGCTTTTACTTTACTTAATTTTCGTTTTCATTAGCTATTTTTTTCTCAGAGCATTATTCACTTTGATTTTTTGGATCTACCCTGTTTAATTTTCATATCTTAACTAAATTAGGTTGCTCTATTTTCAGCACCACTTTCCTTTGCACGCTCTTCAAGAATGGCAACAGCGGGTAAGGTTTTTCCTTCTAAAAACTCAAGGAAAGCGCCTCCTCCGGTAGATATATAAGAAATTTGTTGGGTCAAATCATATTGATCTACAGCAGCCAAGGTATCGCCACCTCCAGCTATTGAAAAAGCATCACTATCAGCAATCGCAATGGCTAAAGCTCGGGTTCCATAAGAAAATTGTGGAAATTCAAAAACGCCAACCGGTCCATTCCAGATAATTGTTTTTGCTTCGTCAATTATATCGATGTAGCGGTGAATCGTTTCGGGACCGATGTCCATAATCATGTCATCAGAGGCTAAGTTTGAAAGTCCTTTGTTAAAAGCAGGGCAGCTCTCCGAGAACGATTTACCCACTACAACGTCAGAGGGAAGGGGGATTTGGCAACCGTGTTCGGTGGCCAATTGCAGAATTTCACGAGCCTGATCGAGCAAATAATCTTCGCAAAGTGAAACACCAATTTCATACCCTTGAGCTTTAAGAAAGGTATTGGCAATACCGCCTCCAGGGATTAAATAATCAACCTTGGTCACCAGTTTTTTAAGCAGCGTTAATTTAGAGGATACTTTCGCTCCGCCTACAATGGCAACAATTGGCTTCATTGGCTCTTTCAACACATGTTGCAAAGCTTCTAATTCACGAACTAAAAGGGGACCGGCTGCCGCGATGGGTGCATATTTCGCTACGCCAACAGTTGAAGCTTGGGCGCGGTGTGCTGTTCCAAAAGCGTCCATGACAAAAATATCACACAAGCGGGCAAGCTTTTGAGCTAATTCATCGTCATTTGCTTTTTCACCAAAATTAAAGCGAACGTTTTCACAAATGACTAATTCGCCAGGATTGACTTCTATAGCCTCTAAATAGTTGTCAATAAATCGAACAGGGTATTGTAATTGGGCGGCTAAATAATCAGCCACGGGTTTGAGAGAAAAACGTTTTTCAAAACGCCCTTCTTCCGGTCGTCCTAAATGCGAAAGAACCATAACCGCTGCGCCTTCATCAAGTGCTTTTTGCAAAGTCGGCAGTGCGGCCTGCAGACGTTGGTCACTGGTTATTATTCCCTCTTTAATCGGAACATTTAAATCTTCACGAATCAATACACGTTTATTGCGAAGATTAAGATCGTTCATTTTAATCAGATTCATCAGGGTATCCTTTAACGATTCATCATACAGATTGCCGTATCGAGCATGCGGTTAGAAAATCCCCATTCATTATCATACCAGGCAACAACCTTTACCAAATTACCTAAAACTTTGGTTTGTGTCATATCAAAAACAGCCGATGCAGGGTAATGATTAAAGTCACAGGAAACCAGAGGTTCTTCATTAATATGTAAAATTTCAGATTTTGCTTTACGCATGATGTCATTGACTTCATTGACAGTAGTTTCACGCTCAGAAATAAAGGTTAAATCAACTACTGATACATTGAGTGTAGGCACGCGCATGGCAAAGCCGTCCAATTTTCCTGCTAATTCAGGCAAAACCAAGCCCACTGCCACTGCTGCGCCAGTTTTTGTAGGAATAATCGATTGAGTAGCTGAGCGTGCGCGACGCAAATCAGAATGATGACCATCAAGTAACATTTGATCTTTGGTATAGGCATGAATTGTATTCACTAAGCCCGAAGATATACCCAAAGCGTCATGAAGCGGCTTGACAACAGGAGCCAGGCAATTAGTAGTACAGGAAGCATTCGATACAATCAAATCGGTTGCTTGTAGAACCGTATGATTGACACCATAGACCACTGTTGCATCGACATCTTTACCAGGCGCTGATATAAGTACCTTTTTAGCGCCGGCCTTTATATGTTGCATCGCCGTAGCACGGTTGGTGAAGCGACCTGTGCATTCAAATACCAAATCAATATCTAATTCTTTCCAGGGTAGGGCTAAAGGCTCTCTGTCCGAGGTGATACGAATAGGATGGTTATCTACGATTAAATTGGATCCTTCAATGCGAACATCAAAGCCAAACCTGCCGTGAGTTGAATCATAACGGGTTAAATGAGCAGTGGTTTCAATTCCTGATACATCATTAATTGCAACAACATTAAATTCGTTTTGACGGTTATATTCGTAAATGGATCGCAAAATACAACGACCAATACGGCCGTAACCATTTATCGCAACGCGAATTGTCATAAAACTTCTCCAGATTACATTGACTCTTCATTTGAGAAGAGCTGTTTCAAGCTTAACACTATATTTTCGACAGTGATTCCTAAATAATTATATGCTGCAGCGGCAGGGGCGGACACACCGAAACGATCGATGCCGATTACAGCGCCGTCCAAACCAACAAATCGATACCAATAACCAGTGGCTGCGGCCTCAATTGCTATACGTTTACGAACGGATTTGGGTAATACAGATTCCTGATAGGCAGCGTCTTCAGCAAGAAAACGTTCGCAACAGGGCATGGACACAACTCGAATTTTTTTACCTGTTGCTTGCATTTGCTTTGCTGCTTCTAGAGCTAATTGAATTTCGGAGCCGGTAGCTAAAAGGATTGCCTCTGGTTCACCCTGGCAATCGCTAAGAATGTAACCGCCTTTAGCAATTAGGTGTGAAGCGTCTTTAGAATGCCTTAAAGCAGGAAGATTTTGACGCGACAAAAGCAAAGCAGAGGGACCATTTTGATGTTCAAGTGCTTGCTGCCAGGCCACTGCGGTTTCTACTAAATCAGCCGGCCGCCATAAAGTCATATTTGGGGTCATGCGTAGCATAGCTGCGTGTTCTATGGGCTGATGAGTAGGTCCATCTTCACCTAATCCAATTGAATCATGGGTGAACACATAAATAACCCGCTGCTTCATGAGTGCGCTTAGGCGAATTGCGTTTCTGGCATAATCAGCAAAAACTAGAAAAGTGCCTCCATAAGGAATAATTCCGCCATGAAGGGCTAAGCCATTCATAATGGCTGCCATTCCAAATTCACGTACACCGTAATAAAGGTAATTTCCGGTGAAAGCATTGGTTTTAATGGCTTTGGATCCTGACCAGTCGGTATTATTCGAACCGGTTAAATCAGCCGAGCCTCCAAGCATCTCAGGAAGAAGTTTGGCAAAATGTTCTATGCAAAGTTGTGAGCTTTTACGGGTAGCCTGTGCTTTATCATTGGATTTGCATTGTTCAATATAATCCTGCGAATAGGCTGCCCAATTATCAGGCAAATCACTATTTATACGGCGTAAGAATTCATGATAATCATTTTGATATTGTTGCTGATATTTATGACAAGAGGTTAACCATTGCTTTTCTTCTCGCTGCCCTTGTTCAATATGATTCCAGTTGTTGTAAATCGACTCAGGGATAATAAAAGGGGAATGAGGCCAGTTAAAGTTTTCTCGCGCTTGCAAAATTCCCGCGGCACCTAAAGGAGCGCCATGAGCCTTTTCACTTCCAGCAACCGGTGTTCCCAGGCCAATGATTGTTTTGCAAATAATCAGGCTAGGTTTCTCAGTTTCAAGGCGGGCTTCTTCAATTGCTTTTTCAATTGCTTGCGGATCATGGCCATCTATTGGACCTATAACATGCCAGTTGTAAGCTTTGAAACGCGTTGCGGTATCATCAGTGAACCAGGAGTCTATTTTACCGTCGATTGAAATGCCGTTATCGTCATAAAAGACAATCAATTTACCAAGACCTAGGGTTCCTGCAAGAGAACAAACTTCATGAGAAATTCCTTCCATTAGACAGCCATCGCCGACAAATGAATAGGTGTAGTGGTTGACCAATTCCAGATCGGTCCGGTTGAATTGGTTGGCCAATACTTTTTCGGCAATTGCCATACCTACAGCATTCGCCAAACCTTGTCCTAAAGGACCAGTCGTAGTTTCAATGCCCGGAGTATCCGCATGTTCCGGATGACCCGGCGTTTTGGAATGCAATTGGCGAAAATTTTTCAGTTCATCCAGGCTTAATTTATAACCGGTTAAATGCAACAAGGAATAAATCAACATCGAACCATGGCCATTTGATAAAACAAAACGATCGCGATTAAACCAATGAGGATTTTGCGGATTGTGCTTTAAGAATTTTTTCCAAAGTACTGCAGCAATATCTGCCATACCTAAGGGCATTCCTGGATGTCCAGATTGGGCTTGTTCGACGGCGTCTATGCTTAAAAAGCGGATAGCATTGGCTAAATCGTTGGAAAGGCTCATGCGTTCTCTTAATGCTGTCATAAGGGGGCACTATTGTCGCTCAGAAGCTGCTAATCAGCAAGTTAACGAATTTCAAAAGACCCTGGAATGCGAATATTATGAACAAATAAATTTTTCTTTTTATTATAAACAATTATGTCGGTTATTTAAAATTTACTTTTTGCTTTTTTTTTGGGATGATTTCTAAGTGTCAACTAATTTAAGGTTGTATGTTAGGAGTATTGCAACGACTAGAGCCTGTTATAGGCAACCCCTTTAGCCAAGATGGCGACGAATTTTCTCCAACCTGGAAGCTTAGCAAAAGGCTGAATGAAAAAGAGGATAATTTTTTCCTCCCTTGGGTTAAAAATCATCTTGAATTGAATCTGCGTTACACAATCATTTGTGCGCGACTTGCACATGATTTCGCTCGAAAAGAAAGTGGTGTTAACCCCTTAAGCGAAGATGAAAGGGAAGCACTAACCCAGCAGCTAGTCGATGCTTTGAGTCTTGCCGAATTATTAACACGAATCTATACACGACTTAATGTTCCACGTGAAATCGAACGCCTAAAAAGTGAACAAGAAGTTTATCGAACTCTGTTAGCTATGCGTGGATATCATTTTCCTAATACGCCAAAAGTTTATCATTTTGAACCAAATCTCCCCCTTTCCAAAAGGATGAGCGACTATCTGGAAATATTAAATTGGCCGCACTTAATTACAGAAGCCTTGAGGCGAATTTTAACCTTTACAACTCCAGTGATAGATTATCTTGGAGAATCTTTTTCTCAAAAAGTACGTTCCAACACTGCAGTTCTCAATTTTCCTCGGTTGATGGTTGTTCGGACTCGACGCATTTTGATGACTATGAGGCCTTTTCTAGAACACCTTAAAAATTATTCCAAATTTATTAACGTGGTCGATCCTTTTATTGGTCCACTCTTAAATTACCTTTCCTGGATATTTTATTTCCCAAGATTGGCGGTGAATCTTTTTCTGCTTTTAAAGCATGTTATTCCAAGCAGATGGTTAACTGATGCAGAAAAAAAATTGAACTGGGAAACCCGTTTACAAACCCAGATTCAACGTCGCTGGTTTGAATTATCTAATGATGCTGTATGGTTTGTTGGCGGTTTGCTCGGTTGTTTTTTATTGGTAGGAGGTTTATCTGCAGCAGGAATGTATCTGACAATTGGCCTTTTCTTCTTTGATGTGGTTTTAGCTAGTATCAGGGCTTATATTGAATTAAACAGGCTAGACAGGTTAAGGGTGGAATATAAAGAAATAGCGTTAACTGTTTCTAACGACCAAAGTGATTTTGAAGAAATCGCAAGTTATCAAACACACCTGGAGCAATGGCATTTGTATGAGCAAAAAAGGCTGGGGTTATCAATTGCCAGTACTATTGCACTTTTTTTAGGAATGTTATTTGCCATACCGGCATTCACAAATCCTATCATACCGCTTATAGGCGCATGCCTTATTGTAACGATCACTCTATTAACTTACCTGATTGGAAAATGGGTCGATAGTCAAAAACCATCTAATAAAGTTGATGGTATTGTTGAAGAAGGTAAACGACGTTTTTCTCCATTGCCTTCCTCTTCGCCCTCGCGTTCGCGTAGTTCAATGTTCTACCATTCAGATGATTCAAATGAAGAACCTGGAAAATCACTTTCCGAATCTTTAGGGCAGGTTTCTACTAATGACGAAGACTTGGATGATACCTACCAACAACTGGGAATCCTTTAACTACATGGAGCACTGGGCTTATCAGTGCTATCCTTAACTATTCAGCATTGAGGTTTTTATGTCGTCGAACAATCTCCCCCAATTCACAACGCTTGATACCGATAGCTTTATAAATGAGCTAGATAAACTTTTAGAATCAAATCTAGGACAAATAAAGCAGATTCTTTCTGACAATAAAAAATTTACCTGGGAAAATCTAATGGTTCCCATGGATGATATGGATGATGCGCTTGAGCGTTTTTGGTCCCCATTGTCACATCTTCATGCAGTTGTAAACTCTAAAAAACTGCGTGCTTGTTATAAGGCATGCTTACCTAAATTATCAGCTTATGAATCTACAATTGGTCATAATCACGACCTCTACAATGCAATTAAAACCATAAACAAAACCAAACTGGATCAAGTGCAAGTCAAAATTATTGAAGATTTAATCCGTGATTTTGAGCTATCTGGAGTTGCTTTATTATCTGACAAGAAAAAGCGTTTGGAAGAAATTCAAACTCAATTATCGAGTCTTTCTAATCTTTTCGAAAATAATGTTTTGGATGCCAGTCAAGCATTTACCATACACATTAGTGATAATAAGCGCATGGCAGGTTTACCTGAGCATGCAGTCCTGAGAGCTCAAGAATTGGCTGTTGAAAAAGGCCTGGATGGGTGGCTCTTGAATCTGGAATTTCCTTGCTATCTCGCAGTGGTTACTTATGCAGAGGATAGAGCCTTACGCGAGGAAATGTACTGGGCTTTTGTCACGCGCGCCTCTGATCAAGGGCCAAGTGCTGATCATTTTGACAATACACAACTCATCGATCAAATGTTAATGCTACGTCAGGAAAAAGCTCAATTATTAGGTTTTGACAATTATGCAGAATTATCTCTGGCTACCAAAATGGCAGATTCAATGGAACAAGTGCTGGATTTTCTGTTGGATTTAGCTAATCGCGGCCATAATCAAGCTGAAACTGAATTTAAGGAATTGAAAAAATTTGCAAAAGATCACTATGGATTGGAGGAGTTAAAGCCCTGGGATCTAGCCTTTCTTTCCGAGAAAAAAAGCCAGGCGTTCTACGCAATTTCGCAGGAAGAATTGCGGCCCTATTTTTCCTTAAATAAAGTGATGACTGGATTATTTACAATCGTCAATAAACTTTACGGCATGCATATGGAAGAAGTTAAAGAAATTGATAGTTGGCATCCAGAAGTAAAATGCTATCAGGTTCTTGATGAAGAAAAGCAACTCCGTGGTTATATCTATGTAGATCTATTCGCCCGCCAACACAAACGAAATGGTGCTTGGATGGATTCCTTGCAATCCAGGCGCAAATTAGAAAGCGGTATCCAATTACCGATTGCCACTCTGACTTGTAATTTCGCCAAACCTTCCGCAAATAAAATGGCTACCTTATCCCACGACGAAGTCTTGACCTTATTCCACGAATTCGGCCACTGCCTGCATCACGTTTTGACCAAGGTAGATTATCTCGCTGCCTCCGGTATTAATGGTGTGGAATGGGATGCAGTCGAATTACCGAGTCAGATTTTTGAGAATTGGTGCTGGGAAAAGAGTGCTTTAGAATTGCTAACTGCACATGTAGATAGTGGTGAAGTACTACCTGAAGATTTATATAACAAATTATTAGCAGCTAAAAATTTCCATTCTGCAATGGCGCTGATGCGTCAACTGGAGTTTTCTATATTTGATTTAAGAATTCATCAGGAATTTCAAAAGGAACAATCTGGCTTGGTAGCTAAAATTTTAAATGAAGTTCGTGAGCAAACAACAGTAGTTCCTATCGCAGCTTATAACCGTTTTCAAAATAGTTTTACCCATATTTTTGCCGGGGGTTATGCTGCTGGTTATTACAGTTATAAATGGGCAGAAGTACTTTCCTGTGACGCCTTTTCTCGCTTTGAAGAAGAAGGGGTGTTTAATGAGCAAACCGGCCGTGATTTTCTACATTCAATCCTCGAAGTAGGCGGTTCAAAAAAAGCCGCAGACGCCTATTTGCAATTTAGAGGACGACCCGCAAAAGTCGACGCCCTGCTCATACAAAGTGGAATTCAGTAAAAGTTGTGATAAAATGGGAAATTTTGGTCGGAAATTCTTAATCAAGCCTATAAAAAATGGATTTTTCTATGTTATACTTTAAGTGTACATAATGGGGGCGACCTGGCTTCGACGTGGGTTGCGAAACCGGAAGTGCATGCCGAGAATGAGAAACTCTCGTAAATCAGACTCACTAAACATAAATGCAAACGATGAAAACTTTGCTGGTGTAGAAACTTTCGAACCTATGGCTGACGCAGCATAATCGATCGTTTTTCCATCGCACCGTGCGCTGCCATAAAACCAGCGCCCCGTTGACCGAGCTTTCTTATCGGTATCGAATCAACGGTCATAGAAGATAAGATCGCAATTTAGTCCGTCCCGAATTAAATTGTTAAATCAAGGGAATCGCCGTATACCATCCTGCCCGTCGGAGGGTCTACGGTTAACTTAAATGACAAGGCTACGCATGTAGATCTAAAGGCAGAGGATTTGCGGACGCGGGTTCAATCCCCGCCGCCTCCACCAATTAACTGTCCAAGACACTCCTATAACACCCATCACCCCTTGTAAATACTGACCTAAAGGCCTATTCATACGTCCAATTGTCCAACAAGTACCCCCTGCATCCAATCCATAGTGGGGGTATTTGTTGGGGTATATCGAGAAGTCAAAAAGGAGATACCCCCCAAGTGACGTTAAACCATACTCGAATTATTATGCTAAGCCTAAAGAGAAAGCGGTGGTGGCACTTATCTTCAAGTAAAGCCGCTCAAAATAATTGAAGATGCTCAAATGGTTTTATTGAGCACCTTTTAATAAATTGATCATCTTCCTGTAAAATGCAGGGAAAATGCAGATGAGAGAATTAAAAATGACCAGTTTCAAAAAGGACATTCAGGTAATCCCTCAGGCAAGAGGCCAGGCACTCTTAACAAACGTCAACTCATTAGACTTTTAGAGGATAATGCAAAACTTGATGAATAAATTGGTCGAGCGTGCCTAGGATGGTGATGTACAGGCACTACGATTTTGTTTAGAACGGTTTCTCCCTAAAGCTACTAGCCAATATGTTCAGATTGATTTACAGGGATTAGATATTGAACGTAGCAAGCCCTTGCCAATGATTGGAAAGAAAATTATCGATGCTACTGCAAAAGGGGTTCTTTCTGTGCAGGATGGCAACCAATTTATGCATATCATTAATGCACAAAAAGAATTTCTTGCACAGGAAGAAATTGCCAAGCGGCTTGAGGAGCTTGAATTATGGCAAAAGATTGGAGTGGATTCTGATGAGTTTACAAATATTCATGGATCTTAAGTTTTGACGGGTATCAAGCCCTGACCTCATTGATTCGGGAGTTTTTTCTAAAAAACTGCCAGTTTGAATGCTTTTCTGCCATGATGTAACGTCCTTTTTTATCTGTTGAAGTTATACGTCTTTCACGGTGACTTGACCGTTCATTAGCATGGGAAGAAGCCAGTCTCTTAATTCTGATAGCTTTTGGTTTTGCCTTCTACAATTGGCCATCTTGATAAACATTGAGTCTAATATTACGCAAAAGGTCTCTATCAAGTTAATTGGAGCCAACAACACATTCACATCAAGCGCTCTATCTCTATTTAAACCAGGAACAGCGCTATCACTATTCATTGTGCTTAAACCAAGAGTTTTTAATAGGAGCGAGATGTAGGAAAAGCTAACCTTTAGCTTAAGCCCTACAAAATATGATGTATCAATGGGGTGAAAGTCATTATCTAAATACGTGATGCTGCCAACAGTTCCTTTACGCCCAACAACTATACCTGGACCTTTTACTAAAGCGATATCATGGAAGCCAACTATACCTCCCGAGCCAACAACAGGAAACCCTTGCCCTGACCTGCATTCCTTTTTTAGAGGTTTGCCGTAGTTCAATTTTATAATATCGCCTAACTTCCCAACATTCCAGCCATCTGGAATCTCACGTTTTAGCGCTTCATTGTAGACCATTTTTCCACCCGAAGATTTGTAGGGCTTGCCGTTGGTATCGGGGAAGTCGAATTGTAAAAACCAATAATCGTAGATAAGCTTGGCCATGGCTTCTAGCTCGGTATTGATCTTGTTGTTTAGGGCTATTTTTCTACTAAAATTAGTAATAGCTTTTGTTACAAAATCGTAATTGATATTATTATCAATATTCAATAATAAATCGGATATGTGTTTAGTATTGATAACGTCTTGAACAGATCCCTTTACTGAGCCTGAAATTTGCTTCTTTATAAAAGGGCTGTCAAAGAATATTTTTAGTAACTCTGAGCTCATTTTCTTTGGATCGGGCTCTATTATTACTGCATTAAGCACTTGAGCACATCTTTCATGTTCGTAAATGACTGCATTACCATTTTCACCATGCCGAGCAATTATTAAATCACCCTTTTTTAGCTGTGATTTCTTGTTTTTGACATGAAATTCATTTGTAACATAATTGAGTTTGTCAAAATCTATACTATCGATATCCGTAGTACGAATAATTGGAATGCCATTTTCAGGCTTACAATAAAAGTCATTTATCGAGCCAACAAATCCGACTTTGATCCGAAAGGTAAGATCTGCTAATTTTTTATATTCAAAACTATTCATATTTAAAGCTCGACAAATTTTCTAAAATATCTATATCTAATTGCTTTGATTCAAAAAAAAGATTAGTCAGGCTGTGCTTGAACGCGGAAACCATACTATTAAACTCGTCCAAGCTAATCTCTGAATACTCAATTCTTACTTCAAAATACTGCCCCGCACTTAACGAATAATTTCTCGTGGCAATATCGTCATAACTCACCACCACCGAGAAATCATCCACCGCTTCTTTGTTATTAAAGGTATTGATAATTTGATTTTCTTCGTCATGACTGAGTACGGTTTTTTGGTTTTTTTCCTCTTTAACGGTGGTTCCTAGGTTTGAGGCATCAATAAGTACCACATCTTCTTTATTGGCTTTATCAATAAATAATATCGAGACGTTAGTGCCTGTATTAGCAAAGATGTTGGATGGCATGCTGACCACCCCCGCGAGCATTTTTTCATCTACCAGCTTTTGACGAATTTTCTTATCAATACCGCTTTGGGCAGTAATAAACCCCGTAGGCACAACTACGGCGGCTTTACCCTTCTCTTTTAGCGAATAGATAATGTGTTGTAGGAACATTAAATAAATCGCCATGGACTCCTTTTTCTTAGGCGGTGCTTTGGGTACGCCTGCAAAGAAACGGTCGTGGTTCACCTTGCTTTCTAAGTCTGCACTATAATCAGAAAAATCGAGCTTGAATGGCGGATTCGAAACGATGTAGTCAAACTGCTCTAGGTCACCATTGTCTTTTTTATGGTATGGCTCCAGTATGGTGTTACCCTTAATGATGTTGTGTATGGAGTGAACCAAATCATTCAAAATGAGATTTAAGCGCAATAAACTCGATGATTTTTGCGAGATATCTTGTGAGTAAATGGTACATTTATCTTCACCTATCTCGTGGGCAAGATTCATTAACAAAGTGCCGGAACCTGCTGAGGGGTCATAGCAGGTCACGTTTTGAACTTTTTGCCTCTCCTGTTTTGGCACCAAACAACGCGCCATGATTTTGGCCACCGCGTGCGGGGTGAAGTACTCAGCATATTTGCCGCCACTGTTTGTGTTGTAATCTTTAATCAGGTATTCAAAAATGGCAGCATAAAAATCGAACTTCTCGTTAAAGATATGTTCAAAGCTAAAGCCTGTGAGCTTATTAACAATGGCTTTACAAAAATCATCGCGTTTGTCAGTGACGTATTTACTTAGGTTTTCAAATAGAACGATTTTTTGGCCGCCGTCAGTGAGCACTGAGAAGATATCGCTGTTATCACGGGCGATATCCACTAAGGTGGTATCGAAAATGTCGGCAAATTTTGGTTCGTTTTGCTTGGCAAATAGTGTCGAAATAAAATGGTTTGAACTGATACGAGCCGTACTTTCGCTTAGCTGCATCATTAACATTTCGTATTCATCGTCGTTTAGGGTTTTAAGAGCATCTTCCCAACTTTCTGCATTACCGATGCGTTCATCTAATTGTTTAATTTCATAGACGAATTTATCGTTCAGGAATTTATACAAAAATACCTGAGTGATGATTTTAAATTCGTTGCCGTCGTTACCTAGGCCGTAGTTAGCGCAGACGCTTTTAAGATCATCTATAAGTTTTTTGGTTTGCTGTGCAAATTGCGGTGTTGTAGTCATTACTTTCTCTAAATAAATGTTCTGAAATCGGTATCTAATGTGATTGTTGTGCGTTATAGCTGAGCCGTTTTTATGCCACCCTACCATAGTATTCGTTCATGTATTCTTTCACTATTAAGCCGTTGATACGTTTGGTTGCGAAGGCAGTTAAGGGAATATGTTGTTTGTTTTTAAATTGGTCGATAACAATACGCATAACCATTTTTTCAACAAAGCTTTCGTTTTCTAACATTTTTGAATTTTGCTGGATTTGGTTGTCTACTTCGGTTTTTAAGCCTTTAAGGGCTTCAAAGAGTTTGCTTTCGCTATCGGTTAAGGGGTCTTTTTCCATTAGGCGTTTGTGTAAACGGGTGTATTTTTCGTCGTTGTCGTATTTCGGTCTTAATAGCTGGTTTTTACGCTCTAGCTCTTTGGCTCGATTGTATATTGCGTTTAACGCTTTAATGTTGCTTTCCATCTGTTCTTTGGTGACCTCGCTTAGGTTTTTCTTTTTAAATAAGCGTTCAAGCTCTTCTTTTAGGGAAATAAATTCGGGGTCTCGCGGATCGAAATTATCACCCAGGCCTTCTCGTGTTTTTTGGAGGGTGTCTTTTAGCTCATCGGCTAAAATCATCTCTTCTTCTTTGACTTTAGTAAAAGCAAAGATAACGTCTTCTAGGGCGACATTAAGCAGGTTTGATGTATCAATATTATTTTCTAGGGCTTCTTTGGTGTTGATAAGGGCAAGGCGCCTATCGGCCTCTCTTGATAATACGTTGAGTGTTTTAAAATCTAACCTTTCAAGCATCTCAAAATCGCCGGACAAACGAATAAGATTATATAGGCTCTTGGCGTTGTTTAAAGCGCTGGTGATTTTTAACATTTCACCACGGGAATTGATTTGTGTAATTTGATCCGAGAACATCTCGGCATTAATAGTGTCAAAATGGAACAAGACCTCTTTGATCTCTTGTATTTCTTTTAGGATTTCTTCTTGTGACTTAAACAGGTTGCTATAGTGCTCTATTTCATCACCTAGTTCAGACTGCAATTCTTTAAAGTAGTCTTTGTTGGTTTTTTCAAATTCACTTTCTATGTCGGCAAAGTCCACCACATAGCCGTAGTTAAAATCTTGGTAGGGGCGGTTTACACGGGTGAGGGCTTGCAATAGGTTGTGGGCTTTAATTACGCGCCCCATGTAGAGCTTTTTAAGGCGCGGTGCATCAAAGCCCGTGAGTAACATATTAAATACAAACAGAAAGTCGATTTTGCCTTCTTTGAAGTCTTCAACTAACTGTTTGCGCTCATCTTTGGTGCCGACATCGTGCAGGATAACCGCGGCGCTAGTGACTTGGCTATTTTGTTTTTTCTTGGCGTTATATGTGGCTTTTGGTTCGGAGACCATAAAGTAAGATGTTGGCAAATCTTCTATTAATCCTGGTTGGGCGTATTGCACTTGAAAGATATCATACATCATTTTAGCCTGCTCGGAAGAATCACAGACCACAATGCCGCCGATGGTGTTATTGTTCATAGATATTCGGGCTTGCTCAAAGTCTTTGACGATGTAATCCAGCATAGGCTCAACAAACTTTTCGTGAGCGTAAACCAGCTTTTTATCTGAATTACCTTTGAGAATTACGATCTCTTGAAGGGTTTTTTGTAAGTTGAGTTTATAACTTGTTTCAATATCTTCACGAATTAAACGAAGGGTATAGCCATCTTTTATAGATGCGTTGTAGTAATACTTGTGTATGTAACCGCCAAACAATAATTTAGAATTGTATTCTTCTCCTAATAGCGGCGTACCCGTTAAACCGATCTTGATTGCATTGCGGTCGGCTTGCTCCAAGTTGGCCAAAAAGCTTCCTTTTGGGTCATAGCTTCGGTGTACTTCATCTAAAAAGAATACCCGCTGAATATTGAGGTTGTAGTCCACGTTTTTAATAACATTTGGATCATCTTTAAACTTTTGAATATTGACGACAGTGATTTCGGCTTTGCCGCTATTATTGTGTATGGCGGTGGTTTGTTTAATGTCTCTTGCAAAGGCTTCTCGTGAATCGATATTGTGTACGACTAATCCACGAGCCTTAAACTCTCGCCCTGCTTGAATAAGCAAATCGAGCCTATCAACAATAAAGTAAAACTTGGCGATGACATTTTTATTTTGAAAGTAATTTGAGAGGTATTTAACGTTGTAGTAAGCCAGTGCTGTTTTACCACTGCCTTGAGTGTGCCAAATAATGCCTTTTTTAATACCCTCTTCGAGCTTTTGCTCTATGGCTTTAGTGGCAAACATTTGCGGGTAACGCATGATGTGCTTTTGTACACCTTTCAGCTCTTTGACATAGGCCAAACCAAACTCAAGTAAAAAGGCTAAGCGATCACGTTGAAATAGCGAGGTACAAATACGGTTTGTGGGCGTGTCTGGGCGTTTGTTTTTAGCAAACGCTGGCGATTGTTTTATACTCAATAGGTTATTGTCTTTGAGTATTGCGGTTTCCTTGTCATCATCGATCGTAGCAAGTAAGATATCTAAGTCAAATTTTTGCTCTTCTCGGAAATAATTAAATGTGGGCTTTTGATAGGACGCACTAGCATAAAACGCGCCCTCAATAGGCATGGGCGAGCTATCGTCATACTCCATGTTGTTAGAGAACACCATTAGTTGGGTAAGATTAACGAATTTTCTAAATTTCTTGTTTTGAAAGCGCGTTTGCATACGCTTGTGCTCGGCTAAGATACCGTCGCGGTTGTTTGGCCGCTTCACTTCTATAAACGCCAGTGGCAATCCATTAATCAATAAAATAATATCTGGACGAAATTCATCATCGTCTTTTTTATATGGCAGCTCAGTGACAACATTGAAGGTGTTGTTATTAAAGTTTTCTAAATCGATAAGGCGTACACCGGATTTATCTATGAGCTTTTCATAAAAGGCTTTGCCTAAGTCTTCATTTTCAAGGGTAAGGGACACATCAGTGAGGTATTGTTTGGCTTCCAGATCGTTTAGCGTAGGATTGATGCGCTTGATGCTTTCAAAAAAAATATCTGTAAAGATATTTGTTGATTCATCCCTCGTGACTTTTGGATCTTTTAGAGACAGATAGCTATAGCCCAAACGCATCAAATGCAGGATTGTGGGTATTTTCACCCTTGAATCTTCGTTGAATTTCACCTTTAACAGCACTCCCTGGGTAAGTTTAGTACCACCAAGAACAACCACTACTAAAGAATAGGATATTATAGTAACTGGTTTCAAAAAAACAGATTGATGCTCTTATTTTGAATAACAAGAGTTATTTTAAATCAAAAAAAGACCATCTAAAAAACAGACCTTAATCAAAAGAAACTTTACTAAGTTCATCGAGAAGGCTTAAAGGGCTTCTGAAATATCGGGGCATAAGTTTACAGACCATATTGTGGACGTCCACAATATGGTCGCTCTTGGTTTAGCCAATTTTCTACATGCTGTATATTGGTTGATTGCATTCTCTTTCTACCTAAAGTTCGTAATGTGTACGAGACAATTTAAACGGTTAAAGGACTCGCACCCTCGCTTAAGATATCAAGATATTTTTGATACACGTAGATTTTATTTCGAGCCTTACCAGTGATCTCTTTCACTATGCCAAGCGTAACTAGTTGCTTTAGAGAACTATTGGCTGTTGGTAATGAAAGAGTACAATTTGCTACCACCTTTTTGCTATCAGTTGTAGGGTGTCTCTGTAAATAATAATGCACAACCAACATTGATGCAGATGATTTTCCGGCGGACTCTATATGTAGTCTATCTTCTTTAAAAAGCTTAAGAACAGATTGAGCTGTAGTGACAGCTTGATTTGCTGTTTCGATTACGCCCTTGAGGAAAAATTGCAACCATTCTTCCCAGTCTCCTGAATCCCTGACAAGTTGTAGATGCTCGTAATAATGTTGGCGGTTGGCTTTAAAGTACAAACTTAAATACAGCATCGGCTGTGCCATTATTCCATCCAAACATAAAATAAAGGTTATGAGCAGCCTCCCTAAACGACCATTGCCATCTAAAAAAGGATGGATGGTTTCAAATTGATGATGTGCAAGAGCTGCTTTAATTAAGGTGGGTAGTTTAATCGTCTCATCGTGTAGGAATTTTTCCAGAGAGTCTAAAGTCTCCATTAACCTTTCTGGAGGTGGGGGAACAAATTTAGCATTACCAGGTCGTGTACCACCAATCCAATTTTGTGAGCGACGAAACTCGCCAGGTTGTTTAGAGCTGCCACGACCCCTACTTAATAGCATTTCATGCATTTCACGAATAAGTCTTAATGAAAGAGGGAATCCCCCCTTGATACGCTCTAGGCCATGCTCCATTGCTGCTACATAGTTAGAAATCTCTATAACATCTTGGTTAGGTACACCGGAAACTTCCTGATTTTCATATAATAATAAATCTGACAAAGATGACTGCGTTCCCTCAATTTGAGAGGATAAAACAGCTTCCTTTCTTATGTACATGTATAGAAATAATGATGGATCGGGTAAAATAATACTTAAACCATCTAGTCGCCCCAATGCAATATTAGCCTTGTCCAGGAGTGGGTAAATTTTATCCATTTCAATTGCTGGGTTAGGGGGAAGTGCTTTTGGTACATATGCGGCATAGGTTTCTCCGGCTACAGAGCTATTAACATATTCGCCAATTCTTTCTTTATAAGCAGTCATTTTTCCTCGTTAATAAAGAAAATATAGTTTCGTTTTAATTAGTGTAAACTTTAACTTAAAGATCATTATTACGCAATGCCCTTAATAAAAGGAAATGATCTTCCCTTTATTAAAAATGGGCTTATAATTTGCCTAACATTATTAAAAGTAGTAAACAGAATGAGAAAACTTATATTACCAAATGATAAAGAATAGAAGCTGAGAGTGGTATTGTAATTATAGGAGCGAATGGTTCAGGTAAAACTAGAATTGGTAGTAGGGTAGATATTACATCTCCTTAAAAAAGGTATAGTGCATAGAGTCTCGGCTCAAAAATCACTAAATATCCCGGACAACATAAGGCCAATGAGCATTGAATACTCAATGGCTGCTTTATTATATGGTCATGAAGCGGCTCTAACTGGGCAATATGCATAATATAAGTCTGCGCATAAGTGGGTGGTCAGCCGGAAGTATTTCTTATATCAATGATTATGAGCGATTAATCATATATCTTTTTTCAGAAAATAACGAGATTAGCAATAAATATTTAAATGGCTCAATAAAAACTAAATCGAAAGTCCCAACTCCTAAATCTAAAATCATGGAAGTAAAAAAAAATATGGGAAGAAATCATGCCTCATCGTCAGCTAATTATTAGAGGGGCTAATATTGAGGTTGCCGATGATAATTCTCAATATAAGCTTCTCAGATGAGTGATGGAGAGTGTGTTGCTTTTTATTTTATCGAGCGCTCGCAGTCCCAAAAATGGGATATTTGTTATTGACGAGCCAGAATTGCATTTACATAAATCAATTCAATATCCATTAGGGGGATAGAATAGAAAAAGTGAGAAATGATTATCTTTTTGTGGATCTTACTCACGATGTCGAATTTGCCGCTTCTCGGATTTGATTTAAAACTTTGGTTCACTGATATGATGGTACAAAGTGGGATTGGAAAGAACTTGATAATGAGATGGAGCTACCAGAAAAATTATTCTTTGAAGTATATGGAAGTAGAAAAAAAGTGTTACTTGTAGAAGGCCATGCCAGTAGTCATGACGTAAGATTTTATAAAAATATTTTTAGTGACTTTTAAACCTGTAAAGAATGCAAATTTAAACAAGGGACGAGTTTGATCTTCTGAAGCATTCAAAATGGAATTAATCTCATCGATGTTGAAAGAGTCAGGTTTGTTATCACTTTTTTTTGTTTCTTTAATTAGGAGCTTGTCAATAAGGATGCTATTAAGAGGATTATCTTAGATATGCTGATCAACTAAGGCTTGCTCAATAATTGTACGTAAAGGCGTTAAAATATTTGATACCGTCTTTGTGGTACAGCTTAAAATTGCGAATCCACCTTCTAATCATGGCTGGTTGCAATTCTTGTATTTCAATCTTATCAAAACTAGGCAAAAGATGTCCTTCACAAACTTTTTTATATCCAAGATAAGTACTCGTTTCTTTCGTGGATTTGGCATCCTCTAGAAATTCTCGAAGATGTTCGCCTATTGTTATTTTTGTCTGGATATGGCCGAAAATATGAGCTCGTTTAGATTTAGGGAAATAATCTGGATAAGAAAATTATTCTCGTTCAATGGCATTTAATATCTTACCTCGTAAACGACTCGCATATTTCAAATTTGATACCCTTGCCTCAAGTTTTAAGGTTTCGAAACAGCGCACCCCACGATAATAAAAATTAATACGAATAGCTGTTTTTTCTGATGACCATTGCCTAATTGTTACTCCATTTGAGCTTTGGATTATCGCAAGATTGCCGTTTTCCACCCATTTCTCAACCTCCATCAAATTAACCCATAAATCCATCAGGACCTACTCTAATTTAGCCCATCGAGCCACATGCCATGCTA
The DNA here is from genome assembly GCA_013697955.1 of Tatlockia sp. Lineage (GTDB taxonomy): Bacteria > Pseudomonadota > Gammaproteobacteria > Legionellales > Legionellaceae > Tatlockia. The sequence goes on along the minus strand of JACCVV010000068.1, from coordinate 12,187 downwards.
GGTATTGAATGGACCGCATTTGCTGAGTCACCTGAGTCAGAGCAATATTTCTATCGATTTTGCTAAAAATTTCTCTTATTGGAAGCTAATAAAAGGCTCTATTAAAGAATATCAAACCATCCAAAATATGTTGCGCTTTATGTTTTTTTTCAGCATCTTTTGGTTTCCGGACAACGATAAGGGAACGAAAAATACTTGCGGAATTAGCTAATCAAATAATTTTAGGAGACATTACTGAATTGAATACGCCTAATTATCTTGAGGGTGGACGTAGGAATCAAATAATTCGTATCGGTGACTGTGTCCACCGCCCGATAGGGCCCTGGACCACCCAGATTCACAAATTTCTTTATCATTTGCGTGAAAAAGGATTTTATTCAGCTCCAAAGCCTTTAGGTTTTGATGAGGATGGACGCGAAATTCTTAGTTTCATAGAAGGAAATGTTAGCAATTATCCTTTGAGTGCTGATGCATGCTCAATTAGTGCATTAATTTCTTCTGCTCATTTATTACGTAATTTTCATGAGGCCTCTACTAGCTTCTTAGCTGGCTTTACTTCTGATGAAAAATTATGGCAGCTGCCTGCTCGTCAGCCACAAGAGCTAATTTGTCACGGCGATTTTGCTCCCTACAATGTGGTTTTAAATAGAGATAAAGCTATTGGAATCATTGATTTTGATACTTGCCACCCAGGACCTCGTACTTGGGATATAGCCTATGCTCTTTATCGTTGGAGCCCCTTTACCAATCCAAATAATAAAGATGGTTTTGGAACGATTGACGAGCAAATATTAAGAGCAGATTTATTTTGTAAGGCTTATGGGTTATCTAATGAACAAAGAGCTGAAGCCGCAAATTTAATTATTGAAAGGCTGCAAGTATTAGTTGATTTTCTACTGACTCAAGCACAAAAGGGTAACAGCGATTTTGAGTTAAATAGGCAAGAGGGACATCATCTGCTTTATAAAGCCGATATTGACTATATTCGACATCATTTAATTAAAATAGAAAATGGTCTTAAAAATTAGATGTGTTGCAGTACATTTTGCCAAACCCTTTGACCTAAGGTTTTTAAAAATTCTTCCCTATGAAATGTAGTATAATTAATCAATTGATAAATGTTTCCCGGTGCGATATGAAATCAAAAAGTTATAGTAAAATTACCCAAAAATTAACAAGAGAGCACCGCTCTTTAGATAAGCAAGCCAACCTTCTCAAAAAAATGGATGAGATGGGTATTGCCGGCATATCTAGCGCAATGATTAGGAAAGAAAAAAGGATAATTACCGAAACTTTGGGAACTAGCCAACCTCTTCAATGTGGCTTATTGAAAAACCCTAAAGCGCTAAAATTCGATAAATCTTATTATATTTTCAATGATGATGGGTTTTTTTACTACAATAAATCCAAAAATAAGATTGATAAGATACCGCTAACTCTAACTCAACTTGCTGATTTGAGCCTTAAATTATTCATTGTAGAGGACCAAATTGATATTTTAACAAAGCGCGAGCTCTTAGAAATTTCTAAAATAACAGAGCATAAACATCAGCAACCCTTACTACCCATGACCACTGATACCATTTTTGGCGCTGCCTCTTTAAGTAAAGCTTTATTTGCGTATCTGGTTTTAAAACTGATAGTGATTAATAAAGAAAATCAAGATCAACTTAAAAGTGGAAAATTTAAAAAACCATTTACCCTGGATACCTCGCTTTGCGAGGTTTATCCTGAATTGCTTGATAAATTTAAGGATGAAAAAAATGCCAAACTATTGACGGCAAGAATGGTTTTGTCACATACCACAGGGTTACCGATAGTGCATGATGACAGCAAGGGGAAAATTGACTTTCAGTTTAAACCAGGGACACAGTATAGTTATTCTGGACCGGGCATCGCCTATTTACAGGAAGTTATTGAAGAACTAACTGGAACTAATCTTGAAACCTTGGCACAAGAACAGATATTTCTCCCCTGTTATATGCATCAAAGCACTTTTAACCCTCTAAAAACGTTTACCTCTGTATTATGGACAAATGAGGAGCCGTCTCTAACCGACTTAAATCCTAATGAAATTAAAATGCTTGATGCAGACGACCACTTAATTGCTTATTGGTTTGAAAATGGAAAGATAACAAACCGATCGTTGGCTAAAAATCTGGTGGAAGACCTAAGGCAAGCACTCCCATTACCAGGCGAATCCTCAGAAGATATTAATTTGCTGCAAGCAATAACTAAACAGTACAAATGCCATGAACCTACGGCACAAGCTGCTAACAGCCTTCGCACAACGCCCAGTGATTTTATTAAATTCATTTGGAACTGGATGAATGATAAAAGCTTACAATTTGCTTTTGAACCGAAAATACCTTTATCAACTGCTTTTCTACCCAAGGACTGGATAATAGAAGTTAGCGATAAAAACGAAGATAAACAATGTCTAGCATGGGGTCTTGGTTTAGGTTTGCAACTTGATGAATCGGAAAATAAGGCTGTTAGAGCCTACCATAGTGGCGACATGGATGAATGGCGAACTTGGGTGGTCATGAATCTGGAAGAAGGATCTAAATCGGCGGTGGTTTATTTTTGCAACTCACACAATGGTTACGCGCTTGCTGAATCAATAATCTCAAAGTATATCGATTTAAAAAATGGATTTAATTTCTTTTATGATTTCTATGGCTTTGCAAAAAATCAGCAAGAACTTGAAGGAAGAACGGACCTTCATGGATTGCAGCCTAGCCGTTTTCTTCCTATAAGAGAAAAAGTAGAGCAACAATCAAGCGATAACAAAGATGAACTTAACTTGAGTGAAGAAAAGGCATACCAATCCCCAACGCCAACCTCCACGAAACCAAGTGGATGTTGAAAAGTCGAGCATTTTTTAACGAAAAGTAGACTGACTTCTGATTAATGTATTAATTATTAAGTCATTAAATTAGATAAGTTTTATACTCCTAACGAAATTAACTTTAAGGAAATAGAGTGCTTGAAAAGCTTACACATCGAAAAGCGACCCTCAATGATTTGAGCCAAATTGTTAACCTTTTGCTCGAAGATGAATTGGGCAAAACGCGTGAATACCAATCAATAGAATTAGACTCAAGGTATATAAATGCCTTTTATAAAATAAATACCGACCCAAACCAGTATCTTATGGTTGTTGAAATTAATAATGCTATTGTTGCCAGCTGTCATTTAACAATAATACCCTCACTTAGCTTTGTAGGTAGTACTCGTCTTCAAATTGAAGCGGTACGGGTGGCTGAAAAATATCGGGGCAACAAGATTGGCCAATGGATGATTAATGCTTCGATAGACTATGGCAAATCAAAGGGAGCCTCAATTGTGCAGTTGACCACTAATAAAAAACGTATACAGGCAAAAAAATTCTATGAACGATTAGGCTTTGAAGCTAGTCATGAAGGCATGAAACTGTATTTGAACAACCAACAATTAATATAAGGAATTTTGATGAGTAAAAATACTATAATCCTGCTCATGGGGATTGCGGGGACTGGTAAAACGACTATAGCAAAGGAAATTGAAAACCAGGATAATTCCTTTATGCTTGCCACTCACCATGGCTGGATTGACCCAATTTTAAAATTATTAGGTAAAGATGCTTCGGTTTTTTGGTCGCTGGATGAACGGGGATGGTCAGCACTTAATCAAGCTCGGGATGTTGTCTTTAATACCATTGCAGAGGTGGCTCCTTCTGATAGTAATTTTATTATCACTAATGAAATGTTAGCTAATAATCACTGGCATCAGGAATTTTTTGATAAAGTTGCCTCTACGGTTAAAAAACGGCAAGCCCGATTAATTCCTATAAGATTAGTATGCCAGTTGGATGAGCTATTACAACGAGTACAAAGTGATGAGCGTAAAAATTATTATAAAACGCGCGATACTGCTTTAATTCAAAAACGTTTTCAGGAGGAAGACGTGTTCTATTCTTCTCTGTCCAGCGAATTTACGCTAGACGTCACTCATCTTTCTCCTATTGAATCAGCAAAACACATCCTTCATTGGGTAGATAAATCTCAATCGGAATAAACTATGAATATTTGAGAGCTGAGCTATTGTTGGTCGCACAATTAAATGAATTTGTATACAGTTGATTTTAGATGAGAAATTGCAGTTTCAATTAACTGGCTTGCTATGCCTTGGCCTCCCTTACTTTATCAAAAGCATGGTTTTAATCATGCAACAGAACCACGTCCTCTTAAATAATGGTGTTTTTTGATGAATATCTATTGATGCTGAATTTGGCGTTAGTATGAGTTTGCTAAATTGATACAAACAAAATCCAAAAATCAATGGCAATCTTGTACTATCTGCAGCCAACTACTTCTTATTCGTTATTCTATTGAATATTATAGTCATTCAATATCTCAATCCGATTATCTCGAACTATATTTTCATTGCGAGAATGACTGAATAACAGCCAATTTCCAGTGAGGTATTTATTAATACCATTGATGAGTATTCCAATACCCGTAAGATGAGTAATGAAATTAGTAATAATTTTTAAAGCAGAGCTTAGCAAATCAGAATCCAGAGATAAGGCTTTCTTCCGAAAACATAATTCGGAACAATGAAGATTTTTGGCAAATTGTTGTTTATCTTGAGAAGTATTTTTCCCATTTAAAAATTCATAACTCATTTTATAAATTTCTTGTTTATAGACTAGAGAATGCTCTTCAATCAGGGCACGTGAGGAGTAATCACAGGTATCGATTAGAAAAGAGCAGATTTCTTCAGTCTTATTAATAATTTTTCGAAGTTTTGCCCCTTTTTCATCATCATTAATTAGCGCCTGAATCCAGAGATGATCAATAGCATTTAATTTTGAAATGGCAACAATTGCCACTGCTTTTTCTTCATTAAGGGGAATTTGTTGCAGATTAGGCCATTTCGCTGTGATGCTTTCAGCCTTAGCAATTAACCAGTCAATATAACAGGGATCTTTACCAATAGGTGACTTAGCATCAGCACCAAAAATGGATTGCATATACTCTATAGGAGTAAAATAATAATTATCAGGCCTGACATCATGACTCATTTTTTTTAAACCATGCTCCAAAGGTACTACAGTACTAGCTTTAACCTCATAAAGTTCATTCTTTTCTTTCAAAAAAATCTGGCAGCGATTATACACTTCAGGATTATCAGGAAGTTCATTCATAACATAGAGATCTACACCATTATATATACAGCGGGGATCACCTTTTTTTAGATCGTACCAATATTGAATTTTCTGTGTAAATACTTCTTCTGGATATTCAAGATAGCCCCATTTTGCCAATGCTTTCCCAATATGATCAGACACGGGAGCATCGTGCTGGCAGTCGTCATGAGATTAAAAGGGGAGAAAATAAACTACTGAGTCCGTTGTTTCCGGAAATCTGCAAACCATTTGCCGAAAAGAAATATCAGTTGGAGAATTTGTATCGATATGCCTTGCTAGCAGAACCGTAGCCGACTGGATATTGGTACATGCTGAGAGGTCAAAATACTTAGAAAAAATAGGTGTATAGGGATAAATCTCTCCAGGCACAGGTTGATTTGCTAACACACGAAGTGGGATATTCAGCTCATTTAATTTTTTGGCGACAGCAAAGGTTGTAACTCCACCACGGCTTAAGCCTTCAAGCGCAATTTCGGTGGGGATAAAGGGAGCACCACTCCTATGCACGTTTTCCTCTATCCAGCGGCCACCACCGATTGCGACATAGAGATCTTCATTTAAACTGAGCTTTAATTGATTTAGGTCGAAGTAGTTATTTTTGTCAAAGGCGTTGCGAATATGAGTGGCAATAATTTCAAGATCAGGAAAGAAAAAGCCATTACCTACATTTTCATATTTACAGCCCTTGATATAAATTCTAAGAACGTCTTTGTCCATGCACAAACGCTCTTTAATATCATGATTTTTGTTACTATCGCCATCGCTGCCATCAAAACAAAATAAAATTTTCATCAAAATACCACTTTATATATATGTACATTATTCTAACATAAATCCCAATTTGAGATCATCCTGGTTAATTGAAATGTTGATCTATCCACTTTATTGCCTGTTCCAAATAATTTTTTCTGTTTTGAAGCGTTGTTAGACCGTGTCCTTCATCTGGGTAGTAAATATATTGGGTGTCTACATTCTGCTGTTTTAATAAATCGAATAATTGAGATACAGTATTATTACGGTCGGCCCCACCTAATTTTGGATTTCCCATGAAAAATATAGTGGGTGTGGTTGCTCCGATGGCATGAGTAAGTGCAGAGTCTTTTAAATAATTTTCTGGTACTTCCCAAGGTGAGCCCCCCATTTCTGGATAAAATAACTTAAAGGGCTCAGGATTATTAATTGCATCTATATAATCATCTGCCCAACCCTCATGAGAAATAATAGCTTTGTATCGATGAGAAATTGTGGTTAATAAATTCGCTCTTCTTGCTCCTGCACTATGTCCAATCACTGCCAATCGGTTCTCATCAACAATACCTTGATCAATCAAATAATCCACACCAGCATTGATGTCTTTTAAATCTCCAAATAAGAGATCATGGTTTTTAAAATGATCACGCGTAATGGCTAGTGACCCAAATGAACCGGAAGAACGAAATTCTGGAACAAATACGGCATAATTTTTTGCAGTCCATATTTGCCATTCAAGTGGGGTTCCCGTTAGTAAGCCTCCGCCAAGCCTTAAAACTAAAGTTGCATTACGACCGCCACCATGAATATCAACAACAAGTGGGTAGCGTTCTCCTTTTTTATAATTCAGAGGCATCAATAATAGACCACGCATGGGAACTGGATAATCTTTAGAATTCCAATTGATTTCGCGCACTTCTGATACCGAAAACTCTTTAGAAAGTTTAGGGATAGTGGTGATAGTTCTTATATTATCACCGGTATTTTTGGCAATGCGTATGGCTTGGGTTTCGTGAGCATCCAGATCAACCCAGGCTAGATGCGATCCATCGGGGGAAATTGAAAAATCTTGTATTGAATTCGCACCAAAGGTGATTTGAGTTATTTCTCCGGTTGTTAATTTTACCGAATAAATTTGCCTATATGCACCATAGCTTCTTAGAACATAGATTTTGTCTCCGTCTAGTGACCAAGTTGGTGATAGGAATTTTACCTCATGAGTTAATCGCATTATTTCAGGTGAATCATTATTGGACTTACCATCATTTTTAATTAGCCCAATATTTTGGGTTACATCAAATAGTGGGCTTTCGGGATCATATAAAAAAGCGATTAATTTTCCATCTGGGGATGCTTGAGGTGAAAGGGATTGTTGCCATCCATTAAATTTTGCCAGTGTTCGGATTTTTTTTGTATTAACATTAAGGGCTGAGATTAATTCATAATTTAGGTCATCTTTGTATTCCATACCAATGCGTTCTTGGGTAAAAAGAATTTCATCACTATTAGGTATCCAGGAAAAATCTTTAATTCTATTGTCAAAAGAGCCTAAAAAAGAGGTTTGGTTAATTGAAATATCAATTAGTTCAATTTTACTGGGTGGCGTGACTTTGTCAGGTGCTTCGTAGTCGTGGGCTTTTTTATACAATAAAACGATACGTTTGGAATCTGCTAACCATAGAAATTTAGTTAAAAAATTTGATGGGAATAAACCATCTTTTACATGCGAAATCTGTTTAAGATTGTGTCCAGATCTATCCATTATCCATAATTGTCTCGCTTCATCTTTACCGTGAACGAAGGCTATCCATTGTTTATCGGGTGAAATAATAGGATCGGCTCCTGCTGCTAAGGTTCGTTTTTCCTTAGTTTCGATATTTATCACTTCGATTTGTTGCTCTTGATTTGGATCACTAGAAGGCGAAGAAAAGATAATATTGTTATTGTCAAACCAACTGATAGATGCAGGATCCCAGCCCTCTAATTGATTATTTAACAACCACTCTGTTGTGATCGTTTTATTTCCTCGGATTTCAGCTAAGGGCTTAGCTAAAGGTTGGGGCAAAACTTCAGAAATTTCATTTCCCTGAGATATTTGATTTGGTTTTGCATAACCATATTTAATTGTGCTGAAATAAATGACAGGAACTAAGATAAGTAAACTTGCAACGATAAATCCTCTATTTTGTCGAGGGTTGATTTGATCGGGTAATTTTTGAAGTTCAGGATTTTTTTTAACGTTCATAAGACTGCTCACTATTATAACAAAGGATGTAATATCAATTAAATTTAAACATATAAAAACCAGCGGGTAAGAATTAAAGCAATGAGTTCACCTACAATCATAACGGTAGCAAAGCCAATCCATAATTTTTTATCTTGTAAACCAGAAGATTCTTTAAAGGCAAAAAGATAAGTCATTATTATCCAAGCCAAGGCACCCATGACTATAAAATTGACTAATAAACTGGACAATGTAATGTGTAATTCTATACCTTTTGAATAATCCATTTTGTAAGAATCGGGTTCTATATATCTATCAAAAAAAGTAAATATTAAGGATATTAATATTGGAAAACGAGCAAGGGCGACAGTACCCAAAAAATCAATAATTCTTAGATTTTTTTGTTTATATAGCTTGGAAATAAGGAAGAACAACAGGGCTAAAGTTAAGATAGCTACGGTATTTTGATAAAGCAATAAAATAAAATTAGGTTTTATTGCCTTAATGTTTTCAGCAAACAAATATCCAAATGTTCCATCAATATACACATCTGAATAACTACCTACTATAGACATTAAAATGAGTACAATAAGACCCAAAAGAAGTGCTTTAATCCCAGCAATTTTTTGAAAGGGATTAATTAGTAAAGAATTTTCTATTTTTCTGCAAAGACTCTGGTTATCTAGTGCGGCCATTAACATCTGATAATCACTTTCAGAAATTTTATTCTCTTTGAGCATATTTGATAATTTCATTTCTTCTTTGTTCATCTTTAATCTCATATATTCATTAGCAGTAATGTTGCTTGCTTTGCAGTAATCTTTCCGGCTTCAAGTTCTTGTAATATCTCTTGCTTTGAAGTTTGATTTTTTTCTTCCAAGTTATTAATTGTTTCAATAAGAATATTTAGCCGATTTCGTAAAGTAGGGTAAGAAATTGAATGTAGCTTTGCCATTTCTTTTAGACTTCCAGAACAGCGGACAAAGGACAAAATAAATTCTAAATCCGATTCAGAAAGCTGTAGTAGTTTTGGAATAGTAAATTTTCCCTCAAAAGTTGTTCCGCAAGCAGAACAAGCCATTTTCACTACCTCTACCTGACTATTCTCACATGAGGGACAGTGAGAAATAATTTTACCCATAATTTTCTCCGGTTGTGCTTAAATTACCCTTTAACGTATAAAAAGTAAAGTAAACTTTAAAAAAATTAATTAATACTTTAACAATATTAAATAAAACATTGATAAAATTAAATCTACTTGCTAGTCTAGCTCTTAATTTAAACAATCACAGAGCAACTTAGATGCAAATTTATATTTTTCCCAATACTGAAGGTCAATTAGAAGTGATAGGTAGCTTTGCTTCAGCTCCCGACGTTATAAACGAATTGTCAAAACAATTTAAGGTTAATGATTTAATTGTTGAAAAGATTGTTCATTTTGAAGAAACAAGATGGATGATGGAAAAAAAAGTGCAGGCCAATCTTTATACTAAAATCGATGAAAATACCTTTGTAAAATTTCCTCCCGGAGTGGTAACCAGTGAAACGGTTAAATTTGAATCGAATCGAGCGTCCTCTCGCTATGATATAGCCAAAACGATAATCTCTAAAACAGCTGCTTATATCAAAACAAACTCTTTAGAAGAGGCTAAAAAATTATGCGCTTTAGGTGATTATGGTATAGACGTTAAAATAACTAACATCGATAAATTAACATTAGATTCAATAAGTGCATTCGACGATACTAAGTCCAGCCTTGAATATTTGAATTTTATTGACAAATTAACCGAAGGCACTGGAAAATTTTCCCGCGAAGCTTTAGAACAGATTAAGCAGATTAACTATTTAAATACTTATCAACCATCCGTTGAAGCTATTAATTTATTCAAAGATTTTGAGGAAGGCCCATTTCCTGTTTACTTCCTATTCGAATTAATAGCTACAACAATATATAACCGTCCTTATGTGGCACCACTGGGGCTACCTATTCTCCTTATTCTTCTCCCTTTTGCTTTATTATCTTTGCTCATTAACTTCATTTTTTTCTGGAGTTGTACAAATAAGCTTAATGAGAAATTTGCAAGTGGTGAGATAGATAAGGATCGCTTGATTTATTATTTTTTAAAGGAATGCAAACAAATGGATGGAGCGTGCTTGTCAGCCATAGCGGCAATGGCAGAGCATGCTGATACTTATGATTTTGTGAATAGCTTTCTTGACCGTATAAATAATGACTTTTCTGGCGAATTTACACAGGGTTATTTGCCGTTAGGCATGCTAGGTTATTATATAAAAGAACGCACTGATGTAATTAACCGTACAGCAAGAAATGATTTAATAAAAATTATTCTATTGGGAATATGTCCTATTTCACTTTTTTATACCTTACCCAAACATTTGGAACTTTTAGAAAATCAGACTTTTGAACTTTATTTTTTAAAGGAATTAGCTCAGTTCATCGAGGGAGATAGGTTTGGAAATCAACTCAATAGCCCCTCGCAACTATATGATATTGGCCAAAAATTGCTTAATGAAAGGAAACCTGAACTTGCTGTCTTATTTTTAATCAAAGTCAGAGCAGATCAGCTAGATTATAAGGATGCTATGGAAGAGTGCGTGCATTTTTTTAGGGCAAATAATGATATTGAAATGGCGAATAATTATGCTAAACGCGCAAATAATACAATGCTTATTGATTCTCTTACCCGAATGAAGCCTATCTCAAGTGAGCCGGCGGTTTCTAATGGGGAATGGAGAGGGAATCCGTCTTCAGCTAGCGCAGTTACCTCACAGAGAATATTTGCGGTTAGAGAAAATCAACTAGATTATATCCATACATCTGATCAAATAAATTTTGGCCTAATCCAGGAGCGCCCTATGAGTAAATAATAGCCATTTCAGATTTACTATTGAGAAATTAAAGATTCTAAGTTGCAAATTTTTTTAATGCCCTTTCGTCTATAGTACAGAAAATACAGAAGATAATTGAAGGAAATGAAACTTCTGTGCAACTAGAAATACAGCCAATTAGATTCAATTAAAAATGAGATCTATGCACAATTACCTTACAAAATGTTTTTCTTCTTGCAGGTACGTTTCATTTAGTGAAATTTATAAATAGTTTAAATATGCATCGCCTGATGAAAACTTTATTAATGCGATAAAAAATGCTCCCTTTCTAAGGATTTTGAAATTATTATGACAGAACTTGATTAAATGATGATTTTAAGAGTATGCACTAAATAAGTAAGATCAAAAAATAAATCAATAAGTTAAGTCTGATTATAAGAAAGAGCCCTTTCTTAAAATATATTTATATTAATTCAATTTATTATTTCCATATCACTGTCAAATTTTTTGGCTCTTCAAGTTGTTGTTTAGAATCTTCATTTAATGTGACATTAATTTTTTTAATTGATAGTTTTTCTTTTTCTATAAACTTATTTATTTTGAATATACTAATTGATGCTAAGCTTGGAACAATTTGACAGTTATATTTTTCTCTAGCTAGATTGGCTCGATTGATCGGATTTTTATTATCTATAACGCCTAAAGAAGTTCTTAAATTATTTTTATCATAATTTTCTTTACTTACAATTAGAGTCTTGAGGGTTGTATTGTAAGAGAATGCATCGCAAGCTTCATCGTCAAAATAATTTGGATTACTATTATAGATATACCCACTTACGTCTAATGACTCTAGCGTTTTATTTTGAGCTAAAGCTTTCATTGCTTTTCGATCTAAATGATTATTGGCTAAATTTAAATGCTTTAATTTAGTGGTTGCTAACAACTCACCGCCTGTTTCATCAATATGATTTGAACTTATGTCCACACTAATTATTTTAGGGTTCTTTTCTAAAAATTCAATTAAATCAGGTATATCCTCATCTTTGTTAACGGCAATGTAAAAATGACCCACTAGCTGCAACTGAAAAATGATCCACTGTTGACTAAAGTTGGAAGAAGGCCCCAAAGCTGGAAACCGATATGTTAGGAGAAGAAACAGTGGTAGAAGT
>JACCVV010000008.1 GCA_013697955.1 Tatlockia sp. | reverse complement strand
CATCCGGAAGTGTATTGCCTTCATTTCAAATTGATACAGCCCTTCAAGGTCAAAATGGAGTCAAACTTATTGAAAAGGCTTTAAAAGAAGGAAGACCTTACTCCTTAGCCTTTGTTGATATTCGAATGCCTCCAGGCTGGGATGGCATTGAAACAATTAAACACATATGGACTCTTGATAAGGATATACAAATCGTTATTTGTACAGCATTTTCCGATTATACCTGGGAAGAAACTGTGCAAAGCCTTGGTATGAGTGACAGTTTACTCATCCTTAAAAAACCATTTGATAGTGTTGCCGTTCGTCAGCTTGCCTTTGCCCTTACAAAAAAATGGCAATTAATTCAAGATAGCAGAAACCATTCTGATTTTCTTGAAAAAACAGTTCAAGAAAAAACAATGTCCTTACAACAATCGCTTTCTCTAACCCGTGCCACCTTAGAATCCTCTTCAAATGGTATTATAGTTGCTGATAACGCTGGTAATGTCGTTGATTATAATAATTGTTTTATTGAAATGTGGAAAATTCCAAAAGCAATGATTGAAAATAAAGACTATGCAATAATTGAGGATAATATATGTAGTAAACTAACAGCCCCAGATATTTTTTTAAAATTTATTAAATATTGCAAAACATCCCCTGACCAATCTAGCGAAATTACCTTAAAACTGAGTGATGGGCGATATATAGAATGCTACACACAATCTCATCTATTAGATGGGGTGAATGTTGGTCGTGTCTGGAGTTTTCGTGATATTACCAACCATATTGTTTTAGAAGAAAAATTAGCGTACCAAGCTTCACATGATCCATTAACATCATTACCCAATCGCGCCTTATTACTTGACCGTCTACAACAGGAAATCGCTCATGCCAAGCGTGAAAACCAAATGTTTGCCGTCATGTTTATTGATTTAGATCGCTTTAAACTCATCAATGATAGTTTAAGTCATGAAACTGGCGATGAGTTATTATTAAATATTTCAAAACGTTTGAGCACTATTACTCGAGCTGAGGACACTATTGCAAGACTGAGTGGTGATGAATTTATTTTGGTATCCGTATCTCTTCCACTTCACAAAGAGCACCATGCAATCAAAATCGCTACCAAAGTACTAGAAGTTATCCGTACGGTAACTAAGACCTCTGATCGCGAAATTATTATCACTGCAAGTCTTGGGATTAGTATCTATCCGCAAGATGGGGCAACCTCCGTTGAGTTGCTTCATAATGCAGATTTAGCAATGTATCGGGCAAAATCACTAGGCGGCAATCAGTTTCAGTTTTATTCTGAGCATTTAAACGATGAGTGCAAGTTGCGCATGGAACAAGAAACGGATATGCGCAGAGCCTTAATCCGAAATGAATTTTTTCTACAATATCAACCTCAATTTGTTAGCGATAATGATAAAACCATTGCTGTAGAAGCGCTAGTTCGTTGGAATCATCCTAAGCGAGGTGTTATATTACCTATGGATTTTATTCCTCTGGCGGAAGATACTGGTATGATTGTTTCCTTAGGAGAGTGGGTATTAAAAACTGCATGTAAGCAAAATAAAGAGTGGCAAAACAAAGGGTTCAAACCATTTCCTATCTCGGTTAATATGGCTACAAAACAGTTTATGCAACCCAATATTATTGAGATAATCAAAGGCATTTTGCATGATACAGGGCTTAAAGCCGAGTACCTCGAGATTGAAGTCACTGAAAATGTCATTATTAGTGGTAGGGATGTGGTTAATACCATCATGGAGCTTAAACAACTTGGGGTGAGAATTGTGCTTGACGATTTTGGCACCGGCAATGCGTGTCTTAATTATTTGCGTGCTTTACCAATCGATCAAATTAAAATCGATAAATCTTTTATTGATAATATTCATACGAGTAGCCCGGATCAAGTTATTATCCAAGCTATCATTGCTATGGCTAATAGTTTATTAATGGAGGTACTAGCTGAAGGTGTTACAAATCCGGAGCAATTAAAGTTTCTAGAAGCCCAAAATTGTAATAAATTTCAAGGATATTATTTTTCTAAGCCTGTAGATGCAGATGAGTTGGAAGCATTCCTAATAAAGTGTGCCCCAAAGAAAAGTAATACATAGGATTAATATAGGTAATTATGAAAAAAGTAGGGATAACCGCTGTTTTATTAGTAGGGATTCTAGTTATTGGTATCTTTTATAGTCATTCAAAGAAAGCCAATTTACCAACTTATTTTAACTACAATCCAAAAAAATTAAACCTTTTAAATAAATCTTATTCAAAGCTCGTTATTACAGCAGCTGACTTGCATAAGTGGGATGAGGTAATGTTTGCCTTGGTTAAATCCAATAAATTTGGCGATGCCCCCGCCTCACGAATATATGCTTATGTGTATACAGCTCAACGAGATGCCGCTTTTTTATCTTATAATATGAAGCATGATTTTATGGGCAGTCTTGATCCTGTATCTGCTGCGGTTCTATGTCAGTTTTTTCCAAATGATTGCTCAAAAATTAAACTCCAATCTAAAGTTGATCTATATTCTGAACAATTAGCGGCGCTTGTATTAGTTCAGATAAAACAGCGTATGGAATTAGATAAAACCCAGGAAAAATTATCCCCGGAACTAAGAGGTGATAACTATTGGGTTGGGGTTAGACCCTTTTACGGTCAAGAAGTTGGTTCATGGAAACCGTGGCTTATTAGCTCTACAAAAAAGTTATTAGCCCCCAACCCACCTAAGCCCGGGGAAAAAATATGGCAAAATCAATTAAAACAGGTTGAAACTGCTTTATTGAACATTACTCCCAACCAAACCAAGGAAGTAGTCTTTTGGGCAGGAAACCCATCGACAATAACCCCTCCTGGTATTTGGCTTAAATTTGCTGATGAGTTTATGAGTAAAGAAAAAATTCCATTACAAAAAGTTCTTTATGTCCGCTCTGTATTAGCTATGGGTATTGCTGATTCAATCATTGTGGTGTTTTATTCAAAATATAGCTATTGGGTCCAGCGCCCTTTTATGTTAAATCCTAACCTACATACAATAATGCCAACTCCAAATCATCCAAGCTATCCAGCGGGCCATTCCACTATTTCCGCAACTGCTGCAACGATTTTGTCTTACTATTTTCCCCAAAATAAAATGAATTGGTGGCAGAAAGCTGATGAAGCAAGCTCAAGTCGTGTTTGGGGAGGAATTCATTTTCCACTTGATGCCACCGAGGGCTTGACTCTAGGGAAAAGAGTAGGGAATACGGTTATTAATATTCAAAAACCTTTAAACCCGGACAAAAAAAATGAGTATTCGCTATAAATTATTATTGAGCTTATTAATTGTCGCTCTTCTTTTTAGTCCGGTTAATCTTTATTTATTGACTCGTTACTTAGATGTTAAGCACAATTTTTTAATGATTGTAGATGGTACGGTTCCGCGTTTAGGGGCCTTATTAAATATGAAAAATTTAACAACTCAAATTAATTTATTCATAACTAATTTTAATGATGGATTTAATCGAGCATCGGCAAATAGTAGTACACCTAGTAAATTAGGCGCGCTCAAAGATGAATTTTTATCTATATTGGAAGAGCTAGGAGAGCAACAAAAGCATTACCAGGGGCATTCAATCCTACCAGATGCAAATGCACAAAAGTTGAATATGTTACGTGATCAGATAATCTTGCTTGCTTTAAATGTTTTTTCCGCCAAAGAAAGAAATTTATCTACTGAAGAATTGGAAAAACGCAAGCAAAAATTAGAAATTAAGGAAAATCAATTAAATGAGTTTATAAGAACATTACTTCTGCACGAATCAACTATTTTGGAAGAGGAAAAAGAAAAAACAATTGATTCAGCGGTTGCCTTAAGAAATTTAACGTTATTTATGAATGGCTTAATTATTTTGATTACTATAGGCCTTAGTATTTTTCTTATGAGAATTATTTCAAAACCTATTATCAAACTTAGTGATTTTGCGGCCAACATTAATTATGAGAATTTACATCCTTTGTTACCTATTCTTACCAATGATGAAATAGGGCAGTTGCAAAGACATCTGAATATGATGTTAATCGATTTAGACAAAGCTAAAAGAAATCTAATTGAAACATCACGATCTGCGGGTATCGCTGAAATAGCGACTAGCATTTTGCATAATGTAGGTAATGTTTTAAATAGTATAAATACTTCTGTCACAATCCTATCAGAAAATTGTAAAAAATCTCATTTAAATCAATTGCCTAAATTATTAGCTATTTTAGAAAACAATAAGAATTGTCTTGATCACTACATTAATCAGGATGAACGTGGAAAACTTTTTATTCCTTATTTTAGAAAGCTAATTGAACAATTAAAAAGTGAAAATATAAAAATCAAGGAAGAATTAAATTATCTTAATAAAAATTTAATTCATGTGAATCAAATTATTGCTATGCAGCAAGATGTTGCGGGAAAACAGTGTTTTGATATGAATGAACCTATTCAGTTAGAAGAAATACTTGAAGATATATTGCTTCTTTTTGCCAATACAATACGCAAACTAAATATCAGTATAGAGCGTCAATACACTCCTATGCGTGCATTTTTAACTATAAAGTCAAAAGTGCAGCAAATTATAATTAATTTAATTAAAAACGCCATTGATGCCTTGGCAATGGGTAATCAAAAAGAAAAAAATTTGTTTATAAAATTGGAGTTAAATTCCGAACAGCGTGTTCTCATTAGTATCATCGATAACGGAATTGGCATTGTTAAAAAAGATTTTAATAAGATTTTCTCTTTCGGATTTACCACTAAAAAAGAAGGGCATGGTTATGGTTTACATAATTGTGCTTTTTTAGCCAAAGAATTAGGCGGTGAACTTCAAGTTCAATCTAAAGGTTTGTATAAAGGGAGTGTTTTTACTTTGAATCTACCAGCCCCTCCCGAAAGCGTTTGGACTGAGGCGACTAACTGATTTTGGGGCGCGACAATCATTGGCATGAAAGTTACTCTTAGGAATACCTAGCCCCGTTTCATTTTCTGCGGCAAAAGTTGCACTAATACAATTAAGTAGGACTAAACCTGCATTTATTTCTTGCTTCTTCATCTATTTTCTACACTTTACATCAAAAGAGCCTTGATTTATCCAAGCCTTAAGAAGAAAAATATAGATGACGCCTTTATTCAACGCTACTCAGGGCATGCTAAAAGAAATTCTCTTGAAATATACTCCAAATTAAGCTTGGCTGATGCGCAAGATAAGGATAATGATGTAATTGGCGATTTTCCGATCTGATTTTTTAGATTTTTGCGTCAGGGCCCAAGTTCCGGAGCGCTAGGCCTAATTAGAAAATTTTGAATTGATCATTGTTAGTACCTTGTTATCTTATCCGATATCTAGTTAAATACATATGATCTTGACAACATATGAATTTAAGACCATAATAAAATGAACTGGAAAATAATATTTGAAGAAGAGTTTGAGCCAGAGTTTGATGAACTTGCTGAAGCAGTACAAAATGAATGTTTTGCCCACCTAAAGGTTTTGGAGAAATTTGGGCCAGAACTTGGAAGGCCTCATGTTGATACATTGAAGGGGTCTAAATATTCTAACATGAAGGAACTTAGATTTTATTCAGCCGATGGGGTTTGGAGGCTAGTATTGCTTTTGATCCTACCCGACAAGCGATATTGTTGGTATGTGGCGATAAGTCTGGGGGAAGTGAGAAACGGTTTTATAAGGATTTCCTTAAAAAGGCGGATAAGAGATATGACAAACACTTGTCAAAATTAAAAAGCGGAGGTAGATGATGCCTAAATCATTAAATGAGAAATTAAAAAATGTAACACCAGAAAGGCAAGCCCTGATTCAGGAAAGGGCAGACAATTTAATTGCAGAGGAGATGACCTTACGTGATTTACGTTTGGCCCTACATAAAACCCAAAATGATTTGAGTGCAAAATTACATATTAGCCAAGATAGTGTCTCTCGTTTAGAAAAACGTTCAGATATGCTGCTCTCTACTTTAGGTAAATATGTAGCTTCCTTGGGGGGAACTCTAAGGATTACCGCTGAATTTCCTAATAGACCTCCAGTTATTATACATAGCGTTTCTGACATAGAAGCCCATTAAACCTAAGAAAGGCCCTTCTGCAAAAGTAAAACAATCAATGAGCCTGTAAATATTTTTGTGTAACTGCCGATTTTATACTGAGATCCTACCGTCGAATTCAATAGCAAAATAATTCATGGCAGCTCTCCAATCCCGCAAGGACATAGTCCATTTTTGGGAGGCTTTAAGAGTGGCTAAGTACACCACTTTTAAGGCAGACCGGTCACTAGGAAAAATTTTTCTATTGTTAATCGCTTTTCTAATGAAAGAATTGAGTGATTCAATGGCATTGGTCGTGTAAATGATTTTATGAATTTCTTCAGGAAAGGCAAATAAAGATAAAATATTTGGCCAATGATTATTCCAGGAGCGAGAAATTGCAGGATATTTTTTGTCCCATTTTTCTCCAAATTCTAGCAAAGCTGCTTCAGCAGCCTCAAGAGTAACTGCCCGATAAATGGTACCAAGCAACTGCATGCGAGGCAGATTTTAGCGGAGCAGATCTACTGGCGCCGATTTAGAAGAATCTTTTTTATACAATTCAAATTTCTCAAATTCTCATTTGCGCGGTACGAATCTCCATACTGCACGTAGTGTTGATTGGTATAATTTTAAAGGAGCAGATTTAACTTATGCCCGACTGGATAATGTTGATTTTAGAAAAACTAACATTACTTCAGAGCAACTCCTATCAGCTACCTCAATTATAAATATTAATATAGAGAAATCGAATTTTACTAAAGACGAGTTAAGTAGTATTAAAACAGAGATGATTCAGGATTATAAATTGCGTTCAAAATTTTAAGTTTTGAGGAGCTGGTAAATTTTATTGGTTCCTCCTCTGCGCCCTATTTTTATTTTGACTTAATGAAAGGCGCAATATAGTCCTAAAGCCAAAATGCTGTTAAATACTTCTCGGGAATTATCATCTTTCCACCAAAAGCTGGGAATGCAGCTATAAATAGTCGCTCTAAAAATTAAGTGAAGGTCATTAAAAGTCTTACTGTTTGTTGGAGGAAGATTAAAAGAAGGGTCTTTAGAAAGTTTAAAGAGTTGTTTTCTACCGTAATTCATTACATCAGAATAGCTTGCAGTTAATCCATACTCATTTAGTGAAAAATCACGAAACCCTGTTGCTAAAGAAAGAATACTATCTATAGGATCTATTTAGGGGTAAATATTTACCATAACTGGTATGTTAAATAAAACTCGACGAGTAATAAAATTAAACTTTTTTAAATTACTCTCCCCCCTAATTAAAAGGAAATGGGAGATCCGTCTCGTATAAAGGGTTAAGTTTGTAAATATTAACTATGCTAAAGCGATTTAACATTTGTAGAGCTAAATGGTTAAAATAATTAGGTTCCGTAATGAATTTTCATAATTATGTCAAACTGAAGATTTTGATTATCTAATTGTTTTCATAATATTTATTAGCTGGTTGTATAAATAAAGCTTTTAAGGGTAAGGCAATGACTAAAAAACACATAATCTCTTGGCTTCCTCTAACAATCTTAATTGGAATTTTAATTCTTTTTTTTAGCTTTCGACTTGATAAATACCTAACGTTTTCATCGTTGCAAGCGCATCAAGCGTTGTTAATTAAATGGACAAAAACAAATTATTTAACAACAGCTATGCTCTTTGTAAGCGGCTACACGCTTGCAGTTGCAATATCGGTTCCTGGAGCCCTATTTCTCACATTGACTGGTGGTTTTTTATTCGGTGTTTTTTGGGGTACTATTTTGGT
Organism: Tatlockia sp.; assembly: GCA_013697955.1. Classification (GTDB taxonomy): domain Bacteria; phylum Pseudomonadota; class Gammaproteobacteria; order Legionellales; family Legionellaceae; genus Tatlockia. The sequence continues at coordinate 11,758 of JACCVV010000008.1, read as the reverse complement.
TGTCTTCAGTGCAACACTGGGTGCAACAATACTTTTTTTAGCAGTACGTACATCGCTTGGTAACTGGATGGCCAAATCAGCCATTTGTTGGCTAGACCGGATGCGCAATGGATTTCAGAAAAACGCATTTTCTTATCTATTAACGTTACGATTAATTCCATTATTCCCCTTCTGGGCTGTAAATATAGTTCCTGCTTTACTAAACGTGAAGGTTAAAACATTTATCTCTGCCACCTTAATTGGCATTATTCCTGGCTCAATCGTATATGTGATGGTAGGCAATGGTTTAAGTCATGTTCTTGCAATTAACCAAGCCCCTAATTTGAGTATTATTTTTTCGACTGAAATCATTCTTCCTTTACTAGCGCTGGCTGCTCTTTCTTTAATTCCTGTGGGCTATAAATGGTTCATTGATAATCGAAATAAAAGCCTAAATACTAATCAAATTAAGTATGATTTAGCAATAATTGGTGCTGGAGCAGGCGGATTGTCTGTGGCATCTGTGAGTGCACAACTTGGACTTAAAGTAGTTTTGGTTGAATCAGGAAAAATGGGTGGCGACTGTTTAAATTACGGGTGCGTTCCCTCGAAATCCCTACTAGCTGCAGCTAAATTAGCATACAAGTTACGCCATACTGGTGAATTTGGTATTCGTGTAAAAGGAGTAGACATAGATTTCCAAAAAGTTATGGAGAGGGTTCATCGTGTTATTGCTACTCTTGCAAAAAATGACTCCAAAAATCGCTTCGAATCCCTCGGCGTGCACGTAATTAAAGCAACAGCGCGCTTTGTGGGCGCTAACACAATTGCTGCTGGTGGTGTTGAAATAATTGCTAAACGGTTTGTAATTGCCACAGGCTCCGTCCCAGTTAAGCCTCCGATTCCTGGGTTAGAGGTTACCCCCTACTTAACGAATGAAACCATTTTCGATTTAAAAGAACTGCCTAAGCATCTCATTGTAGTAGGTGGTGGACCCATTGGCTGTGAATTAGCACAGGCTTTTTCCATGCTAGGTTCAAACGTCACAATAATAGAAGGCTTCACTATTCTTCCTAAAGACGATGTAGATTGCGTAACCATTCTAAGAGAGGAATTAATTTTCATGGGAATTGTGATTCATGAGATGAGTAAAGTACAAAAAGTAGACCACATCTCTCATCAGGTCATTATGGTCACTATTGAAAACCAAGGCAAAAAGTTCACCGTCACAGGAAGTCATTTGCTAATAGCCACGGGTCGTCGCGCCGATGTTGAAGACCTTAATCTAGAAAAAGCAGGTATACGTTACTCTGATAAGGGCATAGACGTTAATTCATATTTACAAACCACCAATAAAAAAGTGTATGCACTAGGGGATGTTGTTGGGCCTTATCAGTTTACGCATGTGGCAAGCTATCATGCAGGAATTATTTTACGTAATATTGCTTTTAGAATTCCTACTAAAATTAACTATAATGCTGTTCCTTGGGTAATTTATACTGAGCCTGAAATAGCCCACGTGGGTATTTCAGCAGAGGACGCTTTAAAACGTAAGGATTTGAAAATAACAGAATGGCCATTTATGGAAAATGATCGTGCCCACACAGAACACACCCTCCAGGGTAAAATAAAAGTTATCACTAATAAGAAAGCAAAAATTTTAGGCGTAACTATAGTGGGGGCTCACGCCGGGGAATTAATCCTACCTTGGGCTATTGCGGTTCGTAATCAAACAACCTTACGTACTTTTACCGATGCTATAGTTCCCTACCCCACCTTAAGTGAAATTTCTAAACGAGTTGCGGGTGAATTTTATAAGCCCCAATTACTTTCTAAAAAAATGCGCTGGCTTGTCAGCTTGTTGAATAAATTAGGATAACCTTATGATAGAACCCCATCTACGGCAGGTATATCAACGAATTTTAGTCAATCCTGTGGCTAATTTGTTAAAAAACACAATAACGCCAAATCAAATGACAATTTTATCAGGTTATTTAGGGCTTTTAGTTTTACCTGCTCTAATGCTGCATCATGTTTACTTAGCTATAACATTGCTTTTATTGTCTGGTTTTTGCGACACCCTTGATGGCACTTTAGCACGACTTAACCAACGTAGTTCTGATTGGGGCTCGGTATTAGACATTACGACAGACCGACTGGTGGAATTTGTTGTGATATTTGCGCTATTTTTCCAGGCACCTCCTGAACGCGGACTATGGTCTATATTAATGTTAGGTTCTATGCTCTTATGCATAACCAGTTTTCTAGTAGTGGGTATTTTTACTGCCAATGATTCCAATAAAAGTTTCCACTATAGCCCAGGTCTGATGGAGCGTGCTGAAGCTTTTCTTTTCTTTATTGCCATGATGCTATGGCCTAATGCGTTTGTCTTTCTCGCGGTCGTATTTACAATTTTAGTATCCTTAACTGCAGTCTCACGCCTTAAACAATTTTATTCGCAACAGTTAAGTAACTGATAACTTAATGCAACAGTCTGAGCTGACAGTTGTTTAGAAAATAGAGATTTTTTATTTGAACAGATACAGGTACTCACCATAACCCAATTGCTCCATTTGGTTTTTTGGAATAAATCTTAAGGCGGCTGAATTCATACAATAGCGTAAACCCGTTGGTTTTGGTCCATCTTTAAAGACATGGCCTAAATGAGAGTTTGCGTATTTAGATCGAACTTCGGTTCGTTTGATGAAAAAATAGCTTCTTTCATTATTTAAAACAAGACTCGATGCCTCAATCGGTTTTGTGAAACTGGGCCAACCCGTACCTGAATCGAATTTATCACTTGAACTGAACAAAGGTTCCCCAGAAACTACATCAACATAAATGCCTTCCCCTTTATTGTTCCAATAGGCATTATCAAACGCTTTTTCTGTTGAACCATTTTGGGTAACCTGCTGTTGTAAAGGACTTAGCTTTTTGATTTGCTCAGATTTATTAAATTGGGGTGTATATGCCATCACGTCAGTGAATATCAGCAGATTAAATAAAACACTAATTAGTTTTATCATGCCACACCTCCCAAATTCGTTTATCCCGCCCACATTGATAACGGTAATACTTATAGCGTAGCGGATTTTTTTGATAATAGTTTTGATGATAGGTTTCAGCCTCATAAAAACGGGTGGACGGGACAATATCTGTGTAAATTATAGAAAATTTCTTGTTAAGAGCGAGCCTGGATTCTAAAGCTTCTTTTTTTTGTTCTTCATTTAAATAAAAAATGATACTCCGATATTGAGAGCCCTGATCACAAAACTGGGCATTTTTAACGGTGGGATCAATATGCCGCCAATAATAATTTAGCAATTGTTTATAAGTTACTCGATTTGGGTCGTAAATTACACGTACAGATTCAACATATTGGGTCCTACCAGATGACACTAGTTCATAAGTTGGATTAGGTTCTGTGCCCCCATCATAGCCTGATACGGTTTGTAAAACCCCAGGAACTTTATCAAAATCAGCTTCAACGCACCAAAAACATCCTCCAGCAAAAATGGCATCTGCCGTTTTTGCAAAGGGAGATTGAGATAGTAGAGCTAAAATGAGAATTAAAAAACGCATGGTTTAAACCTATCAGAAAAATGTAACTTTAAAATTACCTTGAAGAGATAGTATAAGCGCTTGGATTGCTCAGTTACCATCTTCTACTTTACGAGCTTGAAATAGTTTGCAAATTTTATTTAATAATAAAGATTAGATTTTATTAGTAAGTATAGGTTAAGGTTAATTTTTATAAAGTCTACAAAAACCTTGGGGTTCTATCTCAAGAGCACTATTAAATTTACTAGACATATTTTGAAAAGCGATTAGAGCTGTTAATTCGATAATTTCCTGCTCTTTAAAATATAATTTTAATTGATTAAAACAATCATCATCAGGGTGCCTATCAGAATAGGTGATCTCCTCAGCAAATTTTAGTGCGGCTCGTTCATTACTTGAAAAAAGAGGTGATTGCTGCCAGTTCTCAAGTTGCAGGCACTTCTCTTCCGAACCGGCTCGCCTAATAAGTGTTGCAGTATTAATATCAACACAAAATTTGCACCCGTTGATTTGAGATACTCTAACTGTTATGAGTGAGCGCAGATGTGGCGATAATGGTGATTTTTTTCTATCAAGCGCCCCATAAAGACAGGCCAACGATATAAATACCTTGGGGATAGTTGCCCAGACCTGTGCTGGCTTTAAAATTTGACCGTATTTTCTTCTTTGATTCCAAAAAAAAGGTTTTAAATACCACGGCATATTGGTTAAATATTTTTTAGAAACTCTCATGTTATTCATTACAGAAATCGGTGGTAACTAATCTATTAAAACAACATTGATTTAACAAGTATTTTGACTCTAATTAATGTAAAACATCAGCAATCTTTTAAGCACACTGTTGTTCTGCTGATCTATAGCCGTTTTAGGATGTTTCTGGATTAGGGTTTTTATTTATCTCAGCAAAAAGTTCAACACCTTCAACTAAACCTGGTTACATTGAAATTATTAACCAGCTTATTAAAAAAGAACCATATTTTTGCTATTTTAGAAATTTCGAAATAACTAGAGCAGATATAACTAAAGATAATTACCCTACTATGATTGAAGAAGCAGGTCTTCAACACAAAGAATTAATCGATATTAAGGAACCTTTCATTTTTCAAGGTATTGTTTCTGGATTTTTAGTCTTTGAACATGAAATAGAGAGAGAGGAAGGGAGAATTGCAAGTTGCTTGCCTTGTGATGACTTAGTTGAACAATTGATTAAGCAAGGAAGCTATACACTGAATTAAAATGGTAACGTAGTAAGCACCCAATGCCTTTTTAATTTTATTTAAATACTACAATTTCACTTTATAAATTATGGTTAATGAGATATCGTTTTGTATTTTAGTAATAATTTGTAAGATTTTATTTTTAATTTTTGGAAATAAACTAATCCAAAAATAATTTTTTTATAAGGACATTATAAGAAATAAGAATTAAAAAATTTGTCTTCCTTTTTTTTTATTAGCATTACCTATTTCGAGCTTTGCTAATATTCCAGGTCAAATTGAGTATTGCCCATCGGTTTATAAGATCCAACTAGCACGTAGTACCGGTATAAATAATCTTGAACCAAAAGGTGTGCTAAATTGTTCACCAGAAGTAGGACCCATAATTATATTAAACTCCGTAAGGATTGAGTTCTATCCAGTCCGGAAGGTACTGTGTTCTTATGGTACTGTTTCTGGTAGTAATGAATGCGATTTTAGACCAAACTTTTCCTATAATTATGTAGGTTCTAATTGGTTTGTTAGAGCTTCTAAAGGTTTTGGCCATGCTAAATGCAATGAGGGGGAGATCCAATGGGATGTCCCTTTAAATTCATAAGTTTTTAATCCTAGCGAATACTGTTTACTATTGAATTTAAAATTATTGCTTTGTATCGGTGAAAACCTGATCAAATATAATTATTACCCTCATAGTTATTAACGGATTTGCTAGGTTCATTCCTCTACCTTGTGAACATGTCATGCTTATTAGACAGCCATTATCTGTTGAATAAGATGCAATGTAATTACTCTTGGATCAAACTCTTATATTAAAGACAAGGTTATTGAGAATCTATGTTTGGTATTTTAACTTGCCCCGATGTTGTAAAGTTATAATTTGTATGTTCTATCTTCTATCGCCGCAGGCTCAGAAAGGTTAACTTTGGAACCCGGCATAAGATTTTGATTAAATAGTGAGTAATCTCTTTTTTCTTTTCCACTATAGATTAAAATTTGATTAAGTTGCTCTCTTGCGATATTTGTTTTGCGGTTAGACTAGATCTTGCTAATCCCAAATGATGATCCGGTTGAAGTTTCCAGACCTGGACTCTTTGCCGGAAGATAGCTATGCCTTTGAAGCCTATCGATTATTAATGGCCTTGCGCTTTAGGACTCAGTTTAGCATTGAGGCTAAATTGAATACCTTGGAATATTTATTAAGCCCTTTTTAAACACCAACCCTACCAACACTATGCCATCAAGGAGTTTGGACGGATCATCAAATGCCTGTTTATTCTTCGATATATTGATGATGTGGAATTACGAAAGGCTTTTGAAAACAGTTAAATCGTATTGAACTATCGAATAAATTCTCTAAAGCCATTCTGTTTGGTAACAACCAAGAAATTCAATACAGCAGCAAGGAGGAACAAGAAATGGTTGTTGGTTGTCAGCGATTAATCCAAAATGCAATTGTATTATGGAATGAGTTATATCTTTCGCAAAAATTGGCTCTGCTAGAGGATGAAGAAAGCAGGAAAGAACTATTAACCAATATTCGCAATGGGTCGACTTTAATCTGGCATTACGTGAATTTGCATGGAGAATTTGACTTTACTCAGGATATTGAAGAGCAGGATATGTTATTCTATATGGACAAAATATTAGCACTTTAAGTCTTTTAGAAATCTCATTGCCAGTTTGGGCTGGATATGCGGTAAAACCCTTATTGGCACTTGTACAAAAACCCGGCTATGAAGAAAGTGCTCAGAATTCTTTTAATTTCTAACTTGGAGAGTGGTTTTGATATAACTGTCAGGACTACAAAAATAAATGGCTGTTTTACTCCAATTACAGACATAGGATTTTAGAACGTTAATTATTGACCTTAGGCTTGATTCTAAATTGGCCGCACAATTTATACTTGCCGGAGGTAATTCGCTCTGTTTCGCGTAGACAATCCTAAATCTAGAATATTGTTTAATATATTGGATTTGATTTGATTAAATTTATAGCTAATTCCCATGCGCCCTCCCCTTATGCAACTGATAATATATTAATCATCTGTCGCACTGGCGCGCGAAGCCAAGTTGCAGCTATTTCCTTTCTCTTTCATACCATTTTTTTAAAAGGTTATTTATTATTAATTCACATAAGGTCTACATAGCCAAAAAATCAGCGCGCTACCGCCCTTCTGATCGAAAATATGAGTAGTATCCCAAATATTAGACAACAAATTAGGCCCTGGACGATATTATCCAAGAAAATCAAAAAAGCCACGAGATGACTGGATGAGTAGCAATATATTTGAAATAACGAGTACTGGGGCTAAACCGAATATCATTGTTTCAGCTAGTAGTCCTCTACTTATTCTTAGGAATGGAATCAGTATTCCCTACCTCATCGAATGCATTTCCTAAATTCATACATTGACCTATTCGAGTAAGACCAAAAAATAAAAGACCACCCATCAGAGCGCCTGGATATACACGAAGAGGCTTATTACTAAAATTATTCGCAACCAGATTACTAAAACCACCGTAAAAAACCCCAGCTGATGTGTTTTGCGCTAACTCCAAGCCATTATCTATTACTTTTTCATATTTAGATTTACTCATATTGTTCCTTTTAAATTTTCTTTGATTGTTTCAAAAAAAAGCATTTTACACAACCAAAAAATTTTATCCTCTTATTCTGTTAGATTTTGGTAAGGATGCTTTGAAAAATGCTCAGCTTAAAAATTAGCAGCTTTCCTATAAATTCAATAATTATTTCCAATTGTTAAATCATTTTACAGAAAGGCACATTGATGCAGGGAGAATTTTAAACACACATTGCCTGGGGTGCTTTGTATTGCAATAATAATTTTAAACAAGATTCATCTCAATCTGAACGTTGGTTCTCTATTAAAATTTAATTGATAAAACGGCTGCTCTTCATTAGCAGCCCATTTTGCGAGTGCTTTTCGATCCAGCTTTCCTGAAGCGTTACGGGGAAGCTTAGATACGATGATGATTTTTTCAGGAATTTTATAATCTGCAATTTTATTCTTTATAAAAAGAAGTAATTGTTCAATTGTGAAACCACCGGCCTCTTTATCGATAACAATAAATGCCATCACAACCTGTCCTAAATAGAAATCAGCTAACCCGGTGACAGCAACTTCTTTGATTGTGGGGTGTTGTATGAGAACGGATTCAACTTCTTGCGGTAAAATCTTTGAGCCACCACGAATTATTATAAATATTTTACGGCCTACCAAGTAGTAATAGCCTTGCTCATCCCTCCTCCCTAAGTCTTCTGTATAGATCCACCCATCTCGCATCGTTCTCAAGGTTTGTTCTTCATCATGCCAGTAATAAGACATTTGCCTGTCTGTTTTTAAAATAATTTCGCCAGTTTCTCCTGGATTTACCTCCTTATTAGACTCATCTACTAAACGGATTTGCACATCATTAAAGGGTAGCCCAATGGATCCGGTTTTTTGCTTACCCTGGATGGTGGGATTCATGGAATATAATTGCACTTCAGTCATCCCAGCCATAGCAATTATTGGCCTATTAAAATTCAATCTGAATTCTTTTTCTATTGAATCAGATAGATAATCACCAGTTAACATATATGTTCGTTTCGAATTATTTCTACACAAGTGACCATGAGGATGATGAAGTAATCCGATATAATGAAAGGGAAATCCCAAAAAATGCGTGGGATTAAATTCTTGTAATAACTGAACGAGCAAATCAATATTGTTAGAGGTCTCCAGGTATAAAGAGGCACCTACATAAGTTCCAGGAAGCAACAAGGTGCCAAAAGCGGCAGCATGGCATATTGATAAAGCAACTAAGATGCGGCTTTTAGAGTTAAAATGTAACTCTCTCACATAATGAGCTAACCCTTTTAAAAGGCTACGGTGGGTATAAACTGCCCCTTTTGGATTGCCAGAGGTTCCGGAGGTGTAGAGAATAATACAGGGGAAGCTATCCCGAATTTCTGGAATTGCAGCGATTAATTTTTTGTTAACGGTGTGGGTTAACTTTTCAAAAGACTCAAACTCACAACTTTCATTAAACCCCGAAATAAAATATTTTTTCAAGAATTTTAGTTGGTGTCGAATCGGAACAAGTTTTTGATATAGAGTGTCTTCAGCAAGTAAAACACAGGCTTCTGAATGATTTAGAAAGGTTTTAAGTTCCGTGGCTTTGAGTCGAAAATTTAATGGAACGGCTATTACACCGATTTTAAAGCAAGCAAAGTAGCTAATAACTAGTTCTGCACTGTTAGGAAATAATAAAGCAACCCGATCGCCTCTTTGCAATCCAGAGTTGATTAATTGAATAGCCAGATTAGTACTCAATCTATCTATGCTTAAATAGGTCAATGTCCGATCACCACTAATAAGATACTTTTTATTAGGATATCGTAGAGCTGTAACGCTTAGCATTGATCCAAGGTTCATAGCGCTCTCGGTTGACTTTATCTATCTATAGTTCAAAAATGGTACTGGATCAACCTCATTTTCAATACCCAAATGGAGAAGGATAGAGCTCATAATTCGAAAAGTTCCGCAAATAACCAAAATCTGATGTTTTTCAACAGCATGCGCCATTGCTACTTCAAGAGCTTTTGTTAGGGATTTATTAATACTTAATTGATTTTTATTGATATTTAAATTATTTAAGGGTGCCAGAAAAATTTCTCCTGAGGCTAAAAAATCGCTTTCATCCATTTTGATTAAATGAAGATGCGCCGCATTATTAGCAATGATTTGCAAACAGCCTTCTAAATCTTTATTTTTTGCAAGGCTGAATAGCACCTGAAAACCAGTCTCCGGATAATTTTTTTTTAAACTTAAAAAAAGAGCGCTCAACTTGTCAGGATTATGGGCTCCGTCAAGAATAAGGGCTTTGGGAAAATGTTTATATTGCAAGTTTGGCAGCATTTCTTTTGTTAAAATCTGTAATCGGCCAGGGAGGTTCGTTTTAATCCCCGCTTCAATGGCATCCGCATTTATTCTGAAATTTTCACCAAGATGGTTTAATATGAATTTAGCTATTTCTTTATTTTCGTCATCAAAGGTTTCAAACCTCCCCTGGAGTTGAAAGAGTGGACTTTTCCTTTTATTTGCTTCTTTGACAAATAATAATGGTGGAACGCGGGGCCCTAATACAACTGGGATTTTAGGCTTAATAATACCTGCTTTTTCATAAGCAATTTCTTCAATACTTTCTCCTAAAACCTCTGTGTGATCTAGATTTAAAGCCGTTATTACCGAAATAATAGGAGTTATTATATTGGTACTGTCATACCTTCCCCCGATGCCCGCTTCCATGACTAAAAAATCAATATTTTCTTTAAAAAAATAATCCAAAGCAACACAAGTTAGCAAATCAAACCATCCAGTATTTATATTATTAATTTTAGCTATAGCTATTATTTTATTTAAGAGTTCTGTGAATTGTATTTCAGAAATGAAACTTCCGTTGATTGAAATGCGTTCTCGTACAGTATGTATATGGGGAGAAATATAAAGCCCAACTCGGTACCCTGAAAGTTCCAGTGCTTTAGCAATTTTTATAGCAACGGATCCTTTACCGCTTGTGCCGGCAATGTGAACGATTTTAAAAGGTGCAGAAAAAGGATTTACTAAATTATTTAATCGTTGAACTAAAGAAAGGTTTCTGACTCTGTCGATTTTAATACCATACAAAGTTTTATGCAGGGAAGACAAATATTGAAGAACCTGACTGTAATTCATAAGTTCCAATTCCTCATACGGGATAATATTGCCATTAATCATTCAACAAAAGAATTTGAAGCATACGTACAGGCAAGCCTATTTACCAACATATCAATGATTAACCTGTCGATTTTTTCTCGAATTAAATCACTCATTATTGGTTAGGTCACAAGTATTAATTTTGCGCTTGAGATTAATTTAATTTTTTTCGATTATATATTCCTCAATGGAATGCATCAAACTACTCTGATTTTTTATGTTTCAGCTTCTGGCTCATTCAAACTCATAATCGTCAAAAATACTGCCAGTCAGCAACTACATTCGACTCTTGAATTGCTGTTATAATCAAATATTTTAAATTTTACTATAAGTATTAAGTGGGATACTTACAATAGGCTCTTTATTAAAGATAATTTCATATTTTCTGTATATAAAGCTTTAAAAGGGTCGAGCAATTTAAGTTTTAGGTCACGGTTTATAACCAAAAAATGATCCTTACGCTCTTCTTTTTTTAAAAACTTAATTTGATCGAAAATCAATTGACTCATGCTATTTTCATGTCTTTTAACTTTTATTATCAATCCGGATCCAGTCAAAATAGTACATTGATCATGTTTTCTAAACCTTTAAATCCTCCAATCGGAATTTTCTCGATCATTGATAAAAGCAGTTCTGTAAGAGAATTGGACGCAACTCCTTCGCTAAGGTTTTATTGTACTTAATTTAGATCTTCTGTCATTTTTATCAACAAATGATGCCAGTACCATAATTCCTTGATTAGGTAAGCTTTTTATAATGTCTGTACCAGATAATTTAAGATAAGTCTTTTCAATAAAACAAACGGAACGACCTGAATCAATTTGTACATTTTTTCTAAATTTAAAAGCCTTTATGTATTACTTTATGGTAACATTGTCTTAATTTTTAGCGATTAGATAGAATATAAACACAATAAACATTCAATTTAAGCTGATTTTTCACATAATGATGCAAAAACAAGAGAGTTATACCAATGTCTAAATCTAAATCAGAGCCATCAAGTAAAGCAGAGTGTTTGGTTGCAGGAAATAGTCTCATAAAAATTCCATATTCTGACAAACCCTTAGCGCAAGGTGGTGAGATTATTTATCTGACACCAGAAGAATTCAAGACAACATTTAATTGCACTTATACTGAATCCTTGTTTGGTGATAGCAAAGCTTTTTCCAAATATATTAACAATATGAATCTCTGCGCTCAGATTAAATCTAATCCGGACCTTCCTGCTGAATCATTAATTAAA
>JACCVV010000001.1 GCA_013697955.1 Tatlockia sp. | reverse complement strand
CGCTGGGCAGAGCTGCCCATAGCAAAAACTTAAAAATCAAATATTTTATCTAAGAAACTGACCTAGCCTCAGCGTGAATGCTAGGTCCAGTATTAATTATTTTCCAAAACCTGGTTTATTTTGCTGTCCTTGTTCTTGATTATTATGGTCTTGTTTATCTTGTTTATCTTGGTTAGATTTATCCTTGCCTTGTTGGCCTTGTTGGCCTTGTTGGCCTTGTTGATTCTGGCCTGGCTTATTTTGACCCTGCTGACCTTGACCTGGCTTGTTTTGTCCTTGTTGATCTTGCCCTTGATTAGGTTTGTTTTTTGAATCGTCCATAATGTATCTCCAAAGTTAGAAAAATAAGACTCCTATTTAGGAATAAAGTATTTTTAAAGTCATTACAATAGGAGTGTTATTTTATTTTGATAAAGTCGGTTTTCAAATCCTCTCCAGGGTAATGATAAGAAAGAAGGGGTTTTAGGCTTTGGGCCAAGGCGATTAAGCCACAGTCTCAGTCCGATGCCAATAACGAGTTCTGGCTGTAATTTCAATTTGCAAAAGACTATCGCTTGCCCCTAATTTTCCAAAGATTTCATTATCAGGCCATATTTTCTCGCATTAAATTATCATTGGCAATAAAGGTATACAGCCTTTAGGCAGGGCACTTGAGCCATCTGCCCAGCGGTAATTTCGTGCTTTTAAGCAAAAAAAATCGAATTTAAGAAGGGTTTGTAAGCTATTTAGGTTCCAAACTTAATTATTTCAAGAATCAAAGGGATTTGTATAGATAGGAAAACTTATCGAGCTTAATTCGTATTAGTCTGAAATCGACTTAAATATTTATACTCTTAAATTCCTAATGCCATCCCAACCCAGTGACTAAAGCGCAAAAAACTACAACAATCCATGCTTGAAAATGCCAAAATTGCAACAATAAAAATGCCATCATAGCTAGTAAATAATCATTTAATGAGAAAATGGCGCTTGTCCAAACCGGCTGGTAAAATGCTGCCAATAATAAGCCAACAACTGATGCATTAACCCCCAATATAGCTCGTTGCATCGATGTGTGCTGCCGTAAATTTTCCCACAACGGAAATACTCCTATTATTAATAAAAATGAAGGTAGAAAAATTGCAAATAATGCAATAATTCCTCCTAGCCATTGATTCGGGGTATTCGTTGACACTGCACCAAGAAAGGCTGCAAAAGAAAATAAAGGGCCAGGAATTGCTTGCGCCGCTCCATATCCTGCAAGAAAAAGAGAGTTATCTACCCATCCAGTCGGAACTACTTTTGCCTGTAGTAAAGGCAAAACGACATGACCGCCACCAAAAACCAAAGCACCAACGCGATAGAACGCATCAAACAGCTGTAGCGGATAACTTCTAGTATAAAGAGACAATACGGGTAATAGCGTCAACAAGATAAAAAATAAAAGTAAAACACCAATGCCTGAGCGTTTATTAAGTTGAAAAGTCAATTCACTGGCAGGAAGGGCTTTGTCTGATGAAAGAAAGAATAGGCCAAAAATACCGCCAAGTAGTATCATTAAAATCTGACCCGCTGCGTTAGGTATTAAGCTTGCTCCAACACAAGCTAACACTGCAAGGCTTGCTCTTGTTTTATCTGGGCATAAGGTACTACTCATTCCCCATAGCGCCTGGGCAACAACCGCCACTGCAACGACTTTCAATCCATGTAGCCAGGGCAGGTTATCATGAACACCTGCATTGAGAAGGATAAGTCCAAATAATATCATTATCAAAGCTGAAGGTAGGGTAAATCCAAGCCACGCTGCTATTGCACCGCGAATCCCCCCTCGTGACAAACCAAGAGCCATTCCAACTTGACTGCTAGCAGGTCCAGGTAAAAATTGACACAATGCGACTAAATCGGCATATGCTTGATCGCTTAACCATTGAAGCCGATTGACAAACTCCTCACGGAAATAACCGAGATGAGCTATAGGGCCACCAAAGCTGATACATCCTAGTTTTAAGAAAATTAAGAAAATTTCTGAAATTGTTGATGTGTTATTTTTTTTATTATAATCACTCAATCCAGCTCCCCACAAACCTTTAATTAATACGTTAATTGTTTTTAATGATGGAAGCAAAGACCTTTAATGAATGAATAAATTGGAATTTACAGCAAATTTTGGACTTGGCCCTAAACCTTCCTGGTTCTTCATGTTACTTAATTATTATTTAACTGCTTTCAAAAATATCCTTTTGCATTCTACTCATTTTTGCGTAGATTTTTATTTAGGGTATCAAACATATATTTTTTACATTTTAATAACTATAAAATTTCTTTTATTTTAAAGGTTGGAAATTTTATTGAGATATCATTAAAATTAAGGCTACAAGCCTTGCTACATAAGCCTATAGATGGGTATGCTGATAAATCAGTGCAAATTAACCACAAATAGGAAGTGGGTTACAACGAAGAATTTAAAGTCTCATAATGGAAGTTTTGCAATGTATTATAATTTAATTAACCTTGATAACCTGTCAGTAGAGGAATTTGTTGGGCGTTTTAGAACGTTACTATCTGATATAACTTCTCTTGATTTACATGGAAATCATCTTGGTAATAGATTATCTCAAGACTTAGTACAAGCATTTGAAGCTTTAAAAATTCCTTTGGACGCTTTAATCTTTACTCATAATCATCTTTGTTGTTTAAGCGGTCAGGATTTATCAAGATTATTTGCAGTTCTGCCCCGAAGTCTACATACTCTTGACCTACGCTCTAATAACTTATACCTGTTTACCTCGACAGAATTAAGAGATGCAATTGGTAATTTAGCGAGCATAACCTCTCTAGATTTGGGTAATAATGCACTAGGTCTACGAACCAGTGCTGAAATTTGCATAATTTTAGGCGCAATAAAACCTGGCTTAAATTTCCTTGGATTATCTGGCAATAAACTAGGAGAAAATTCCAGTAAAAAATTAGACTGTATATTTTTAGCCCTTCCAAAAGGCATGACCTCCATAGATTTAAAAAACAATCGGTTAAGTGACTTAAATTTCGAAGTTTTAGCCTTCGCTTTTAGTGTTCTCCCACAGACAGTGACATACATTGATATAAGTGATAACCAATTTGATAAACAACAACTTCTACAGTTAATTGATGCGCTACCTGCAAATATAAAATCAATAAGTATTAATTATGGAAAAATTATATATTGAGAGATTTACGGCAGAGCAATTAGTATCGCAAGTAGAAAATATAATTTCAAAAAAAAATAATCTCAAATATACGTTCGACACTATAAAACTACCTAAAAAAATTCATGAGCTTAGCCTGGAAAATGCTATTAATATTTTAGAAAAGCTTAATTCTACTAGAGCTTATTTAACCTGTGCTCTTTTATTAGAAAGACATATAAAGAATAAAACAGAAGATATAAATCATTCTGTAGACCATTGGGGAAAACGTACACATGACGCTATTAGTTTTTATAGTATGGCAGCTAAAAATCCCGCAATTGAGCCTATCGTAAGCTCGCTATTGTGGGATTTAAAATTGAATTCGAAGATGAAATCTGTCAAATGTCGATTGTCTGAATACGACTTATATAATCCAAAAATGAGTGGAAACATTAATAGCAAACATAAAAATATATCTATACCCTTAGCAAATGAGGCTCGTCTTTTTCGTTTGCCGCGCCCCAGTATTAAAAAACAAGTTAATTCTAATAATCCAGAGAATAGCTTGGATTTAGTTCTCACAAACTTCAATAAATAACAACTGATTTGAATGGCATCTAACCAACCCTAAGGATGACAGACCAGGATTTTTAATAACTTTTAAAGCAGTCACTCCATTCCAGTTAAAATTTCAATATTACATTCCTTATAATATTATTTGGATTTATTAGAAAAAGCTTTTATTTTTGACCAATCTGGATAAGTAAGTTCCCACACTCGATATAATTTACTATTTTTATATTGGCCAATCAAAATTACTTCTATTTCACGCGCCATATCATTAGGGTTTTTAGTTGTTATGAATAATCGCATAGCAACCTTATTTCCTTGCTCTATAAATGTTTTCTCGTCATAACGAATTTTATATTGAATCGATGTTTTATAAATATCTCGGTGCATTTTTAAAAATTCATCGAAATCCATTTTTATACCATTAGAGTACATTTCAAAATCTTTATCATAATATAATGGAATAGCTCTATCATTTTTTTCGACTGTTACCTTATCAAACATTTCTTTTAAAATTGTTATGTTAGGTGAAGACTTTGCTATTGCCGGAGGCGTAAAACTAAAGAATAGAAATAAAATTAATAAACAAATTTTTTTCAAGGTAAATGCTCCTGGTTCAAATAATTTTTTTACGAACAATTCTATATATTTATCTAACCACCATTTGAATTACTTATAAAAATATGTTCAGGGTAATGTTCGTATTTTATATTAATTAATACGGTTTATTACAATATTACTTCGCCAAACCTTGACTTAATAAAGTAATCGCTAAAGTATTTAAGCTTACCCCTTCTTCTTTAGCGCGAGAAGCCAATGCTGCATGAAGAGATTTAGGGGCACGCATTCGCCATTGGCCACTATATTTATTTAAGCAGCTTGGCTTTGGAATTGAGTCACCAAACTCTTGGGCAGTTTTTAACCAAGCCTTTAAAGCATTTTCAGCTTGATGAAAGGCTTCTTCCGGGGTAGATCCATCGGCCATGCAACCGGGAAGATCGGGAAAGGTTACAAGATAACCTCCACCATCTTCAGAAGAAAGTGGCTGAATAGTAGCAGGGTAGTTTAGTTCATTCATTACAAAAACCTCCTTCATCTAGCAAATCTAAAATTGCTTAATATAAATTGGCTTAATAGGCTTATGCGCTGGTACAGTTACTTTAAATCCGTTTGGAAACCGAAAAGTAACGTGACTAGTTCCAGGTTGTCTATATTCAATTCCTAATCTTTCCGCGACAGCTTTTAAGTCATCGATGCGCCAATCCTTGGAATTTGTTCGCATTTTTATTATTAATTTATCGAATTTACTCATAATATAAATGGTACCATATATGGAACCTCTGTCAAGTTTTTAGAATCTTGAGTTGCGCATGCAGAACCTTTGAGATAGATAACGTACCTTATCCATCACAAACAGGGTATAATGAGTGAAAAACAAAAATGAGACCCTATGAATTTCCTCGATCGCCAAAATACGAAAAACGCGAAGTTTGTGATAGATAAGATTCTTCACCCCTTAGCTGTTCATTTTGACAACAATTCACTTTCAGCATGGCTGTCTTATTATTACACAGTCCATGTGAGCGGTGCTCCTGAAAAAACCGAACAAGCGAAAAAGAGCGATTTGTCAAAATTCATTATTTTCTTTCAAAATGACGTAGGCAGTGATTTGGTCGATAGTTGGACACCAGCGGTGACTAAGCATTTTCAAAAACACTTATGCAAAATCATTTCAGAAAAAACAGGAAAAACCTACAAAGCGACGTCTATTAATAGAACGATGGCAACAATTCGGCATGTGGGTCGATGGTTACATCAACAACGACCTTTATTAGCAGGTGACCCGCTAGCTCAAGTTAAAGATTTGCAAACCGAAGCACCGGATTGGAATGGATTGACTTCAAAACAACTCATGCGTTTAAAAGCAGCTTGCGAACAACGAATAAAATTATGCACTCGCAAGAATCAAAATCCACTGATGGAAACGGCATTATTTTATGTCTTGCTTGGAACCGGTCTTCGAGAATCCGAAATTGTTACCTTAAATATTTCTCAATATCGGAACAAAGGGTTGCATGAAGTCTTACGACACAAATCGAAACGGGTTAGTCTAAAAATTCCTTTACCGCAGGAGACTAGAGACTTTTTGGATAACTATTTAGAGGGAAGGGCGGCTGAACCCGATGAGCCTTTATTTATTACTCGCTATGGGACACGCTTACAAACTTTAGATGTTTATCGAATCTGCCAGCGTGTTTTAAAACAAGCGTTAGCCCAATTAAAAGACCATGAGAAGTTTGAGTTCACCCCGCATAAACTTAGGCATACTTTTTTGAAGAAAGTAACAGATAAGCATGGTGTTCATTTTGCCCAAGAGTTAAGTGGCAATGTTTCGATTAAAGAAATATTTCGCTATGCCAAACCTGGTCAGGAAGAAATGCAATCAACAATTGAGGAACTATTTATATAAAGATTATATGGTATTTGTTATGGATATTGGGGACAGTACAAGTGGAGGCAAATCCCGTTAAAAAACTGCTTTAACTTTTATATATCTATAATTGATATATATCAGAATATGATATATTATTTATCTTATGAACTGGAAAATAAAAATAACAAACAAAGCTGCTAAACAAGTAGAGAGGCTTCCGAAATCTGCTAAAGCTACTTTATTTCTTTTGCTTCGTGATATAGAGAGAAATGGTCCAAGCACAAGTGGTAGTTGGAAAAACTATGGAAAATTAAAGGGGATGATCGGGGATAAACGTCAT